>JBKPHT010000085.1:0-12507 GCA_046730015.1 Actinomycetota bacterium
GGGCTCGGCCGCGGCGACCCATGGCCGATCGTCCCGGGCCGGCGGCAGCGGCCCGGGCGTCCCGACCAGCGGCTCACGGAACGGCAGGTTGAGGTGGACGGGGCCGGGGCGGGGCCCGAGCGCGGCGGTGACGGCCCGGGCGGCGAACGCCCGCCAGCGGTCGGCCCCGGCGGCGTCGGGGACGCCGGGGTCGCCGAACCACCGCACCGCCCGCCCGTACAGGTGGAGCTGGTCGATGGCCTGGGGGGCGCCGACGTCCCGCAGCTCGGGCGGCCGGTCGGCGGTGCACACCAGCAGCGGGACGGCGGCCAGGTCGGCCTCGACCACGGCCGGGTGGAGCTCCGCGGCGGCTGTGCCGCTGGTCGTGAGGACCACCGCGGGGCGGCCCGAGGCCAGCCCGAGGCCCAGCGCCAGGAACCCGCCCGACCGCTCGTCGTGGTGCACGTGGACCCGGACGCCCGGGTGGTCGGCCAGCGCCAGGGCGAGCGGGGTCGACCGCGACCCGGGGCAGACGACGGCGTCGGCGACGCCGGCTCGGGCCCACTCGTCGACCAGCGTGGCCGTGAAGGTGGCCTGCACGTCCTGAGGCGAAGGGTGCGGCGAAGGGGTCATGGCAGCGACAAGACTCCCGCGCCGTGACGCTCCACGGCGAACGCGACGGCGACGGGCCGCCCCTGGTGCTGCTCCACGGGTTCGGCCAGACGTGCCGGTGCTGGGGGCCGGTCGCGCCGCGCCTGGCCGGCCGGTTCGGCGTCCTCCGGCTCGACGCCCCCGGCCACGGCGGCTCGGTCGGGGTGGCCGCTGACCTGCCCGCCACCGGGCGGCTGGCGGCGGAGGCCGGTGGCCGGGCCGTCTACCTCGGCTACTCGATGGGCGCCCGGATGGTCCTCCACGTCGCCACCGAGGCCCCGGAGGCCGTCCGGGCCCTGGTGCTGGTGAGCGGCACCCCGGGCATCGAGGACGACGCCACGCGGGCCGAGCGACGGGCGGCCGACGCCGCCCTGGCCGCCCGGATCCGGGCCGAGGGGGTGCCCGCCTTCGTCGACCACTGGCTGGCTCTGCCCATGTTCGCCGGGCTCCCGCCGGGCGCCCGGTTCGAGGACGAGCGCCGGTCCAACACCGCTGAGGGGCTGGCCACCAGCCTCGAGCTGGCCGGCACCGGGAGCCAGCGACCGCTGTGGGACGACCTGGCCGGCATCGCCGCCCCCACCCTGGTCGTGGCGGGCGAGGACGACGGCCGCTACGCCGCCATCGCCGCCCGGACCGCGGCGGCGATCGGGCCGAACGCCCGCGCCGCGCTCGTGCCCGGCGCCGGGCACAGCGCCCACCTGGAGCAGCCCGACCGGTTCGGCGACCTGGTCGACGCGTGGCTCGACGCGCTCCCGCCCGCCTGACCGGCGGGCCACACTACGGGCGTGCCCGCCCTGTCCCGCCGCAGTTTCCTCGCCCGCTCGTCGGTCGCCGCCGGTGGCCTCGCCGCGCGGGGCGCGGCGGCCTGCAGCGGCGACGGCGACGGCGGCGACGACGGCGGGGCCGCCACCGGCCGGCCCCAACCGCAGGACTTCGACCCCGCCGACTGGGCCTCGGTCCGCGACCAGTTCCCGCTCGACCGCGGCACGGCGCAGTTCGCCGCCTGGGTCCTGGCCGCCCACCCGCGGCCGGTGGCCGAGGCCGTCGAGCGCCACCGGGCCGGGCTCGACGCCGACACCCACGGCTACCTGCCGGCGACCGAGGTCGACGCCGAGACCGCCGTCCGGGCCGCCGCCGCCGAGTACTTGGGCGCCCGGCCGGCCGAGATCGGCCTCACCGGCAGCACGACCGAGGGCCTGGGGCTGCTGTACGGCGGGCTGCGGGTGCGGCCCGACCAGGACGTGCTCACCACGGAGCACGACTTCTACTCCACCCACCAGGCCTGGGCGCTGCGGTCGGCGGCCACCGGCACCGGCGTCCGGCGGGTCCGGCTGTACGACGACCCGGCGGCCGCGACGGTCGAGGGGATGGTGAGCCGGCTGGTGGCCGGCGTCACGCCGGCCACCCGGGTGGTGGCCGTGACCTGGGTCCACTCCGGCACGGGGGTCAAGGTGCCGGTCCGGGCGGTCGCCGACGCTCTGGCGCCGCTCAACGCCGGCCGGGCGCCGGACGACGCCGTGCTGCTGTGCGTCGACGGGGTCCACGGGCTGGGGGTGGAGGACGCCTCGGTCGGCGACCTCGGCTGCGACTTCCTGGTGGCCGGCACCCACAAGTGGCTGTTCGGACCGCGGGGCACCGGCATCGTCTGGGGCCGGGCGGCCGCCTGGCCGACGGTCGCCCCGGCGGTACCCGCGTTCGAGCCGGGCAGCTTCGGCGAGTGGCGCAACGGGCTGCCGGCGGCGCCGACCGACGGGGTGCGGTTCAGCCCCGGCGGCTACCACGACTTCGAGCACCGCTGGGCGCTGGCCGAGGCGTTCGGCTTCCACCTCGACATCGGCCGCGACCGGGTGGCGGCCCGCACCCGGGAGCAGGCCTCCCGGCTCAAGGCCGGCCTGGCGGAGATCGGCGGCGTCCGGCTGGTGACCCCGGCGTCGGAGGAGGTGTCGGCCGGCATCGTGTGCTTCGACGTCGACGGCTCCGAGCCGCCGGAGGTGCTCGGAGCGCTGTCCGGCGCCGGCATCGCCGCCTCGATCACGCCCTACGCGGAGGAGCACGTCCGGGTCGGGCCCAGCATCGTCACCACCCCCGAGGAGGTCGATGCGGTCGTCGCCGCGGTGGCCGGGGTGGCCGGCGGCTGAGGCCGCTCAGGCCGAGATCCACAGCCCCGCCGCCAGCAGCACGCCGAACACGAGCTGGACCCGTCCCGTCGCGCCCAGGACCGGGATGAGGTCCGGGCCCCGGGCGCCCCCGAGGACCGCCAGCACGGGCTGCCGGGCCAGAGGCACGGCGGCGAGGGCGGCGGCGGCCGCCGGCCGCTCCCCCAGGCCGGCCACCACCGGGATCATCGCCACCGCCCCCACCAGCAGCGCGACGTACAGCGCCCGGGTGCGGCGGTCGCCGAGGCGGACGGCCAGGGTCCGCTTGCCCGAGGCGGTGTCGCCGGGGATGTCGCGCAGGTTGTTCACCACCAGCAGGGCGGTGGCGAGCAGGCCGACCGGCACGCTCGCCGCCAGCGCCAGCCCCGACAGCGCCTCCTCCTGGACGTAGGCCGACCCGGCAGTGGCCACCACCCCGAAGAAGACGAACACGAACAGCTCGCCCAGCCCCAGGTAGCCGTACGGGTGGGAGCCGCCGGTGTAGAACCAGCCGGCCGCCAGCGCGGCCGCCCCCACCACGAGCAGCTCCGGGCCGACGGCCACGGCCAGGGCCAGGCCGGCCACCCCGGCGACGAGGAACGACAGCAGCGCCGCCCGCTTCACCGCGCCCGGCCGGACGAGGCCGGAGCCGACCAGCCGCAGGGGGCCGACCCGCCGCTCGTCGGCGTCGGTGCCCCGGACGCCGTCGCTGTAGTCGTTGGCGTAGTTGGTGCCGACTTGCAGCGCCAGGGCCACCACCCCGGCCGCCACCGCCCGCCAGGCCACGACGTCGGTCCGCCCGGCGGCGCAGGCCGTGCCGACCAGCACGGGCACGACCGCGGCGGGCAGGGTCCGGGGCCGGGCCCCGGCTAGCCACAGCCGCCACCCCGCCGGAGCCGGGGGGCGCGCGGCGTCGACGGGGGCCTCGGACACGCCCGCAGGTTGGCACGCCCGCCGGAGCGGCCGCCAGGGGGGACGGGCCGACCGAGCTGGCGGCGATTCCGGAAGTTCGGCCGTTCTCGAGGTCATAGGGGTCGGGGGCCACTTTCGCCTCGGGAACACTGAAGCGATCCCTATCGCCTCGCCATCGGGGCGCGGAGCGCCGCCGGTTCGAGGAACCGCCGTAGCGTGTCGGCGTGCGGAGACTGGTCGTGCTCGCAGCGCGGGGGACGCCGGCCTTCGTCGACGACCTGCGGCGGGCGTGGGATGCGGGCGACGCGGTCCTGCCCCTCGACCCCCGGCTGCCCGGGCCGGCCCGCGACCGGCTGCTGGCCGCGGCCCGGG
This sequence comes from Actinomycetota bacterium, assembly GCA_046730015.1. GTDB lineage: Bacteria > Actinomycetota > Acidimicrobiia > Acidimicrobiales > VFJN01 > ZC4RG19. The sequence continues at coordinate 4,050 of JBKPHT010000085.1, forward strand.
TGCGCGAGCCGGTCGAGCCGGGCGACGCCCTGGTCGTCGCCACCAGCGGCACGACCGGCGAGCCCAAGGCGGTCGTCCTCACCCACGACGCCGTCGCCGCCTCCGCCCGGGCGACCAGCGCCCGCCTGGCCGTCGACCCCGCCGTCGACCGGTGGCTCGCCTGCCTGCCCCTCGCCCACGTCGGCGGGCTGGCCGTGGTCACCCGGGCGATCCACACCGGCACCCCGCTCACCGTGCAGGACCGCGTCGAGCGGGCCGCGGTGGCCGCCGCCGCGGCCGAGGGCTGCACGCTGGTGTCGCTGGTGCCGACCGTGTTGCCCCGGGTGGACGTGGCGCCGTTCCGGGCCGTGGTGCTCGGCGGCTCCGCCATGCCCTCGGTGCTGCCGCCCCGGGCGGTGACCACCTACGGCCTGACCGAGACGGGCAGCGGGGTCGTGTACGACGGGGTGCCGCTCGACGGGGTCGAGGTCCGGACCGTCGGCGGCCGCATCGAGCTCCGCTGCCCGATGGCCCTCCGCGCCTACCGGGACGGCTCCGACCCCAAGGGCCCGGACGGCTGGCTCCCCACCGGCGACGCCGGCACCTGGGACGCGTCGGCCCGGCGCCTGGTCGTGCACGGCCGGGCCGACGACGTGGTGATCACCGGCGGCGAGAACGTCTGGCCGGCGGCGGTCGAGCGGGTGCTCCACCGCTGCCCGGGCGTGGCCGAGGTCGCGGTCGTCGGGCGGCCCGACCCGGAGTGGGGCGAGCGGGTGGTCGCGGTCGTCGTCCCGGCCGCCGGCGCGGCGGCGCCGACGCTGGCCGCCCTGCGGGACGCCGTCAAGGCGGAGCTGCCGGCCTATGCCGCCCCCCGGGAGGTCGAGCTGGTCGCCGCCCTGCCCCGGACCGCGTCGGGCAAGGTCGCCCGGTACCGGTTGACCACCCGCCGCTAGAGGGACGGGCCGAGCAGGGCGCCGCCGTCGACGACCAGCGTCTGGCCGGTGATCCACGAGGCGAGGTCGCTCACCAGGAACAGGGCCGCGCCGGCGATGTCGTCCGGTTCACCCAGGCGGCGGAGCGGCATCCGCCGGGCGATCGTCTCCTCGGCCGGCTCCCACAGGGCCCGGGCGAACTCCGTCTTGACCAGCCCGGGGGCGATGGCGTTGACCCGGACCCCGGGAGCCAGGTCGGCGGCCAGGGTGCGCGTGAGGTGGATGAGCGCGGCCTTGGTCACGTTGTAGTGACCGATGCTGGTCTCGACCGACAGGCCGCCGACCGAGGCGATGTTGAGGATGTTGCCGCCGTGGTCGGCCATCGAGGCCCGCCATGCCTCCTGGGCCCAGACGACCGGTCCCCGGTAGTTGACCTGCCAGGTCTTGTCGAAGCGGGGGAGGTCGATGTCGATGGCCCGGCCCATGTACGGGTTGGTGGCCGCGTTGTTGACGAGGATGTCGACCCGCCCGAACCTCACGACGGTGGCGGCGACGCAGGCGGCGATCTGATCCGGCTCCCCGGCGTTGGCGGCGAACACGGCGGTGTCGCCGCCGATCTCCTCGGCCGTGGCCTCGAGGGCGTCCTGCTTGCGGGACGACAGCATGACCGACGCCCCGCTGCCGGCGAACGCGCCGGCGATCGCCTTGCCGATGCCGCGGCTGGCGCCGGTGACCAGCGCGACCCTGCCCTCGAGGCTGATCTGCATGGGCGGCAAGCTAGTGCCGTGTCAGGCAACGGCACTCGGACGGACCTAGCGGGGACGCAGCACCATCTGGGTTTGGGTCACCTTGGCGACGGGCCGACCGCCGTCGCCGCTCACCACGGTCTCGACCACGATCGTGGCGCCGCCGACGTGCAGCGGCGTCGCCACCGCGGTTGCGGTGCCGCTCCGGACCGCGCCGAGGAAGTTGGTCTTCGACTCGATCGTCGTGGTGCCGACGGCACCGTCGGGCAGGTTGAGGTACGCGCAGGTCGCCCCTGCCGAGTCGGCCAGGGCCATGACCACGCCGCCGTGGAGGACGTCGCCGGTGGTGCACAGCTCGGGCGCCCAGTCGATCTCGACCCGGACCTCGGCGGGGTCGGCGGCGGTGGCCCGCATGCCGAGAGCGGCGCACAGGGGCATGGCCGTGCGGATGAGCGTGGTGGCCTCGTCGGGGGACATGGCGGCCAGCCTGCCGGGTGCGGTGATCGGATGACCAACCGACCCATCGACCAATCGCCGCCGAGGGCCGAGCGCTGTCCTCGACGCGTCGGCCGTGCGGGCGTCCGCCCGGGGCGAGCGCGGTGCGGACCTGGCCAGGCCCCCTAGCGTGGGCGCCATGAACCGCCTGGCCGCCGAGACCAGCCCCTACCTCCGCCAGCACGCCGACAACCCGGTCGACTGGTACGCCTGGGGTGACGAGGCGTTCGCCGCGGCCCGGGCGGCCGACCGGCCGATCCTGCTGTCGGTGGGGTACTCGGCGTGCCACTGGTGCCACGTCATGGCCCACGAGTCGTTCGAGGACCCCGAGGTGGCTGCGCTGATGAACGACCTGTTCGTCAACGTCAAGGTCGACCGGGAGGAGCGGCCCGACGTCGACGCCGTGTACATGGAGGCCGTTCAGGCCACCACCGGGCAGGGTGGCTGGCCGATGACCGTGTTCCTCACCCCGGACGGGCGGCCGTTCTTCGGGGGCACCTACTTCCCGAAGGAGACCCGGCACGGGATGATCTCCTTCCCCGACCTGTGCCGGCGGGTGGACGAGCTGTGGCGCACCCGGCGGTCCGACGTCGACCAGCAGGCGGGGCAGCTCACCGGGGCGCTGGGCCGCACCGCCCTGCTGGAGCCGGGCGACGACCTGCCGGGGGCGGACACGCTGGCCGCGGCCGAGCGCCAGCTGGTCGACCAGCACGACCCCGCCGGCGGCGGGTTCGGCGGGGCTCCGAAGTTCCCGCAGGCCATGAGCCTCGACCTGCTGGTGCGGCTGCTCGCCCGGGGCGGGGCCGGCGGCGCGCCGGCGGACGCGGTCCGAGCGGTGGTGGAGACGTCGCTCGACGCCATGGCCTCGGGCGGCATCGACGACCACCTGGGCGGAGGCTTCGCCCGCTACTCGGTGGACGACCGCTGGCTCGTCCCCCACTTCGAGAAGATGCTCTACGACCAGGCCCTGCTCACCCGGGCGTACCTGCACGCGTGGCAGGTGACCGGGCACGACCGCTACCGCCGCGTGGTGGAGGAGACGGTCGGCTACGTGCTCCGCGACCTCCGCCATCCCGACGGCGGCTTCTACTCCGCCGAGGACGCCGACAGCGAGGGCGAGGAAGGCCTCTTCTACGTGTGGACGCCGGACCAGGTGATGGCCGCGCTCGACGGCGACGCCGACCTGGCCGACGAGGTCATGGCCTTCTACGGGGTGACGCCGGAGGGGAACTTCGAGGGCCGGACGATCCTCAACCGGGTGCGGCACCGCGGCGACCTCGACCGCCCGCCCCAGGTGGAGGACGCCCGCCGGCGCCTGTTCGAGGCCCGGGAGCGCCGGGTCCGGCCCGGCCGGGACGACAAGGTGCTCACCGAGTGGAACGGCCTGATGTTGGCCGCGCTGGCCGAGGCGGCCGCCGCCACCGGGCGGGACGACTGGCTGGACGCGGCGGTGGCCACCGGCGAGTTCCTGCTGGGCTCACTGCGGCGGGACGACGGCCGCTGGCTGCGGTCGTGGCAGGCCGACGGCGGTGCCCGCCACCTGGCGGTCGCGGCCGACCTGGCCGCGTTGGTCGACGCCTTCACCCGGCTGGCCGAGGCGACCGGCGAGGCCCGCTGGGTGGCGGAGGCGGCGACCACCGCCGACGCGCTGCTCGACCTGTTCTGGGACCCGGCCCGGGGCGGCCTGTTCACCACCGGCACCGACGCCGAGCAGCTGGTGGCCCGGGACAAGGACCTGATGGACAACGCCACGCCCAGCGCCAACAGTCTGGCCGCGGTGGCACTGGTCCGGCTGGCGGCGCTGACGGGCGAGGCCCGCTACCGCCACCACGCGGACCAGATCCTCCGGCTGGCCGGTCCGGTGGCGGCCCGGCACCCGCTCGCCTTCGGTCACCTGCTGGCGGCCGTCGACCTGGCCGTGCACGGCGTCGACGAGGTCGTGGTCGCCGGCGACCGGTCCGACCTGGTCGGGCTGGTCCAGCGGGCCTACCTGCCGGGGGCGGTGCTGGCCTGGGGCGAGCGCTACGACTCGCCGCTGTGGGCGGGCCGAGACGACGGGCGGGCCTACGTCTGCCGGGGCTACACCTGCCAGCTGCCGGCTGCGGACGCGGCGACATTGGCCGATCAGCTGGCGCTCGCGGAGGTCTGATCCGCGATTCGCTCCGCGACCTGTCAACCGATCCGGCGAGCCCCGCGTCAGTGGGGGTGTGGACAGCGACGCGGCGATCGACGGAGGCGGGAACCAGGTGGCCGCCTCAGACGTCTACAGGCACATGAGCACGACGGCGGATCCCCGACGGCCGATCGAGCCGATCCGGCTCACCCCCGAACCCTGGTGGACGCTCGTCACGGCGGTGGCGCTGGCACTCGTGTTGGCGCTGGTGGTGGCACCGGTGGCCGTGCTGGCGCTCAGCGACGGGTTCGACGGCGAGGTGACCAAGTCGCCGGTGCCGCCGATCACGCCCAGCGGTTCCACGGTCCGGGTCACGTCCGGCGGCCCCCCGCCCCCCGGCTGACGGTCGGCGCGCCCGTTCCCGCCCGGCGGGCGCGCGGCCGGCGTCCGGGACTCCCCTCCCGGGCGCCGGCCCATCCTCAGAGGCGGATGACGGTCTTGCCGATGTTGGCCCCGGTGAACAGCGCGTTGAGCGCGTCGACCGCGGCGCCGAGGCCGTCGTAGATCTCGGTCCGGTACTTCAGCCGGCCCTCGGCCATCCACCCGCCGAGGATGCCGGACACCTCGGGGAAGCGGTCCCAGTGGTCGAGGGAGAGAAACCCCTCCATACGGGCCCGCCGGTTGATCAGCTGGAAGTAGTTGGAGGGCCCCGGTGGGCGACCCTGCTCGTTGTAGATGGCGATCGCGCCGCACAGGACGACCCGGGCCCGCAGCGCGAGCCGGTCGAGCACCAGGTCGAGGATCGGGCCGCCGACGTTGTCGAAGTACACGTCGACGCGGTCGGGGCACAGGTCCGAGAGGCGGGCACGGACGTCCTCGCTGCGGTGGTCGATCGCCCCGTCGAGGCCCAGGTCGTCGACGAGCCAGCGGGCCTTCTCGCCGCTGCCGCAGATGCCGATCACCCGGGCACCCCGGATCTTGGCGATCTGGGCGGCCAGCGACCCCGTGGCGCCGGCGGCGGCCGACACGACCACGGTCTCACCCTCCGCCACGCGGCCGATGTCGACGATGCCGATGTAGGCGGTGAGCCCGGTGGCGCCGTAGACCGACAAGAGCGCGGGGGCGTCCACCGCTTCGCCGAGGGGGGTGGCCAGCGGGTCGTCGCGGACGACGCCGTACCGCTGCCAGCCCGGCAGGCCGTAGACGTGGTGGCCGAGCGGGAACGCCGGCGACCGGGTCGCCACCACCCGCCCGATGCCACTGGCCCGGACCGGCTCGCCGATCTCGACCGCGGGCAGGTAGCCCTCGGCCTTGGACAGCCAGGTCCGGACGGTGGCGTCGATGCCGATCCAGTCGACTTCGATGATGGCCTCGCCGTCCTCGAGGCTGGGCAGCGGCACGCCGGACTCGAACGCCACGTCGTCGCCCGTGAGCAGGCCGGTGGGCCGGCGGCGGAGCACCACCCGCTCGTTGGTCGTGGCGTCGAGGTCGATTGCGGTCTCCTGGTCCACGGGCCGCGAACCTATCTGAGAGGTCCGCGCCACGGTCGCGGGGTCAGGCCCGCCCGGACCAGCCGCCCCGGTGGACGACCTCGGCGAGCGGCCGCCGGGGCCGTCCAGCCGACCGCCCCGGCTCGTCGGGCGCCGGCCACCCCAGCGCCACCGCCCCCACCGCCCGGCGGCCGTCCGGGACGCCCAGCGCGGCGAGGACCGCGGGCTCGTGCTCGAACAGCCCGTAGAGCAGCGCGCCCAGGCCGGCGTCCACCGCCCCGAGCAGCAGCGCGTGGACCGCCATCCCCCCGTCCACCCACCAGTAGGGCACCGGCCACGCGTCGAGGCCCACGCCGCGGCCGGCGCCGGCCTTGTCGGGCTCCGCGTACCGGCGCGGGTAGGCGGCGGGCTCGACCAGTGGGACGACCACCACGGGCGCGGCGAGGAGCCCCTGCCACCGGAACGCCGCCCGCCGCTCCCCCGCGGGCAGGGTCACGTCCCACAGCCGGGCCGTCTGCCCGCCCTCCAGCACCACGAACTCGACCGGCCGGGTGTTGCCGGCCGAGGGGGCCCGGCGGGCCAAGTCGATCAGCTCGTCGACCAGCCCGGGGGGCACCGGCTCGGCCGTGAAGGCGCGCACCATCCGGCGGCGCCGGACGGCCTCGCGCAGGTCCACTGTGCGACCGGCCCCGTCAGCCGCCGCCGGCGGGACGGGGCAGCGGGCTCATCCGAGCCGGCGCAGGTCCTCCTCCATCGCCCAGCCGAAGGCGATCAGGCTGTCGCCCTTGTGGGGATGGAGCGCGTCGAAGTGCGCGGCCACCTCGGGATCGATCTGCTCGGGGTGCAGCGTGTCGTGGTCGAACACCGGCGCCGGCCCACCGCCGTCGCCCCGGGCCACGAAGGCCCGCTGTTCGTAGGCGCTGGCCTCGATGCCGTAGCGCTTGGCCAGGCGGCCACCCCAGGCCCGCTCCTCGCCGGAGGCCCGGTGGCCGGGGCGCGGGATGATGTCGTTCAGCAAGCGGAAGGCGTCGAACCCGCCCGGCTGGCTGAACCGGGCCGCCACGAGCACGTCCTCGTCGGGGAAGGCGAGGACGGCCCGCCGCAGCAGGTCCTGGACGACGGCGCGGAGGGCGGTGTCGCGCTTGGAGGTGCGCCGCACCGAGGCGAGACCGATCAGAACGCAGGGGGTACCCCCGATCCGTTCGAGCGTGCAGAACGCGAAGGCCTTGAGCTTCCCGTCCTCCCGCGCCTGGGTGATGAGCACCCAGGCCTCGGACTGCTTCGACAGCGTGCCGACCTCGTGGCCGTGCGGACCTTCGGCGCACAGATCGGCCATCTCGACCAGTTCCGCGTCGCTGAGCGCCGTGCAGTCCTTGGTGTCTACAGCTATCGACATCTCCTGCGTAGCCCCCGTTCTGCGACGACAATGAACTACTAGTCCAGTCAAACGAGACGGCCCGCGCAACTCCGGTAGCCGAACACGCGCGCGCCGCGCGCGCCTCAGGCCACGATGGCACCCGCCCCGAGCACGACGCGGAGCTGCCCGAGCAGCCCGTTGGACGTGTCGACGTTCCACCGGTCGGGCAGCCGGACGATCTGCCGCTCGCCCAGGTGGAGCATCACCGGCGTCGCCCCCGGGTGGTCGGCCAGGATCTGCTTCAGGTGGGCGACGGTGGCCGGCGACAAGAGCTGGGGCGGCACCCGCACCCGCAGCGGCTCGACCTCGCCGCTCTCCCCGACGTCGACGACGTCGATGTCCTGGGCGATGAGCTTGGGGGTGTCGTCCCGCTTGTCGACCCGGGCCCGGACCACCACGACGGCGTCGTCGGCCAGCTTGTGGCCGTGGTCGGTCATGGTCCGGGGGAACACCATCACCTCCACCGCCGAGCGGAGGTCCTCCAGCGTGAATACGGCCATCAGGTCGCCCTTGCGGGTCCACTTGCGCTGCAGCCCGGTGACGACCCCGCCGACCGACTTGAGGGTGCCGTCGTCGAGGTCGGCCAGGTCGTCGATGGCGGCGTCGCACCGCCGGGCCAGCGCCGCCTCGGCGCCGAGCAGCGGGTGGTCGCTGACGTAGAGGCCGAGCATCTCCTTCTCGAAGGCGAGCCGGTCCCGCTTGGCGAACTCGACGTCGGGGATGGGGGTCCGCTCGAAGTCGTCGCCCGGCCCCCCGCCGTCGGCGTCGCCGCCGAACAGGGTGATGTTCCCCATGTCGCGCTCTCGCCGGCGGGCGCGGGTGTGGGCGAGGATCTGCTCGTACACGGTGAGCAGGCCCTTGCGCGGGTGTCCGACGTCGTCGAAGGCCCCGGCCTTGATGAGCGACTCGACCGTCCTCTTGTTCAGCACCGACGTGTCGACCCGCTGGGCGAAGTCGTAGAAGTCGGTGAACGGCCCGTTGGCCTCGCGCTCGGCCTCGATCAGCGCGACCAGGCCCTCGCCTACGTTCCGCACCGCGGACAGACCGAAGATGATGCTGAGGCGCTGGCTCCCGTCGTCCCCGGTCTCCAAAACCGGCGTGAAGTCGGACGCGGACCGGTTGATGTCGGGCACCTCGACGGCGATGCCCATCGACCGGCACTCGGCCAGGTAGACGGCCGCCTTCTCCAGGCTGCTCTTGACGCTGGTGAGCAGCGCGGCGAGGTACTCGGCCGGGTAGTTGGCCTTGAGGTAGGCGGTCTGGTAGGCGACGTAGCCGTAGCCGAA
>JBKPHT010000086.1:0-3983 GCA_046730015.1 Actinomycetota bacterium
GTCGGCGTGCTGTCGATGATGGTGTTCCAGATCTTCCAGAACGTCGGCATGACCATGGGCATCATGCCGATCACCGGCATCACCCTGCCGTTCATGAGCTACGGCGGGTCGTCGGTCGTCGCCGCGTGGCTGGGCGTCGGATTGGTGCTCAACGTCCACATGCGCCGCTTCGGCTGACCCGGTTGCCGGTTCTCGAGGCAATAGTGGTAGGGGGCCGACCCCTATCGCCTCGGGAACAGGAGAACGACCCCTATCGCCTCGGGAGCAGCGGTTCGACCCGGGCCCGCCACCGTGAGCGCCTGTCGGCGCGGGTGGGTTTCATGACGAAACCGATAGGCTGATCCGTCCTGTTGCTGAGGCCTGTCGAAAGGATCGCCGTCGTTGGAGTGCCGGATCTGTGGGACCACCGTCGATCCGCGCCGAGTCGAGCTCGGCTACGACTACTGCACCGCAGACGAGTGCCAGCGCCAGTGCGTCGCGCCGCCCCGGCTCGTGCGGGTGGCGGTCAACAAGGCGGCGGACCAGTTCGTGCGGGCCGAGGACGTCCTGCCCCAGGGGGAGATCGGCCGGAACCGGCCCGACGACACGCCCTACGTCCCCGCGTCGTCGTCCGGGCGGACGCCCCGGCCCCGCCGGCGGGCCCCGAGCACGCTCGAGAAGCTGAAGGCGGCGGAGGCCGAGCTCGACCGCCGGCTGGACGAGTGCTACCGGCGCTTCGACCGCTCGGAGATCACGGCCGACGAGATGGCCCGGGAGCACGACCGGCTGACCCGGGCGTACAACCGCCGTGTGATGGCCGAGAACATCCGCTACCGCAGCATGCTGCGCCGCCGGCGCCCGGCCTGACCCACTCCGCCGGCCCGGGTCCCCGGGGCTGGCCCTATCACCGCGCGGATCGCGCCGTGAGAGACGCCAGACCCCACAAGGTGGTCACGGAGCGTGGTGTCGAGGCTCATTCGGGGTGCGGAGGGTCGTCCCGCTACCCTTGTGAGGACATGTCATCCGTCTGGACGCAGCTCGAGCCCCATCTCGCCGGGGTGGCCAAGCCGGCCCGGTACATCGGGCTCGAGCTCGGCGCGCAGCGTCCCGACCCTGGTCAGGGCGCCGTGTCGTGGCTCCTCACCTACCCCGACACCTACGAGATCGGCCTGCCCAACCAGGGCCTGCAGATCCTGTACGAGATCCTCAACGAGCGCGACGACGCGGCGGCGGAGCGGTCGTACGCCCCGTGGGGCGACCTCGAGGCGGTGATGCGGCGGGAGCGGATCCCGCTGTTCTCGGTCGACACCCACCGGCCCGCCGGCGACTTCGACGTCCTCGCCTTCAACCTGTCGGCCGAGCTGACCTACACCAACCTGCTCAACTGCGTCGACCTGGCCGGCGTCCCGGTCCGGGCCGCCGAGCGCCGCCCCGAGCACCCGCTGGTCGCCGCGGGCGGCCACTGCACCTACAACCCGGAGCCGCTGGCCGACTTCCTCGACTTCGTCGTGGTCGGCGACGGCGAGGAGGTGGTCTCGGAGATCACCCAGGTGGTCGCCGGCTGGAAGGCCTCGGGCCGCACCGAGGGCAGCCGGGAGGCGGTCCTCCGCGAGCTCAGCCACGTCGAGGGCGTCTACGTCCCGTCCATGTACGAGGTGAGCTACGAGGGCCGGTCGCTGCGGGCGGTCACGCCCCGGTACCCCGACGTGCCCGAGCGGGTCGACAAGCGGACGATCGCCGACCTCGCCTCCTGGCCCTACCCCCGCAACCAGCTCGTGCCGCTCACCGAGGTGGTCCACGACCGGCTCAACGTCGAGGTGTTCCGGGGCTGCACCCGGGGCTGCCGCTTCTGCCAGGCCGGCATGATCACCCGCCCGGTCCGGGAGCGGCCGGCCGACCAGGTCCGGACCATGGTGGCCGACGGCCTGCGCCGCACGGGTTACGACGAGGTGGCGCTGACGAGCCTGTCGACCGCCGACTTCTCCGGCATCGAGGACGTCGTGCGCGACATCGTCGACGACCCGGGCAGCTGCGGCCAGGTGTCGGTCAGCCTGCCCAGCCTGCGGGTCGACGCCTTCACCGTCGGCATCGCCGGCCAGATCCAGAAGGCCCGCCGCACCGGCCTCACCTTCGCCCCCGAGGCCGGCACCTGGCGGATGCGGCAGATCATCAACAAGCTCATCCGCGAGGAGGACCTGTACGGGGCGGTCGAGAGCGCGTTCAGCTCCGGCTGGCGCCGGGTGAAGCTGTACTTCCTCACCGGCCTGCCCTCCGAGACTGACGAGGACACGCTCGGCATCCTCGACCTGGCCCGCAACTGTGTCGAGATCGGCCGCCGCCACACCAAGGGCGTGTCGGTCAAGGCCTCGGTCGGCGGGTTCGTGCCGAAGCCGTTCACCCCGTTCCAGTGGTTCGGCCAGAACACGGCCGAGGAGCTGGGCCGGAAGATCTCGCTGCTGCGCGACGCCGGCCGCAAGGCCAAGGGCGTCCAGCTCACCTGGCACGACCCGAAGGCCAGCCTGGTCGAGGGCCTGGCCTCCCGGGGCGACCGCCGCCTCGGTCCGGTGATCGAGACCGTGTGGCGGCAGGGCGGCACGTTCCAGGAGTGGAGCGAGCACTTCCGCCTCGACCTGTGGCTCGACGCCCTGGCCTCCCACGGCCTCGACGTCGAGTGGTACGTCTACCGGCACCGGACCGAGGACGAGGTCCTGCCCTGGGATCACATCTCCGCCGGGCTCCACAAGGACTTCCTGTGGCAGGACTGGCAGGACGCGCTGGCCGAGGTCGGCCTGCCCGACTGCCGCTGGACCCCCTGCTACGACTGCGGCGCCTGCACCGGCTACGGCATCGAGCACGTCGTCGCCTCGGCCACCCCGCCGGCGGGCGGCAGCCAGGGCACCGGCCAGGACCTGTCCACCGGCGGGCTCCGGCCCGGCTCGGTGCCCGTGACGTTGCGGCCGCGGGCCCTGACGGGGGCGCCGTCGTGAGTGCCGGCGCCCGTCTCCGCATCCGGTTCGCCAAGCGCGGCAAGGTCCGCTTCACGAGCCATCGCGACCTCGCCCGCATCTGGGAGCGGGCGCTGCGCCGGGCCGACCTCCCCCTTGCCTACACCGAGGGCTTCTCGCCCCGGCCGAGGCTCAGCTTCGGCCTCGCCCTCTCGACCGGGCACGAGTCGCTCGGCGAGTACCTCGACGTGGTCCTGCGCGAGGGCGCCGACCCCGTCGCCGTCGAGCGGCTGCCCGCGCTGCTCGACCGGGCGCTGCCAGCGGGCATCGACGTGCAGGCCGTGGCGCCCCTCGCCCCCGGGGCCGACTCGCTCCAGCAGGCCGTGACGAGCTGCACCTGGTACATCGAGGTCGGCGACGTCGCCCCGCCCGACGCGGCCGCCGCCGTGTCGCGGGCGCTCGCCGCCACCGACCTCCACCTGACCCGTGAGCGCAAGGGCCGCACCGTCACCGACGATGTCCGGCCCGCTGTGCTCGGCGTGCGCGTCCTCGGTCCGGTGACCGAGGTCGTGGCCCCCCTCGCCCCCCGGGCGTCGGGCATCGCCACCGCGCTCGAGGCCGAGTTGGCCACGCAGCCCCGCGGCCTCCGCCCGGCCGAGCTGATCGCTGCGATCGACCCCACCTGGACGGTGGCACGGGTCACTCGCTTTCACCAATGGACGCAGGCCGGCGGCGCCCGGCGCGAGGTCCTCGACCTCGAGCCGGCAGCGACGCCGCCTCCGCACGCCGAGGCGCGTGCGTCATGAGAAGGGAACTCACCCATGTCCGAGGCAGACGTTTCCGGCAGCCCGGAGGCGCCCCACCCGGTCCCTGAGGTACCGGCGACCCCCGAGTCCGCCGGCCCCGAGCGGCCGGCGGACGGAACGCCCACCGCCCCCAGCCCGAACGGCGCCGAGGGCGCCGCGGCGGGCTCGTCCGAGTCCTCCGCCGACGCGACGCGCAAGCGCCGCCGGCGCGGCTCGCGGGGCGGGCGCAAGCGCGCCAAGCCCCGCGCGGACG
>JBKPHT010000087.1:0-13232 GCA_046730015.1 Actinomycetota bacterium
GCGTTCGACGAGGCGGTCGAGACGACCGGCAAGCCCACGGCGATCATCGCGCGGACGAAGAAGGGCAAGGGGGTCAAGGCGGTCGAGGACCAGCCCGGCAAGCACGGCAAGCCGCTCGACGACCCCGACGAGGCGATCCGGGAGCTCGGCGGCGAGCGCGACATCAGCGTGGGGCTCGCCCTGCCCGAGGGCGGGCGGGCGCACACGTTCGCCGTCTCCGGCGGCGAGCTGCCGAGCTGGGACGCCGGCGAGCAGGTCGCCACGCGCCAGGCCTACGGCGAGACGCTCGCCGCGCTCGGCGCGATCCGGGGCGACGTCGTCGCGCTCGACGGCGAGGTGTCGAACTCGACGCACTCCGAGCTGTTCCGCGAGGCGCACGAGGACCGGTACTTCGAGATGTTCATCGCCGAGCAGCAGATGATCGCCGCGGCGGTCGGCATGCAGGTGCGCGGCTGGGTGCCGTTCGCGTCGACGTTCGCGGCGTTCCTCACGCGCGCGTACGACTTCATCCGCATGGCGGCGATCTCGCGCGCGAACATCCGCCTCTCGGGCTCGCACGCGGGCGTGTCGATCGGCGAGGACGGCCCGTCGCAGATGGCGCTCGAGGACATCGCGGCGATGCGAGCGATCCACGGGACGACCGTGCTGCACCCGTCCGATGCCAACCAGGCGGCGAAGCTCGTCGCCGAGATGGCCGACCGGCCCGGCATCTGCTACATCCGCACGCTGCGGGGCAAGACACCCATCCGCACGCCGGCGGACGACGACGTCCGCATCGGCGGCTCGCGGATCGCGGCCGGGGCTGACGCAGACGACATTGCGATCGTCGCCTGCGGCGTGACCGTCGACGAGGCAGTCAAGGCAGCCGAGGCGCTCGAGGGCGAGGGCATCGCCGCGCGCGTGATCGACGCCTACTCGATCAAGCCGCTCGACGCCGAGACGATCCGGGCGGCCGCGCGGGAATGCGAGGCGATCGTCACGGTCGAGGACCACGCCCCCGAGGGCGGCCTCGGCGACGCCGTGCTCGAGGCACTCGTCAGCAGCGACGACCAGCCGCCGGCCGTCGTCAAGCTCGCCGTGCGCGACCTCCCCGGCTCCGGCACGCCCGCCGAGTTGGTGCACGGCGCCGGGATCGCCGCGGACAGCATCATCACCGCCGCGCGCGAGCTCGCACGTGCGGGCACGGCCGGCTGACGCGGCCCCACGACCACCCGGTGGATGCTCGCATCGCTCAGCACGGTCCGACGGTACCGGCAGGCAGCACACGCCGTGCGACGCAGCGAGCTGTCGACATCAAACGACTGGCGGCGGCGTTCCTTCAGCGCTGGCAGGCAGAGTCGGGTCCCAGCCGCACACGATGCAGGAGTGGCGAAATGCCGAGCGGGCGAACTCGAGCGCGAGCCCGTGCGGGTCGGCGCTGGAGCGGACGTCGTCCCAGTCCAGGACGTACTCGCCCAACGCCTCCTCCCAACGTGCCGCCGGCGGGGAGAGCGTGAGGTCAGGGAAGTCCTCGGGCGCCGGATACGCGTAGGCGTAGAACGCCGAACTGCCGTACTTGGCGTCGCCCGGCCACCAGCCGACGGCCACTTCCTGGGCGTCCATCGCGTTGCGCATGATGAAGTCGTCCGACGGCGGGTCCGCGGGGCGGCCGGAGAACAAGTTGGTCGCGAGGTCGAACGAGCCCCACCAGGCGTTGACCGGCGTCGAGCGCCCCCGGTACGGCGCGCGAAATGCGGCGAGGACCAGGGCGGCCTTGGTGGCGGCGGCGAAGTAGGAGGCCACCTTGCCGGGGTCGTAGGTGGCGTGCTCGTCATCCTCGTCGAGCGGCACCGTCCACGAGACCTCCTGCGGCGTCGGGTCGATCTCGATCTCGCCTCCGAGCGCGCGCGCGGCGTCCAGCACGTCGCGCGTGACCTCGCCCACCGGCCGGTTCGGCGTGAGCGCCACGCGCTGCCCGCGGCCGTCGCTGTGCTCCAGAACGGCCTCGTGCGTTCGCAGATCGAGCGCGACGGTCAGCGCGCCCGAGCCGTCGGGCACCCCCAACGCCAGCGTCTCCCAACCCCGTGCGGTCAGCCGCAGGGCGGCGTGCTGGAGCTGCGGCTCGGGCGGCGCCAGGACCACGGCCAGCTTGCCGAGGACCTGGGTGTGGGCGTGCAGGGTGTCGCACGTCGCCTTCCAGTCGTCGTAGGCAAGCGCGGGCCACTCGCGGCTCATGGGTCTCCCCCTCCACGCGCGATCGATCGACTGACTCCTCCGCTCACGTGATACCCGCTGGACGGCGTGCCCGTCGACCCGGCACGCGTGAACGTGTACGGCGAACGCCACGCGGATCGAGGGCTGGCGGCGCCGTTACGGTGGTCGTGTGGGCATGGATGCTCGTCCCACACTTGTGCAGAAGGTCGCGCGCGGCGCGCCTCGGTCGGCTGGGCCAACACGGTGATCCCGCACACCACCTTCCCGGTCGAGCGGTGGCGCGTGCGGGAGACCACGCTCGACCTCGAGCTGCTCCACGAGGCGGAGTCGATCTTCGCGCTGGCCAACGGCCACCTGGGCCTGCGCGGCAACCTCGACGAGGGCGAGCCCCGCGGCCTGTCCGGGACCTACCTCAACGGCTTCTACGAGTCCTACCCGCTCGAGTACGGCGAGCGCGGCTACGGCTTCCCCGAGGATGGCCAGGTGATCGTCAACGTCACCGACGGCAAGGTCATCCGGCTGCTGGTCGAGGACGAACCGCTCGACATCCATCGCGGCCGGCTCGGGCACCACGAGCGCCTGCTCGACCTGCGCACGGGCGTGCTCGAGCGGCGCCTGCACTGGACGTCGCAGGCCGACCATACGGTGCGGGTGCGCAGCCGCCGGCTGGTGTCGCTCGACCTGCGCAGCGTGGCGGCGATCGCATACGAAGTCGAGGCGGTCGGGCAGCCGCTGCGGATCGCGCTGCAGTCGAACCTGACCGCCGACCAACCCCAGGCGACGCCGAAGAAGGACCCGCGGGCGGCGGCCGCGCTCGTCGACGTCCTCGAGAGCCGCCTGGCCATCGCGCACGACCTGCGGGTCGTGCTCGCCCACCGCACCCGCCGCTCCGGCCTACAGCTGGCCGCGGGCATGGACCACGTGATCGAGTACGGCCGCACCCCCCACACGCTGTCCCAGGCAGAGCCGGACATGGGCCGCGTGACGATCGGCGTGCGGCTCGAACCGGGCCAGGCGTTTCGGGTGGTCAAGCTGCTTGCCTACCACTGGTCCTCGCAGCAGTCGGTGGAGTGGCTGCGCGACCAGGTCGACGCGAGCCTCGGGATCGCGCTGGCCGAGGGCTTCGACGGCCTCGCCGCGCGCCAGCGCGAGCTGCTCGACGCCTACTGGGCGGTCGCCGACGTCGAGATCGAGGGCGACGACGAGGTCCAACAGGCACTGCGCTTCGCGTTGTTCGAGCTGCTGCAGGCGGCGGCCCGCGCCGAGACGCGCGCGATCGGCGCCAAGGGCCTGACCGGCAACGGCTACGACGGCCACGCGTTCTGGGACACCGAGATGTACGTCCTGCCGGCACTGACGTACACCCAGCCGAAACTGGTTGCCGACGCGCTGCAATGGCGGCACTCGATCCTCCCGCAAGCGCGCGAGCGGGCCGCCCAGCTCGGGCTGCGCGGCGCGGCGATGCCGTGGCGGACGATCCACGGCGAGGAGTGCTCCGGCTACTGGCCGGCCGGCACGGCGTCGATGCACGTCAACGCCGCGGTGGCCGACGCCGTGCGCCGCTACGTGCTCGCGACCGGCGACAACGCGTTCGAGCGCGACTACGGACTGGAGCTGCTGGCCGAGGCGGCCCGACTGTGGGTGAGCTTCGGCTACCACGACCACGACGGGCGCTTCCGCATCGACGGCGTGACCGGTCCGGACGAATACTCGGCGCTGGTCGACAACAACGCCTACACCAACCTCATGGCGCAGTCGAACCTCCGCGCGGCTGTGGACGCGGCCGAGCGCCACGACGACGCCGCCCGGCGGTTGGGCATCCGCACGTCCGAGATCGCGGCGTGGCGGCGCGCAGCCGAGTCCGTCTACGTCCGTTACGACCGCCACCTCGGTGTCCACTCGCAAGACCAGGACTTCACCACCCACGACCGGTGGGACTTCGAGCGCACGAAGCCTGACGATTACCCGCTGATGCTCCACCACCCCTACCTGCAGCTGTACTGCCGGCAGGTGGTCAAGCAGGCCGACCTGGTCATGGCGCTGTTCACCCGCGGGGACGCATTCAGCGCCGAGGAGAAGCGGCGCAACTTCGACTACTACGAGCAGATCACGGTGCGCGACTCGTCGCTGTCGGCGTGCATCCAGGCAATCGTCGCGGCCGAGGTCGGCCACCTCCAACTCGCCTACGACTACCTGGCCGAGGCGGCATTCATGGACCTGCGCGACCTCGCGCACAACGTCCGAGACGGCCTGCACATCGCCTCGCTCGGCGGCGCGCTGATGGCCGCCATGTGCGGGTTCGGTGGCCTGCGCGATCACGACCGCCGCCTCACCTTCGCGCCGCGGCTGCCCGGCACGCTGCGACGGCTGCGCTTCCCGGTGGTGTTCCGCGGCCGACGGCTGGTGGTCGAGGTACACCCCGACGCCGCCACCTACCGCCTGGGCGACGAGGACGAGCCACTGGAGATCACCCACTGGGGCGAGGACGTGGCGCTGCGCCCCGGCCAGCCGGAACGCCGCGAGATTCCGCCCACACCGGAGCTCGATCCGCCTCGTCAACCGCCGGGGCGGGAGCCGGAGCGGGCCAAGCGGCGGCTCCGGATAGCCGCATGGTGACGTTGATGTCCTGATACAAACCCTCGGCGAGTGAGGAGAATCCCGGGAGGTCGAGGTGGCACCTCAGTGCGATCGACCGGTCGCGGGCTCCGTCGTCTGTCCGACCTCGATCAGGTGTCCGTCGGGATCCCGTATGTAGCAGCGGATCTCGCTTGCGAGGTCCTGTGGCGGGGTGATGAACGCCGCGCCTCGGGAGCGCCAGTCCTCGTACACCTGGTGGATGTCGGCCACCCGGATGTTGAGGAAGCTGCTGGAGCGGGTCGGGTCCTGCGGAGTCTCCAGGATCACATCCGGCTTGTCGATCGTCGGCCCACCACCGACGTTGATGATGATCCACGAGTTCGCGAGTTGAACGATGGACGGTTCGCCCTTCCGAACCGACTCGCCGCCCAGCACGTCGGTGTAGAAGGCGTGCGAGCGCTCGACGTCCTCGGCGACGATGAAGTGGGTGAGCAGGATTCCCTGACTGGGGTTCGGACGCTCGGCCATGGGTGGTCTCCTTCGGCCACATCCTCGGGTTGCCACGCCGGGTCTGGCGCCGGCGATGTGGCCAGGGCAGAGAGCCTCGGCCGGCCGACTGGCGTATGGTCGGAGCGCACGGTAGCCGCCCCCGGAGGGTCGAAGCGATGAGCGTCTACAAGGTCATCGAGATCATCGGCACCAGCACCACGTCCTGGGAAGATGCGGCGTCCTCTGCGGTGGTCAAGGCCCGCGAGACCCTGCGCGATCTGCGCGTGGCAGAGGTCGTGAAGCAGGACCTCGACGTCGGCACGGACGGTTCGCTCACCTACCGGACGAAGCTGTCCGTGTCGTTCAAGTACGAGGACAGCTAGACGCAGCGCGTCAGGCCCCCGATCACCAGCGGTGACCAGCAGGCGGGCGTCGCCCTGGCCGGATCCTGGACAGCGCCACCCGTGTGCTGATCGGGTGATCCGCACATCGTTCCGTCGTTGTGGGTGAACCGTGGGCGCGGGAACCGACGGCATGGGCCAGTCGGGCGTGGCAGCCTTGAGCGATGTCGCAACTGGCCGCCGAGACCGTCGGGCATGTGAGGGTGTTGCGGCTCGATCGCCCACAGCGAAAGAACGCGCTCACCGCTTCACTCGGCTGGAGCATCGTGCGGGCGGTGAGAGACGCCCACACGGACGACAACGTGCGGGTCGTGGCGTTGACCGGCAACGGCGACGCGTTCTGTTCTGGCCTCGACCTGGGTGGTGGCGACGACTCGTCGGTCGAGACCGGACTGTCGGACCAGGAGCAGGTGCTCGACGAGAAGGGCTGGGTTGGACGGTTCCTCCTCGCGTTGCGGTTCGAGACTGACAAGCCGGTCGTCGCCGGGATCAACGGCGCGGCCGTGGGTGCGGGGCTCTCGTTGGCGATGGCGGCCGATATCCGAATCGCTGCGGACTCGGCGCGCCTGCACCCGGGATACCTGCGAGCGGGCACGTCGCCTGACGGGGGCCTCACCTGGTCTCTGCCAACCCTCGTCGGTCATGAGACCGCCTTGCGCTTCCTGCTCGAATCCCGTTTCGTTGATGCCGACGAGGCTCTCCGCCGCGGACTCGTGTCGGAGGTCGTCCCCGCAGATCAGCTCGACTCGCGGCTACTGGAATTCTGCGAAGCGGTCGCCGCCCAGGCCCCACTGGCGGTACGGCGCACGAAACATCTGGTCGCCAGAACGCCATTGATCACCGACGTCGACACACGCATGACCGACGAGATCCGTAACGCGCTCGCAGGCCTCGACAGCGAGGACGGGCAGGAGGCGGTACAGGCGATCATCGAGAAGCGGACGCCAGAGTTCCGCGGGCGTTGAGGTGACTGACCGGATCGACCTGCAGCAGGCTGCGATCGACGACTTCCTCGATCTACTGCAGCACGAAAAGCGGGGGGACTCGTGGGTGGGACGGACGCCCGACTGGTACGGGCCGGTGGTCTTCGGCGGCGTCGGGCTCGCCATCACGATCAGTGCGGCCTGCCGCGACGCCCCGGTCGGAAGCCGGCTCCACTCGGTTCACGCCCACTTTCTCCGATCCGTGCGAGGTGGACAGGAGATCGTCTTCCGCAGCGATGTGGTGAAGGCCGGACGCACCTTCAATCTGCATCACGTCATCGCCGCGCAGGATGGCAAACCGGTCATCACGATGAACTGTTCGTTCACCACCGACACCGACGGGTACGTGTACGACCTGTCGGGGATCCCCGACGGCGTGCCTCTGCCCGAGGACCTCCCCGAACCCGACCTCACCCAGTACGAGGTCGGCCCATGGGACGAGCGTTGGCTCGGGCCCAGTGCCATGCGACCGGACGGCACCCGTGAGGCGACGCACCGCCATTGGTTCCGTCTGCCCCGAGCGCTCGACGACGACCCGCATCTGCACGCCGCGCTGCTCGGGTACGCCACCGATTGGACCGGCCTGGGCGGTCGGCCCCTCCACCTCGAAGGCGACGTCACCGGCATGATCAGTCTCGACCACGCTGCCTGGTTCCACCGGCCCGCCCGCGCCGATGACTGGCTTCTCCAGGACGTGCAGAGCCTCGTCAATGCCGGCGGCCGCGGCACCCTGCGCGGTGTGATTCGGAACCCGCAGGGCCTCATCGTCGCGTCAATGGCTCAGGAGATGCTCCTGCAGCCGGTCACGCCTTGACCACAGGACGAAACGCCGTCGCTCGGGCCCGGCGTGACGGGGGATTTGTCCAGTCGAGCTAGTCGCTGCCGGCCTCGGCTCGCAGCCGGACCAGAGGTGGGGACGTGTCCGTGGTGACGACTCTCCGTGGGCGAACCATCTCGAGGAGTGGGACCGCGATCCCGTGATGTTGCAAACGTGTGACGTCAACGCCGCCGGCGTTGACCGTTCGCACGGGGAAACCCACGATGCGTGGGTCACCGGCCTGGTGGGTTGCGTATGCCGGCTGACCAGCCGAGCTAGGGAACCCGATCGATCCGTTGGGGGCGGAGTTTGGCGCGGCGCGGCGGTTTGGTCTCGGCGGCAGGAGGAGGCGTTGTCGGACTACAACGACGTGACGTCCGGGATGCTGTGCGCCGTGGTCGCCGCGGGTTTGGCCGGCGCACTTCTCATCGGCACGCCGTTGTACGCGGCCGCCGCCACGAGCGGGTCCGGCGGTGACCCGTCGCCACCCGATGACGAAACGCCGCCATCCACCGACGACCAACCCATCCTCCAGCCGGCGGACGACAGTGACGTGGTCATCCTCGGCACGGAGGAGCAGGACCAGCAGGTCGAGCAGACCGTGGACGGCCCCGGGGCCGGGCAGCCGGGGGATGCAGACGATCGTTCCGGTCCGTTGGCGTCCTTGGGGATGGATCTGCCGGCCGCCCTCGGTGTCGGGTTGCTCGGCCTCGTCTCGCTGGCGCTCGCCGCTATCTCAGCCACGGGCTTGCGTCGGATGCTGCATGCCTGGTGGTCGTCGACGTCGCTGAACGGGACGGAGGTCCACCTGGGGCGAGACCCGCCGACCACCTCGTTCTCGCTGATGGTCGTAGCCCGGCGGGACGAGGAAGCGTACAGCCGAACGCTCGAACGGCTCGCGGCGTTCGAGCACCCCGATGTCGAGATCGTGGCAGTCGTCGGCGACGATCAGCTGGGCGCACGAGCGCTGGCGACTGCAGCCGCCTACCGGCGGCCGGACCGCATCCGCGTGGTGGTCGACCGCCGGTTCCGCAGGAGCCGACCGGGGGCGTTGAACACGGGCCTCGCCGCATGCCGGGGCGACGTCATCGGCGTCTTCCAACCGGGCGACGACGTCCACCCGGGACTCCTTCGCCACGTGGAAGCAACCCTGGCGGCGACGGGTGCCGACGTGGTGCAGAGCGGTGTGCTGCTCACGTACGCGAAATCGAGTTGGCCTTCGATCCATCGCATGTTGGAGGGCTACTTCTGGTTCCGCAGTCGCCTGCACTACCACGTGCAGCAACGGTTCACCCCGCTGGCGAATACGAGCCTGTTCGCCCGCGTCGGCGTGCTCCGTGATGCCGGGGGCTGGGACGAGGACGCGGTCGCCGAGGACGCCGAGCTGGGCGTGCGCCTCTCGGTCGCCGGCGTGCCGGTGGCCGTGACGTGGGACCCCGCGCTGGCAACGCGGACGGCCGGGCCCACGAGCACCGGGGCCTCGGCGCGCCAACAGACGCGGTGGATCCAGGGTTTCCTGCATGTTCTGCGCAAGGGAGTCTGGCGGGACCTTCCCACCCGCCGGCAGCGGCTGCTCGCCAAGGGCAACCTGGCGATGCCCTTCCTCGAAGCCATCGCCGGCGTGGCGATCCCGATCTTGGCGGTGGCGGCCATCGCCGCCGACGCCCCTCCGCCCATCGTGCTGACCGCCTGCCTGCCCCTGGTTCCGGCACTGATGACCGTCGCCGTCGAGACGGCCGGTCTCGGTGACCTGCGCCGTACCACGCACGTGCGGGTCCGGCCGCGTGACCGGCTGCTGCTCGTGCTCGGAGCGATCCCCTACCGGATCCTGCTCGCCACCGCTGCGCTGCGGGCGCTGGTTCGGGAACTCCGGGGAAGCCACAGGCGGGACACCGTCTCGCACACGGAAGGAGGATCTGCCAGCACCGAGGATTCCGACCGACCCCGCCTCGCTCAGCGGCCCACTGGCCGTCGCGGGGGGGTCGACGACCGGGTGCCCCAGGCCGGGGTCATGGACCGGTGACGACCGCGACCGTGTCGCCCTTCCCCCGCGCCCGGCTCGGGTGGCGGTCCCGCCTCGAGTCCATCCCCGTGGAGGGCGTCTGGGGTGGCCTCCTCGCCACGGCACTGATGTGCGTCAGCGGCGTACTTCACGCGCTGAACATGGCTTCGGCGCCCCAGTGGCGCAGCGCCGAAGGAACTGCGGTGGGCCGGGCCTGGACATTGGAGCACCTTGGGTCCTTCGCGCCGCCGACATACTGGTACGAGCATCCGCCCCTCGGGTGGCTGCAGCTCAGCGCGTGGATGTGGCTTACCTCGGCGTTCGAACGGGCGCCGACCGCCGTCGCTGCGGGGCGCGAGGCCATGCTCGTCGCATATGTCCTCAGTGCCGGCCTGCTGTGGGTGCTGGCGCGACGGCTCGGGCTCGCCCGCTGGGCGGCGGCGCTCGCCCTGGTGGTGTTCGGGCTGTTGCCTCTGGCCGTTCAGTTCCACCGCCAGGTCTCCCTCGACAACCTGGCAATGCCGTGGATACTCGGCGCGTTCGTCCTGGCGTGCAGCCCTCGACGGCGGTTGGGCGCATTCGCCGCCAGCGGGGCGTGCCTTGGGATGGCCACGCTCACCAGCTACGCCGCGTTGCTGGTCCTGCCGGCGCTGGCGCTGCAGGTCTGGCGTTCGAGCCATCCCTCGGCCCGCCGTTACGTGCTGGCGGTGGGCGGCTCGCTCTTCGCGCTCGTCTGGGGCGTGTACCTGCTCGCCGCAGCCCTTCGCGGTCAGCTACTGGCCGGGGACGGCCACCCCAGTCTCATCCAAGGGGCATGGTTCCAGCTGTTCGACCGCGCAGGGGACGGCAGCATCTTCGATGCCGACTCCTTCAGGCACCAGACGGTCTCGTCATGGCTTGCCTTCGGTACGGCGGTGCCTGTCCTCGCCTTCGTCGCTGCGCCGCTAGCGCTCGTGGCCGTACCCCCGTTGCGGCCACTCGCCGTGGGCTTTCTTGCCCTCGTGGTCGTGGTAGTGCTCCCCGGCCACATGCCAGCTTCCCTGGTCGTCGGCCTCTTGGCATTCGGCGCCGTGCTGATCGCCGGGGTCGCGGAACGTGCATGGGACCGCAGTGGCGAGGCGCTTCGCCGGTGGCAGGGCGACCGCCGGGGACGGCCGTTCGCTCTGTCGCTTGCGGTGATCGCGGTGATCATCGCGGCTTTCGCTAGCCCGAACTGGATCGCGGACTACCGCTCACTCCTCGGCGACGATGCCGATACGGCGATGCGCGACGCCAACCGATGGATCGTCCGGAACATGCCGACCGACGGGCGGCTGATCGTTGACGACGCCCTCTGGGTCGACCTCGTCGCCGCGATGTCCACCAGCCGGGTCGCCAGGTACACGACATTCGACGCCGACGCCGACGTCGGGGTCGGCCAGCGGGCCGTATGGCGGGACTACGACGTGCTGGTCTCCGTCGAGTCGCAGCGGGCGTTCTCGGACAGGCATCCGGAGGTCCGTGCTGCCCTCCGCAACTCAGTTGTGCTCGCGGTGTTCGGTGCCGGCGAGGACCGGGTCGAAGTGCGGAAGATCCTCCCCGAGGGTCCCGATCGAGCCGCAAGGGCGTCCGCGGCAAGCGGCCACGACCCTGCGGCGGCTGCGAAGGCAGGCGCCGAGCTCGCCCGGAATCGGTCGGTGGACCTGACCCCTTCGGCTCGCCGGGCGCTGCTGGCGGGCAAGGTCGACGAGCGGATCATGGCGACGCTCGTCGCCGTAGCCGCCGATCGGCCCGTATCGGTGATGAGCTTCACGTCCGATCCAGCCGAGACCGGAACAGGCGCCCCTTTCCGCTCGGTCTCGCTCCGTGCCCGCACGGACGACGACGCCCGGGCCATCCGCAGCCTTCTCGCCGACCAGGTTCCCCCGCATCGGCCGGCTGACATCGAGGTCGGGCCGGAGGCGCAGATGACCGTCACCTACCCACTCACCGCGCTGTCATGACAGCCCACATCGAGCCGCCGACCACCACCTTCCACGGGATCTGACGTCCACCGATCGAGCGCCCACGACCGCTGACGCAGACCCGGGCAATGGCCGACCCACCGAGAGGAACGAGATGCCAACTGACCCCATCGACTCAACGACACCGGACACGCACAACGCTGACTCGGCTCGCGGACGCCGGCGATGGGCGCGTCTGGTCGCCGGTCTGGCCGCGACCACCCTTTGTGCGGTCGTGGGACTGGCACCCGCCGGCTCCGCTCAGACGGGTTCGCGGATCCGGCTGGCTCACTTCTCACCCGACGCACCCGTGATGGACGTGTACCTGGTCGGATTCGATGGCGAAGAGAAGCGAGTGCTCAACGGGCTCGGATTCGGCCAGGTCTCGGACTACACGACACTGGAGCCGGGCAACTACACGTTCCTGCTGCGCCGGGTCGGCTCTCCTGCGGATGCGGACCCCTGGGTGACGGCGTCTGCCGAGCTGGCAGAAGGGAGTGCCTACACGTTCGCAGCGATGGGCCCGAGGACCGATGTCACGCAGGTGTTGGTGGCGGACGACCTCGCACCCCCGCCGGCGGGCCAGGCCAAGGTACGGCTCATCCAGGCCTCCACCTCGGCGGGCACGGTCGATGTCTCCGCCGGCGGCGGATGGGTGCTCGCCGAGGCCGCAGCGTTCGGGTCGACGACCCAATACGCCGCGATTGCCGCGGGACCGCAGACGCTCGAGGTGACGTCCGCCGACGGTGCCCGAGTGCCGAGCGAGCTCAACTTCGAGCCCGGGACGGTGAACACCATCGTCGTGGTCGAAAGCACCGGAACGCCGGCCTTCGAGGTCAAGAGCGTGGTCGACGCCACCGGAGTCGACGTGTCCGGCGCGTCATCCGGCGGTCCCGATCGCGCCGCACCTGTTGGGGGCGTCGCCACGGGAGTTGGCGGCAGCGCCGACACGGCCGACAACCGTGGCGGTCTCGGCGCGCCAATCCTCACCGGCCTGGCCCTGTGCTTGGCGGCCGCCATTGTGGTAGGTGGCGCCCGACACGCTTGGACCGGCGTGCCCCGGCCGCTGACCGGGCGCCGAGCCGGAAGGCACTTCACCAACGATCGGCACCGGCCCAACTCGACCTCAACCCGCCGGCCGGTGTGACGTCCTACGTCCCACGCCACGGGCCATACAGGCCACGTCACCGGGCGACGCCCGGCCCGTGGCGACGGACACTGGCCCGACTTCCCCTGCTCGGGCTGGCCACCGCCGCGGTCGCCGGCGGCACCCTAGGCGGTCTTCACCTCAGAGATGACGAGCTCCCGCCTCTCGCCACGGCCACCGGCGAGGCCACGCTCGCGCCAGCGTCGGAAACGCCGGGCACCGTGGCTTCGGGGCCGACATCGCCCGCCGCGATCGAGATCCCGTCGATCGGTGTGCGCTCCGAGCTGTCCCAACTCGGGCTGGACGAAACCGGGGCCATGGAGGCGCCTAGCAACTTCGACACCGCTGGCTGGTTCTCGCTGGGACCCGAACCCGGGCAGCCCGGGCCGGCGGTGATCGCCGGCCATGTCGATTCCCGAGACGGGCCAGCTGTCTTTCACCGCCTGCACGAGCTCGCAGCGGGCGACGAGGTGATCGTCCATCGCGCCGATGGCACCGAGATCCGCTTCACGGTGACCGGGGCTCTGAGCCATCCGAAGACCGCCTTCCCCACGGAAGCCGTGTACGGCCCGGTGCCGGGGTCGGAGTTGCGCCTCATCACCTGTGGCGGCGAGTTCGACACCTCGCGGCGCCAGTACCGC
>JBKPHT010000088.1:0-5268 GCA_046730015.1 Actinomycetota bacterium
CCGGTACCGCTGCCGGTCACGACGCTTGCTCGACCGGCGGGCCGGGGGCGGGGAACGCGGTGCGGAACGTGAACGCGCTCGGGGTCGGGCCGAGGCGGTCGAGGAGCGCGAGGCGGTCCTTCGCCTCGTCGGTCGTCGGCCGGTGCCCCTCGCGCACCCACCACAGGGCGACGAACACCTCGGCCAGCTTCTCGAAGTACTCCCGCCGGCGGGTCATGACCGCCCGGTGGTCGGACCGGTAGACGAAGTCGCGCAGCGCGTCGAGGGAGGTCCAGGTGCTCATGTTGATGATCATCATGTCGTCGGCGAAGGGCCGGAGGGCGGTGGCGTCGCCGTCCTCGGTCTGCAGCCGCCAGACGAACCCGGGCGCGGCGTCGGCCAGGGCGTTGATCGGCTCGAGGGCGGCGACGAACCCGGCCAGCTGGGGAGAGTCGAGGGGCGCCCGCAGGCGGCCGATGTTGACCTGGGCGAGGTGGTGGCGCACCCCGCCGACTGTAGGACGTGGCCGAAAACCGGGCCGACCGGTTTCCGGCCGGTGCCCTACGGTCGGTCCGATGGAACGCACGGACCCCGACCTCGCCGCCGACGAGCGGACGATGCTCGGCCAGTACCTCGACTACCACCGGGCCACGCTGGTCGCCAAGGCCCGGGGCGTCGACGCCGACGGGCGGGCGAAGACCGTGGGCCGGTCGAGCCTGACCCTGGCCGGCCTGGTCAAGCACGCCGCCCTGAACGAGGACCACTGGTTCCGCGTCATCCTCCACGACCACCCCCAGTCCGAGCCGTTCGCCAGCGCCCCGTGGGGCGAGGACCCCGACTGGGAGTTCACCACCGCGGTCCACGACGGCCTCGACGACCTGATCGCCCTCTACGAGGCCACCTGCGAGCGCAGCCGGGCGGCCGTCGCCGAGGTCCCCGACCTGGACCAGATGTCGGCCCGGACCTCCCGCCGGGGCGAGCGGTTCAGCGCCCGCTGGATCCTGCTCCACATGCTGGAGGAGACGGCCCGCCACAACGGCCACGCCGACCTGCTGCGGGAGAACGTCGACGGCGTGACCGGCGAGTGACGGTCAGTCCACCGCGGGCGCGTCGACGGCCGGGCTCGGCCGCCAGCTCGGAGGAATTCGTCAAGTGATACGGCTACCGTCGCCGGAGGGCGGGAAGAGGAGGAACGATGGCGTTCAAGGCATGGCACATCCCGGTCCGCTTGGCGACCGGCGCCTACATCCTCAACTCCGGGCTCGCCAAGCGTGACGCCGACGAGGACGCGGCCAAGGGCCTCCACGGGTTCGCGACCACGGCCTACCCCGAGCTCCAGGACACCCCGCCCGACAAGTTCGTCAACATGCTGTCCACCGGCGAGATCGCGGTGGGCGCTCTGCTCCTCATCCCGATCGTGCCGACCGTGGTGGCCGGCGCCGCCCTCACCACGTTCGCCGCCATGCTCGGCCGCCTCTATCTCAACGCCCCGGGCATGCGCGAGGAGGGCGGCATCCGCCCCACCGAGCAGGGCATCCCGCTGGCCAAGGACGTCTGGATGCTCGGCATCGGCACCGCCCTGATGCTCGACGGGCTGGGCGACCGCCGCCGCAAGCGCAAGGCGAAGAAGGCGGCGGCGTCCTGATCAGCGCCGTTCGTAGGTGATGCCCGACGCGTCGGCGTCCCAGGCCCCCGGCCCCGCCCCCTCGGCCCGCAGGTCGCGCTTGAGCACCCGCCCGACCGGACTGCGGGGCAGCTCGGCCCGGAACTCGATGTAGCGGGGCAGGGCGAAGTACGGAAGCTCGCCGATGCACCAGCGGAACAGCTCCTCCTCGGTGAGCGTCGCCCCGTCCGCCAGGGTCGCGGTGATCTTCAGGTCGTCCTCGGTCAGCTCGCTCGGCACCGCGTGGACCGCCACGTCGGCCAGCGCCCCGTGCCCCATGAGGATCCGCTCCACCTCGAAGCTCGAGATGTTCTCGCCCCGCCGCCGCAGGTAGTCGGCCTTGCGGTCGACGAAGAACAGGTACCCGTGCTCGTCGACCCGGCCGATGTCGCCGGTGTGGTACCACCAGTTGCGGCTGGTCGCGACGGTCGCCTCCGGGTTGCCCCAGTAGCCCTCGAACATCGTGTGGGGCCGCTTCGGCCGTAGCACGATCTCGCCCTCGGTGCCCCGGGGCAGCTCGTCGTCGTGATCGTCGAAGATGCGGACGTCGAAGAACTCGTCGTTGACGACCCCGGCCGCGTTGGGCTTGTTGCGCACGCCCGGCGGCTGCCACGACACCAGGCTGGCCTCGGTGGTGCCGTAGGCGCCGCTGAACGTCTCGATGCCGAACCGCTCGCGCACGATCGAGTCGACCTCGACCGGCAGCGGCGCCGCGCCCAGCAGCCGCAGGGTCGTGTTGGCCTGCGGGGCGCCGGAGCGGGGCATCTCGGGCCGGTCGACGTCGTGGGCGAGCAGGTACGCCATCGTCCCCAGGGTGGACGTGACGGTGGCGCCGGTGCGGTTCATCTCGGGCCAGAAGTTCGACACCGAGAACCGCCGCTGGATCGCCGCCCGCCCGCCGTAGACCAGCGGGCCCAGCACGGCGGTCACGATGGCGTTGAAGTGGAACAGCGGCAACGGTGTCCAGACGACGTCGTCGGCCGTGCGGCGCCAGCAGATGCCGATCTGCCGGGTCAGCGCCTCGTGGTAGTTGTGGCTGAGCATGCAGCCCTTGGACGGGCCCGTGGTGCCGCCGGTGTAGATGAAGGTGGCCAGGTCGGCCGGGCGGACCTCGACCGCCGGCGGGTCGTCGCCGCCGGCCAGCAGGTCGGCCCAGGCGTGGACGCCGACGCCGGGCAGGTCGACGCGCTCGCCGATGACGACGACGTGGGCGAGGTCCGGCACCCGGTCGACGACCCGGGCGGCCCGCTCGACCAGGTCGGCCTCGACCACCAGCACCCGCGAGCCGGAGTCGGTCAGCTGGTGGCGCAGGTACTCGCCCTTGTAGGCGGTGTTGACCGGCACGGCGACGGCCCCGCCGAGCACGGTCCCCCACCAGGCCAGCATGGCCTCGGCCGAGTTCTCGACCAGGGTGGCGACCCGGTCGCCGGGGCCGACGCCGAGGGCGGCGAGGGCGCCTGCGAGGCGGCCGGCCTGGCCGGCGACCTCGTCGGCGGTGAGGGGCGTGCCGCAGACGTCGAGGTAGGCGCCGTCGGGGTCGTCGTCGAGCCGGGCCCGGAGCAGCCCGACGACGGTCTGCTGTGCGCCGCCGTGCCAGGTGCCCGTCACGCCTTCCCCCTGGTCGTGGACATGTTTGAATGATAGCTCGCTTCATCGAACGCAAATTCAGGCAGGCTTGCCTCTAGATCTGACACGCTGTCAGGTATGACTGACGCGCTGACCTTCCCCGCGGTGGTCGAGCGGGCCGCGACCCGCTGGGGCGACCGGGAGGCACTGGTCGACGGCGACCGCCGCCTCACCTTCGCCGACCTCGCCGCCGCCGCCGACCGGGCCGCCCGCGCCTACGTCGCCGCCGGCGTCGAGCCCGACGACCGGGTCGCCGTGTGGGCCCCGAACATGGGTGACTGGGTCGTCGCCGCCCTCGGCGCCTTCCGGGCCGGGGCCATCGTGGTCACCGTGAACACCCGGTTCAAGGGGGCCGAGGCCGCCCACGTGATCCGGACCGCCGGCGCCCGCCTGCTCGTCACCGTCACCGACTTCCTCGACACCGACTACGTCGCCCTGCTCGCCGCCGCCGGCGTCCCCGGCTGCATCGAGCGGACCGTCGTGCTCGCCGGCCCGGTCCCCGCTGGCGCCACCGGCTGGGCCGACTTCCTCGCCGCCGGCGACGCCGTCGACCCCGCGGACACGGCCGCGAGGGCCGCCGCCCTCGACCCCGACGACGTCAGCACCGTCATCTTCACCTCCGGCACCACCGGCGCCCCGAAGGGGGCGATGCTCCGCCACGGCGCCGCGGTGCGGGCATACACCGCCTGGTCCGACGTCGTCGGGCTGCGGGAAGGCGACCGGTACCTCATCGTCAACCCGTTCTTCCATGCCTTCGGGCTCAACGCCGGCATCCTCGCCTGCCTCGTCACCGGGGCGACCATCATCCCCCACCCGGTGTTCGACGTCCCCAGCGTCATGCGCCGGGTCGACGAGGAGAAGGTCACGATGTTGCCCGGGGCGCCCGCCATCTACCAGACGATCCTCGACCACCCCGACCTCGGCGACTACGACCTGTCCACCCTGCGGCTGGCCGTCACCGGAGCCGCCACCGTTCCCGTCGAGATGGTCCGGCGGATGCGGTCGGAGCTCACCTTCCGCACCATCGTCACCGGCTACGGGCTCACCGAGTCGACCGGCATCGCCACCATGTGCCGCCACACCGACGACCCCGAGACGATCGCCAGGACGGCGGGGCGGCCCATCCCCGGCGTCGAGGTGCGGGTGGTCGACGACGACGGCAAGGACGTGCCGGTTGGCGAGCCGGGCGAGGTCGTGGCCCGCGGGTACAACGTGATGGCTGGCTACTACGGCGACCCCGGTGCCACCGCGGCGACGATCGACCCCGACGGCTGGCTCCACACCGGCGACATCGGCGTGTTGAACGAGGGCGGGAACCTGCGGATCACCGACCGCAAGAAGGACATGTTCCTGGTCGGCGGCTTCAACGCCTACCCGGCCGAGATCGAGAACATGATCATGCGGCACCCCTCGGTCGGCCAAGTGGCGGTCGTCGGCGTGCCCGACCACAGGCTCGGCGAGGTGGGCAAGGCGTTCGTCGTGCCCCGCGCCGGGGCGACCGTCGACCCCGAGGCGCTCATCACCTGGTGCCGCGACGAGATGGCCAACTACAAGGTGCCGCGGTCGGTCGAGGTGGTCGACGCCCTGCCGCTCAACGCCAGCGGGAAGGTCCTCAAGTACAAGCTGCGCGAGCAGGCGACCGCCGGAGACGGCGGCTGATCCCTCGTCAGGGCTGGGGATCGGGCGGGTCGTCGACGCCCTCCCGGGCCTCGTCGAGCCCCCGCTGGACGCCGGCCGTGAAGCCGGACAGGAAGCTGTAGACGTCCTGCGCGGGAACGGCCTGGCCGCCGGCGGCACCGGCCGGGGCGCCGTTGGGGCCCTGGCCGGCGGGGCTCGGGGCCCCGCCCGGGGCCACGATGCGCGTCGGCCCCCGGCTCACGGGCAACGGGTCGCTCGCCGGCATCTGCGCGCCGCGCACCCGCCGGGCGAGCCCGCTCGCGGTCGTCGCGTCGCCGTAGGCCGGCCGCGGCGGCCCCTGTCTCTTATACACATCTGACGCT
>JBKPHT010000089.1:0-8373 GCA_046730015.1 Actinomycetota bacterium
GGCATCGGCCAACAGCTCCAGAAGCAGGTCGGGCAGACCGGCATCCCCGTGTACAACGTCGCCAACGCCTGCGCCACGGGCGCCACCGCGCTGCGGACGGCGATCATGGCCGTCAAGGCCGGCGAGTGCGACATGGGCATCGCCGTCGGCGTCGAGAAGCTCTCGGGCGCCGGCCTCCTGGGCGGCGGCGGGCGGTCGAAGCCCGGCGGCGACACCTACGAACCGAAGGGCCGTTACGGCGCCGTCGCCCCGATCGACGGGCGGGTCGGCACCGAGACGATGCCCGGGGTGTTCGCCCAGATCGGCATGGAGTACGGCCATCGCTACGGCGGCACGACCTTCGAGCTGTTCGCCCGCATCAGCGAGAAGAACCACGCCCACTCCACGCTCAACCCGCTCGCCGCCTACACCAAGAAGATGTCGCTCGAGCAGATCATGGGCGACGTCATGATCGCCTACCCCAACACCCGGCCGATGTGCTCGGCCAACTGCGACGGCGCCGCGGCCGCCGTGGTGGTGTCGGACGCCAAGCTGAAGACGCTGTCGCTCGAGCAGCGGCGGCGGGCGGTGAAGGTGGCGGCCTCGGTGCTGACCACCGACCCCTGGCAGGAGGCCTGCCAGGTGCTGCCCGACGTCAACACCCTCACCCGCAACGCCGCCGCCCAGGCCTACGAGGCCGCCGGCGTCGGGCCCGACGACCTCGACCTCGTCGAGCTGCACGACTGCTTCGCCACCGCCGAGCTGGTCCACTACGACAACCTCATGCTGTGCGAGCAGGGCGGGGCGGTCGACTTCTTCGAGTCCGGCGCGCCCTGGCGCGACGGGCGGACCCCGGTCAACGTGTCGGGCGGCCTGCAGTCCAAGGGCCACCCCATCGCCGCCACCGGCATCGCCAACATCTGGGAGGTGTGCCACCACCTCCGGGGCGAGGCGGGCGACCGCCAGATCGAGGGCGCCCGGGTCGGCCTGGCCCACGTCATCGGCCTCGGCTCGGCCTGCGGCGTCCACGTCCTGGAGAAGGCGGCGGCCTGACCCGTGGTTGTCGTCTCTCACCGCGCCAACACGCGGTGAGGGACGACAACCCTCAACCCAAGGGCAGCTCGGCCAGCCGCCGGCGGAGGAACGCGCGCTCGGCCGCGTTGTCGGTGAGGGCGACGGCGGTGCGGTAGGCGTCGGCCGCCTCCGCCGGCCGGTCGAGGCGGGCCAGCAGGTCGGCCCGGATGGCGTGGAACGGCTGGTAGCCGTCGAGCCGGTCGCCCAGGTCGGCGACCGCCACCAGGCCCGCCGCCGGGCCGTCGACCTCGGCCACGGCCACGGCACGGTTGAGCGCCACCACCGGCGTCGGCGCGTGGGTCAGCAGCATGTCGTAGAGGGTGACGATCTGGCCCCAGTCGGTGTCGTCCGCCACCGCCGCGTCGGCATGGACGGCGTTGATCGCCGCCTGGATCTGGTACGGCCCCGGCCGGTTGCGCCGCAGGCAGGCCCGGACGAGATCCTGCCCCTCCGCGATCAGGGCCGGGTCCCACAG
Organism: Actinomycetota bacterium; assembly: GCA_046730015.1. Taxonomy (GTDB): domain Bacteria; phylum Actinomycetota; class Acidimicrobiia; order Acidimicrobiales; family VFJN01; genus ZC4RG19. The sequence goes on from JBKPHT010000089.1 coordinate 1,529, forward strand.
CCGCCGGTCCTGGTCGGGGAGCCGCACCAGGTCGCCCTCGGCCGTCGTCCGGGCCGGCCGCCGGGCGGCGACCAGCAGCAGCAGGGCCAGCAGGCCCACCGCCTCCGGCTCGTCCGGCATGAGCGCGACGACGAGCCGGGCCAGCCGCACCGCCTCGGCGCACAGGTCGTCCCGCACCAGGTCCTCGCCGGCCGACGCCGTGTAGCCCTCGTTGAAGATCAGGTACAGGACCGCGAGCACCGCGCTCAGCCGGTCGGGAAGCTCGGCGTCGCCGGGGACGCGGTAGGGGATGTTGGCGGCCCGGATCTTCCGCTTGGCCCGGACGATCCGCTGGTTCATCGTCGCCTCCGACACAAGGAAGGCGCGGGCGATCTCGGGCGTCTGCAGGCCGCCGAGCAGCCGCAGAGTCAGCGCCACCTGGGCCGGCCGGGCGAGCGCCGGGTGGCAGCAGGTGAAGATGAGGCGGAGCCGGTCGTCGTCCACGGGGCCCACCTCCTGGGGCGGGGCGTCGTCGTGCTCGTAGATCCGGGCTGACTCGGCATGGCGGTCGTGGCGCTTGCCCTCCCGCCGCAGCCGGTCGATCGCCCGGTTGCGGGCGGTTGTGGTGATCCATGCGCCCGGGTTGGGCGGCAGCCCCTCGTCGGGCCACCGTTCGACGGCGACCTCGAACGCCTCCTGGACCGCCTCCTCGGCGACGTCGATGTCGCCGTAGAGGCGGACCAGGGTGGCGACGACCCGCCCGGACTCGTCCCGGAAGACCCGGGTGATCTCGTCGGCGGGGGAGGGGGTCACCGGGGCGTCAGCCCTCCGGCTCGCCCTGCTCGTCCAGGAACGGGCGGACCTCGACGGCGCCGAGGCAGGCGGCCGAGCCCTTGGCCGCCCAGTCGAGGGCGGCGTCGAGGTCGGGGGCCTCGATGACCCAGAATCCGCCGATCTGCTCCTTGGCCTCGGCGTAGGGGCCGTCGGTGGTGACGACCTCGCCGCCCTCGGCCTTCACCACCGTGGCGGTGTCGGCCGGGTGCAGGCCGCCGGCGAACACCCATGCGCCCTTGGCCCTGAGATCGGCGTTGAACTTGTCGACGCCCTCGTAGGCCGCCTGGATCTGCTCCTCGGTCATCTCGTCGTCGGACTCGGTCATGTAGACGGAAAGCAGGTACTGCGTCATCGGACTGTCTCCTCCGTGTCTCGGGCCCGGCCCGGTGCCGCTCCCTACCCGGACTACGACGACGACCCCCCGAAAACGACAGGTCGGCGGGGAACTACGACAATTCTTCCGGCGGCGGCTCGAGCCGGCGCTCGAACCAATGGTCGGCGTAGGGCTGGTCGTTGAACGGCGCCACCTCCCGGTAGCCCACCGACCGGTAGAGGGCGATCGCCTCGGTGAGCGTGCGGTTGGTGTCGAGCCGCACGGTGCGGCTGCCCGCGGCCGCCGCCCGGGACTCCAGCGCGCCGAGCAGGCGGCGGCCGAGGCCCAGGCCGCGGGCGGCCGGCGCCACCCAGATGCGCTTCAGCTCGGCCCAGCCGTCGTGGAACCGGAGGGCGCCGCAGCCCACCGGGTCGCCCCGCAGCGTGGCCACCAGCAGCGCACCGGCCGGCGGCCGCATGTCGTCGACGGACACCTGGTCGCCGCCGTCGGGGTCGTAGCCGGTGGCGAACCGGCGGTCGAGCTCGGCCATGTAGGCGGCCAGGCAGTGGCGGGCGTGGGGATGGGCCGGGTCGAGCGGGCCGATCTCCACCAGGGCGGCGGTGAGCAGCCGCGACACCTCGCCCATCGCCGCCACCAGCCGGTCCCGCTGCCGCCCGTCGAGCGGGGCGAGCAGCTCGCGGGCCAGGTCGTCGCTGGCGCGGTCGAGCGCCGCCCGCTCGTCCCGGCCCGCGGGGGTGAGCCGGGCGGTGCGCACCCGCCGGTCGGAGGGGCTGGGCTCGACGGTCACCAGGCCGGCGGCCTCCAGCGACCGCAGCAGCCGGCTGAGGTACCCGGAGTCGAGGTCGAGGCGGGCCCGCAGGCGGCGGACGTCGCAGCCGCCGTCGCCGTCGCCCCCGATCTCCCACAGCACGCGGGCCTCGCCGAGCGGCCGGTCCCGGGCCAGGAACCGGTCGTCGAGTGCCCCCACCCGCTGGGTCACGGTCCGGTTGAAGGTCCGCACCTGCTCGATCAGCGTGGCGTCCATTACCTGACTTTAGTCAGAGAATGTCGCGTGTGCGAGACCCAACCCGAGGATCCTCAGCGGGGGCCAACCACGCGGCCACCACGGGGCCTCAGGCAGCAGTCACACGTGCCATCCGTCCCGCTGGCGGCGGCGCGCTTCGAGGGGGGCCTTCGGCCCCAATAGCCGTTGGAGTCGTCGTCCATGCCTCCATAGCCGAGGTTGTGGTGGTGTGCGTACCGGTCGGCGTCGACCACGCCGCCGACGACCGTCTGGACCTCCTCGTCGTTCCAGAACAGCGACAGCGTTCCTGCGCTCCGGTTGTGGATGATCTGCTCTATCCGGCGCTGCCTTGCCACCGTCGCACACCTCGCTCGTTGCCTGGTCAGCATACAATGTGAAGCATGCAAGCAATAAGTACAAGGGTAACTCTGCAAGCAAGTGGATCACCACAAGCCAAGTAACGCCACGTACGGTGGCCACGTGGGCATCATCCACGTGGACATCGACGACACACTTCATCGCAACGCAAAGTCATTGGCCGCGGACCGTGGCGAGCCCCTCAAGGTGCTCGTGACGCGATCGATCGAGCGCGAGGTCGATCGCCTGAACGCCGAGCGGGAGCGCCGCAGGAAGAGGACCCGCGAGTCCTGAGCTTCCAGGGGTTGATGGCTCGGGCGTCGTGGTCTGGGACGAGACCGGCGCGGCGATCAGCCGCCACAACAACGCGCTGGCCCGTGAGTGCTCACGGGTCGCGGCGTCACCCGCCGGGAGGCCGGTCCGGGATGCGGCCCGTGAACAGCACCGCCACCAGGGCCAGCAGGGCCAGGATCGCCAGCGCCGCGCGGAGGCCCACGAGCCGCGCCTCGGCGTAGGCGTCGGCCACCGCGTCCGCGGTGTCGGCGGGGACCCCGGACTCGTCGAGCGCAGCCCGGACGTCGTCGTCGGGCACGAACGGCACCCCCGAGGTCAGCTCGGCCTCGGCCCGGGCCGCCACGGCGGGCTCGATCGCCGGGTCGGCGGCGACCAGCTGGAAGAACGACGACGTCAGCGCCGAGATCAGCACCGCGCCGGCCAGGGCGGTGCCGATCGAGGCGCCGAGGTTGGTGAGCGTGTTCTGGAGGCCGCCCACCTCCCCGCTCTGCTCGTCGGGCACCGCCGACACGGTGACCGCGCCGAGCTGGGACGCCAGTGCACCCACGCCGAGGCCGGTCAGCAGCATGGGCCAGGTCACGACCTCCGGACCGGCGCCGGCGTCGAGGGCGGCCACGAGGACGACGATCCCCGCCGTCAACGTGAGGAAGCCGAGGCGGACGACCCGGCGAGGGGAGGCGTGGGGCGCCAACCGGGGGATGCCGGCCGCCGCCAGCAGCAGCGTGGCCGACAGCGGCAGCAGCCGCACCCCCGTGGCGACCGCGGACAGCCCGAGCGCCACCGACAGGAACAGCGGCACCGCGAAGAACAGGCCCGCCTGCAGCAGGTACTGGAAGAAGAACGACGTCAGCCCGCCCACCAGCGTTCGGTTGCGCAGCATCGCCGGGTCGATCAGCGCGGGCCGACCCTGCTCGATCCGGCGGCTCGTCCAGGCCAGGAAGCCGAGCAGCACGCCCCCGCCCGCCAGCACCAGCCAGATCACCGGCGACAGGCCCAGCCACACCGGCCCCTCCGGCTTGGGGCGGACGAACCCCCAGGTCCCCGAGCGGAGCACGCCGTACACGATCATGCCCAGGCCGAGGGCCGACAGGGCGGTGCCGACGAGGTCGAGCGCGGCTCCCTCCTCCGGCGGCGTGTCGGCCATCCGCCGGGTGAGCGCCAGGATCACGGCGACCACGAGGACCTCTCCGGCGAACACCAACCGCCAGGACAGGTAGGTGGTGAACAGCCCGCCGATGAGCGGCCCGGCCGCCACCGCGATGGCCCCGGCCGAGGCGACGAGACCGTAGGCGCGGGGCCGGTCGCGGCGGGCGAAGTTCCCGGCCACCAGCGCCACGATGGCCGGCAGGATGAGGGCGGCGCCCACCCCCTCCAGCACCGACCAGCCGAGTACGAGGACCGGCAGCGTGGGCGCGACCGCCGTGGTGAAGGAGCCGCAGCCGTAGATCACGCAGCCGATGGCGAAGGCCCGCTTGCGCCCGAGGATCTGCCCGACCTTGCCGCCGGTGATCATCAGCGAGGCCATGACCAGCGTGTAGAAGGTGATGGCGGTCTGGATGCCGGTCACCGTCGTCCCGACGTCGTCGGCCACGGTGGCGATCGAGACGTTCATGACCGAGCTGTCGAGGGTCATGAGGAACTGGCCGGCGGCCAGGGTCGGCAGCACGACCGCGGTCGTCGCCGTGTCCGTCCGTCCCCCCACGGCCGCCATTCCAGCGCGTTTCCGTCGACCGTGCCGGAGCAGCAGGGAGCAGCTAGACAGCCGGGATGACGACCATCGAGCGCAGCACCCCCCGCCCCGGGGTCACGGTCCTCACCCTCAACCGGCCCGAGCGGCTCAACGCCATGAACCACGAGCTGGTGCAGGACCTCCACCACGCCTTCGACGACCTCGCCGGCGACCGGTCGAGCCGGGTCGTGGTGCTCACCGGTGCCGGCCGCGGGTTCTGTGCCGGGCTGGACCTGCAGGGCGCCGGCCACGCCCCGGGCAGCGACGGGATGAGCAGGGTGCCCGCCGGGATGACGGCCCAGCAGCACATCGCCACCCTCGTGCCGCGGATGCGGTCGCTGCCCCAGCCGATCATCGCCGCCGTCAACGGCCCGGCCGCCGGCGGCGGGCTCGCGCTCGCCCTGGCCAGCGACGTCCGGCTGGCGGCGCCGGAGGCCAGGTTCAACGTCGCGTTCGTCCGCATCGGCCTGTCGGGCTGCGACATCGGGGTGAGCTGGCTGCTGCCCCGACTCATCGGTGCCTCGCGGGCGTTCGAGCTGCTGCTCACCGGCCGGATCATCGACGCCGCCGAGGCGGACCGGGTCGGGATCGTGTCGCGGGTGGTCGAGGACCGCCCGGTGCTCGACGCGGCCCTCGACGTCGCCGAGGAGATCCTGGCCAACAGCCCCACCGGCGTGTGGATGACCAAGGAGGTCATGTGGAGCCAGCTCGAGGTCGGCAGCCTCCAGGCCGGCATCGACCTCGAGAACCGGACCCAGATCATGCTGGGCATGGGCGACGACATGGCCGAGGCCGTCGCCGCCTTCCTGGAGAAGCGACCGCCGGACTGGACCGGACGTTGACTCGGCAGCGGTCGAGCCACCTATCGCCTCGGGCTCCCCGGCCGGGTGGTCGGGGGCGGGGCCGTCCGGCGGTCAGTCAGTCGTCGTCGGCGATCTCGTCCACCAGGCCCCAGTCGAGCGCCGTCGGGGTGTCGAGGGGCTCGCCGGTCAGGGCCAGCCAGGCGGTTCGGCGTCGGCCGATGCGGCGGGGGATGCTCACCGTGCCGCCGGCGCCGGGGACCAGCCCCATGCCCACCTCGGGCAGCGTGAACGTCGTGCCCGGGCGGGCGATCACCCGGCGGGCGAACGCCGGGAGCTCGACGCCGGCGCCGTGGCAGGCCCCCTGGACGACGACCGTCGTCCGGGCGGCGACCCGCGCCAGCGCCCGGGCCGGGCTGCGGCGCAGCCGCAGGATGTGGGCCGACGCCGGGTCCGCCAGCGAGCCGAACTCGTCGAGGTCGCCCCCGGCGCTGAACACCGGGCCGTCCCCGGTGAGCAGCACCTCGTCCTCCGGGCTCGCGCCGGCCAGGGCGTCGACCAGGGCCCGCTGCATGGCGGCGTCGACGGCGTTGCGGGCCTCCGGCCGGGCGAGGGCCACGTGGAGCCGCGACCCCTCACGCGCCACGCGCACCCGCTCGGCTCCGGTGGATCGGCCAGCCGGCCGCCGGGAGCGGTCGGCCCGGCGGGCGGTGGTGGTGGTGTCGAGCCAGCGGCGGTGCTCCGGCCCGGCCTGCAGCGTCGAGTAGGTGGCCGACTCGGCCACCAACGCGGCGTCGACCGGCTGCGTCTCCGAGGCCCGCAGGAGGAGGACCAGCGCGACGGCCGCGACCGGGCAGGCCTCCACGGCGGCGACGACCCGGGCGGCCGCGTCCTCGTCGGCCACCGCGACGTCCACCGGCGGCTCCCCGCCGGGCGCTGCGGTGACGCCCACCACGACCCCGGGTGCGGCCGCCAGCGCGGCCCGCTGAGCGCCGGTCAGCTGAGCCCCGTCGAGGTCGACGACCACGACGTCGCCCAGCAGGTCGGCGGCCAGCGGCGAGGCGGCCAGGTCGGCGACCTCGGCGGCCCCTCGCACCTCCACGCCCACCGACCGTACAGTGCCCCCGGCATGGCGACCGACGACGCCCGGTCCCGGTGGGCGGCCAGCGGGGCCATGGCCCTCACCGGCGATCCGGGCGGGCCCGCCCTGGTGGCGCCGCCCGGCATCGTCCGCCGCATCGAGGCGCTGGGCACGCGGGCCGGGGTCGACGGGCTGGCGGTGCTGGGAGAGAGGGCGGCGATCGCCGGGCTGTCCCGGGCGGGTGCCGTCAGCGCCGGCGGAGCGACCCGGCTGCTGCCCGCGGGGGACGGCGGCTGGGTGGCGGTGGCGCTGGTCCGGCCCGACGACGTCGACCTGGTGGCCGCCTGGCTCGGGCTGGCCGGCCCGCCGGACGACGCCTGGGCCTCGGTGGCGGCCGGTGTCGCGGCGGCGCCGGCGACGGCGGTGGCGGCCGC
>JBKPHT010000090.1:0-15249 GCA_046730015.1 Actinomycetota bacterium
GCGGCAGCGCTGGCAGACCGCGCCGAAATCGGCGTTACGCGCTCAGCGAGTGCGCACCGGAGCGTGCCCCATAACGCGCGGCGAGAGCAGCCGGTGCGAGTCGCACCAAACGCCGGGAGGATGGCGCACGGGGTAGCGACCCAGCTTGAGCCGAGCATCACGCTGCGTGTTGGCCGCCGCGGGGAATCGAGTGGCCACCGGCGGCAGGGGCAGTTCGCCGTGGCCGCCGACACCCCCTCAACCGTGGGGGGTCGTCGAGCCGGCGCCACGGTTTCCGGTGCTCCGACGGTACCTCTTCGGACCACCGGAACTACGTAGCTCACGCCCGTGTAGCGCGGGCGGCGGTCACGTGCCTGCTCCGTCACCGACGCGGTACCCGCTGGCGAGAGGAACACCGGTACCGCTGCGACGGCGGTCACCGGCACCGCGCTCGCTCAGGCGACCATCGCTATGATCCCGGCCTGCCGCAGCAGTCTCGGGGCCCGGCGCCACGGTGGCGAGGACAACGTCGCGATCCCGGCCCGCACGGCCCGCACCCAGCTCCTCACCAGCGCTGGCGCCAACGGCGCCCGCGGTCGCGGCGGTCTCGACGTTCACGTGCGGGAGCAGGCGGTCGAGCCAGCGGGGGATCCACCAGTTCCGGTCCCCGAGCAGCTCCATCGTTGCTGGGACCAGCAGCATGCGGACCAGCGTGACGTCGAGCAGGACCGCCGAGGCCAGGCCCGTGCCGAGCATCTTGATGATGCGGTCGTCCTCGAAGAGGAACGAACCGAAGACGACGACCATGATCGCTGCGGCCGCGGTGATCACCCGGGCGGTGGTGGCCAGGCCGTCGGCGACAGACTCGACGGCGTCGCCGGTGCGGATGTACTCCTCCCGGATGCGGGACAGCAGGAACACCTCGTAGTCCATGGACAGCCCGAAGACGATGGCGAAGAGGATCATCGGGATGAACGGCTCGATCGGGGCGCCGGCGATGCCGAGGAGGTCCCCGCCCCAGCCCCACTGGAACACGGCGACGATCACCCCGTAAGTGGCGGCCATCGCCAGCGCGTTCATGATCACCGCCTTGAGCGGGACCAGCAGCGAGCGAAACACCACCAGCAGCAGCACGTACGACAGGGCCAGCACCACGCCGAAGAACACGAGGACGCGTCTGGCCAGGTACTCGGTGATGTCGATGTTGGCGGCGGCCAGGCCGGTGACGTCGACCTCCAGCCCGGTCCCGGCGACGGCGGCCGGGACGACGTCGTCGCGGAGGCGGGTGACGAGGTCGGTCGTCCCCTCGTCCTGCGGTGCGGTCGTCGGGATCAGGCTCATGACGAACGCGCCGGGAGACGCCGGGTCGTCGGGGATCGCCGGGGTGACGGTGGCCACGCCCGCAGTCCGCGCCAGCGCCCGCTCCAGCCCCATCAGCGTTTCGGGCGGGTCGTCCGCGCCCGGAACGACGGTGACGAGGAGCGGCCCGTTGAATCCCTCGCCGAACCCGGCGGCCAGCAGGTCGTACGCCCGCCGGGTGTCGCTGCCCTCGGGGTAGGTGCTCTCGTCGGCCACGCCGAGCCGGAGGCCGAGAACCGGGGCGGCCAGGACGAGCAGCACGAACGCGCCGGCACCGAACCACAGCCAGGGGCTCCGCTGGATCGTGCGGCTCCACCGGTAGGCGGACGTCTGGCGCACGGGCCTGGCCGGCCGCCGCGGCACCTCGCGGCGCAGGGGACGGACGGCGAAGCTCGCCAGCAGCGTCAGCCCGGCGAGGATGGCCCCGCCAGCGGCGAGCGGCGCCAGCCCGGTGCCGGCCCCGAACAGCGCCACGGCCACGAAGCCGGCCGCCATGAGGCCGCGCCACCGGGTGATCTCGACCCGCTCCTGGGCCAGGCCCAGCAGCGCCGGCAGCAGGGTGACGGAGCTGATCATGGTGAGGAGCACGGTCGCCGCCGCGCCGAGGCCGAGGCCCGAGACGATCCGGATGCCGATGAGCAGCATGCCGAGCAGCGAGATCACCACCGTGACCCCGGCGAACACGACCGCCCGGCCCGCCGTGCCGGCGGCGGCCAGCATCGCCGCCCGGGGCGGGCGCCCGTCGTGGACTCCCGCGCGGTAACGGGTGACGATGAACAACGCGTAGTCGATGCCCACCCCGAGACCGATCATGGCGCCCACGGTCAGCGCGCCGTCGGGCACGGTGTAGAGGTTGCTGAGCAGGATCGTCGCGCCGATGCCGGCCCCGACGCCGCTCAGGGCCACCGCGACCGGCAGGCCCATGGCGAGGACCGATCCGAACGCGAGGATCAGGATCACCACGGCGAACGCCAGGCCGATCAGCTCCGAGTCCGGAGGGTCGTACGGACCGAGCGGCGACCCGCCCGGGAGCACCTCGAGGCCCTCCACCTCGGGCGCGTGCTCGACGATCGCATCCCCGAGGCGCGCCGACTCGGCCAGGTCGACGTCGGCCGCCAGGTTCACCTGGGCGTAGGCGAGCTCACCGGCCAGCGGCCCCTGCCGGGCGATCTGCCCCTCGCCCTCCTCTGCGTAGGGCGAGATGACCGTGGCGCCCGGGTGCCGGGGCACGCCGTCCTCATCGGGGAACCCGGCCCCGACCAGGTCGAACAGCTCCTCCATCGCGGCGGCGACCTCGGGGTCGTCGACGCCCTGGTCGGCCCGGAAGACGATCGTTCCCGACAGTCCGCCGGCCCCGAGATCGGGGAAGTGCCGCGCCAGCACGTCGAAGCCGTCGGCGCTGTCGGAGTCGGGGACGTCGAGCACCCCGTCGTAGGTGGGACCGACGGCCCCGGCCGCACCCAGGACGACGGCCAGGCCGACGACCCACAGGGCGACCGCGGCGATCCGGTGATCGAAGCACCAGGCGCTGATGCGTGCGAGCCTCATGGGTAGACCGTGACCGACCCGGGTTGGTTCCCGGTCGTGGCTCGCTGCCGTCCCGGTCGAGCCGGCCGACGGGGGCTCCACCGGAGCTCGACCCGAGGTCCGGTCGGACGCAACCGGTCGCCCTCAGGATCTCACCGTGGGCGAAGATGGCGACCCGAGGGTGAGAGGGAGCAGCCCTGTGGTGCAGATTCGTCTCTTCGGCGGGGTCAGCGCAGCCACCGACGGTGGTGAGCCGGTCGACGTCGGCCCGGCGAAGTGCCAGGCGGTGCTGGCGGCGCTCGCCCTGTCCGCCGGGTCCGCGGTGCCGGTCTCGCGCCTGGTCGAGGTGGTGTGGGGCGAGACCCCGCCGCGCACGGCCGACAAGACCCTGCAGACCTACGTGACCCGCCTCCGCAAGGGGCTGGGCCCGGGGTCGATCGTCCGCACCGGTGTCGCCTACCGCCTCGACGTCGAGGCCGAGGCGGTCGACGTCGGCCGCTTCCAGCGCCGGCTCGCCGCGGGCGACGTCGAGGCCGCCCTCGCCGAGTGGCGGGGCGCACCCCTGGCCGGGCTCGACGCCCCGGGCCTGACCGGCACCGTGGACTCGCTCGTCGAGCAGTGGCTGGGCGCCGTGGAGATCGACCTCGGCCAGCGCATCGAGACCGACGCCGCGTCGGCGATCGGCACCCTGACCGAGCTCACCGCCGACCACCCGTTCCGGGAGGAGCTGTGGGCCCTGCTGATGACCGCGCTCTACCAGGTGGGACGGCAGGCCGACGCGCTCGCCGCGTACCGCAGGGTGCGGCACCAGCTGGTCGAGCACCTCGGGGTCGAGCCCGGCCCCCGCCTGCGGGAGCTGGAGTCGCTGATCCTCGGTCACGACGAGCAGCTGCGGGTCGACCGGTCGTCGAGGGGCCCGGCGCTGGGCCTCCCGACCGGGACGGTGACGTTCGGCTTCTCCGACGTCGAGGACTCGACCCGGCTGTGGTCCACCCACCGGCACGAGACGGCCGCGGCGATGGCCCGCCACGACGAGCTCGTCCGGTCCGCCGTCGATCGACACGGCGGCTACGTGTTCGCCACCGGAGGCGACTCGTTCGGCGCCGCCTTCGACCGGGCGAGCGACGCCGCTGCCTGGGCCACCGAGCTGCAGGCCGCGATGCGCCGCGAGCCATGGCCCAGCGGGGTCGAGCTCCGCCTGCGGATCGGTCTGCACACCGGGGAGACCCAGGAGCGCGCGAAGGGGTACTTCGGTCCCGCCGTGATCGTGGCGGCCCGGCTCGCCGCCGCCGCGCACGGCGGCCAGACGCTGGTGTCCGGCGTGACCGCGGTGCTGCTCGACGACGGCGACCTGCGCGACCTCGGGACGTATCGGCTCGACGGCGTCGTCGCCGAGCAGCGCATACTCCAGCTCGGCGACGGCGAGCACCCGCCGCCCCGCACCGAGGACCGCCGCCGGGGGAACCTCCCCCGCCGTTTGGGTCGCCTGATCGGCCGCCACGAGGACCTCGAGAACGTCGCCGATGCCCTCGCCGCGTCGCCGATCGTGACCCTGGTGGGTCCGGGAGGGATCGGCAAGACGCGGCTGGCCCTGGCGGCCGCCCGGAGGTTCGAGGTCGATCGGGCCGGTGGGGCCTGGCTGATCGGGCTGGCGGAGATCGCCGCGTCGGACGACGTGCCCCGAGCGGTCGCCGAGACCCTGGACGTGACCGAGAGCCCGGGGCGCACGTTGACCCAGTCGATCGTGGCCGCCCTGCAGCCGCACCGGGCCCTGCTGGTCGTCGACAGCTGCGAGCACGTCATCGACGGCGCCGCCGACCTGGGGCGTGCCGTCGCGGAGGGCTGCCCCGACGTCCGGGTGCTCGCGACGTCGCGGGAGGGCCTCGGCCTCGCCAACGAGCAGCTCGTCGCAGTCGCCCCGCTCGAACCCTCCGGGCCCGGGGTCGAGCTGTTCGTCGAGCGCGCGTCGGCGGCCTCGGCGAGCTTCGATCCCCACAGCAGCCGGGTCGAGGTCGAGGAGATCTGCCGACGCCTCGACGGCGTCCCCCTCGCCATCGAGCTGGCGGCCGCGCGGACGACCAGCCTGTCGCCGGCGGACCTGGTGGAGCGCCTCGACGACCGCCTCCGCCTCCTGACCGGTGGCCGGCGCAGCAGCGTCGAGCGCCACCGGACGATGCGGGCCACCATCCAGTGGTCGTACGAGCTGCTCACCCCACCCGAGCAGCTGCTGTTCCAGCGGCTGTCCATCTTCGCCGGTCCGTTCGACCTCGCCGCCGCCGAGACGGTGGCCGCCGACGCGGCCCTCGACGCCGTCGACGTCGACGACCTGACGGGGAGCCTGGTCGAGCGGTCGATGCTCCTCGTGGAGTCCGGCTCCTTCAGCCGCCGGTTCCGGATGCTGGAGACCATGCGCCAGTTCGGCGCCGAGCACCTCTCCGAGAGCGGCCACACCGACCTGATGGCCGAGCGCCACGCCCGGTGGTGCCTCGACCGGGTGACCCAGATCGGCCAGCTGCTGGCCGGTCACGCCGAGATCGAAGGCGTCGTCCGCCTGGGCGAGCTGTGGCCGAACCTCCGCGCCGCCGTCGACTGGGCCTGCGCCACCCGCGATCGCCGGCTCGCTCACGCGCTGGTCCGCCCGATCGTGGCCGAGATCTACCTCCGCAGCCAGAGCGAGATCGGCGACTGGGCAGAGCGGATCCTGGCGATGACCCCACCGGACGACCACGACCTGATCGTCTTCGGGCTCACCTGGGCCGCCCGCCGCTACATGCGGACGATGGACCGCGCCGGCTACGAGCGCCTCGTCGCGCGCTACGGCGAGCCCGACCACCCGATGGTCCGCTACGCGCGCGGGTTCCTCTACTCGGACTTCGACGAGATGGGGAGGTGGGCCCCCCGGGCCGTGTCCGAGCTGCGCCGGCAGGGCGACGACTTCGTGGCCGACCGCTTCGAGCTGGCCGGCGTCGGCATGATGCTCCTCCTGTCCGGGCGCTTCGAGGAGCACGACGCCCTGGTCACGGCGCTCGCCGAGCGGTACCGGACCCAGGGCCCGCCGACCTGCCTGAACTGGGCCCTGACCTATCTCGCCACCTCTGCGTCAGCGCAGGGCAAGGACGACCTGGCCTGGCGGTACTTCGACGACGCCGCCAGGGTCGCCGTGCCCCCGCGGACGACCACGATGAGGAACCCCGTCGAGGCGAGGTCCGCCCTCCAGCGCGGCGACCGGGCGCGGGCCTTCGCGACCCTCCGCGCCCACATCGCGGAGCTGCTCGAGCGCGACAACCTGTTCATGGCCAAGGTCGCGTGCGCCGAGTTCGTGAACATGACGGCGACGGTCGAGTGCTGGCCGGCGGCCACCCGCATGCTCGACTACCTCGAATCGAGCGGGACGTTCGGCCACGCCCCCGCCCAGCGGTCGAGCGTGGCCGACGCCGCGATGGCGGTCGCCGCGAACGTCGAGCGTGCCGCCCCCCTGGAGCCGGCGCCGGGGCGGGACCTCGACGACCGCCAGGCTCTCGCCTACATGCGCGACGTCCTCGACCAGCTCGCCGAACGCGAACGGATCAGCTGAGCACGCGCTCCCTCCCGGGGAACACGCCGCCGCCAGGCATCCCGACTGGCGTATCTGGAGGGCTCGCTCGCCCTCTGTCTGTGCGAGGCCGTCGCGAGGAGGCCCGTGATGACACTCGTGGGCGAGGACAGCGCCATCAAGGATCCAGCCGCCACCGCGGCTCCCCCCGAGCAGGCTCCCTCCCCACCGGCCCCTGCCTCACCGGCCCCTGCCCCACCGGCCCCTGCCCCACCGCCTCCTCCGCTGGGAGGGCCCGTGCGGGTTCCCTGGCGAGAAGGCACGCTCACCCGGGCGGCGGAACTGGCATCGCTGTGCTCCTGGGTCCAGGCGGTCTGCCCATCGAAGCAGTGCGACGTCATGGTGACCGCCGTGACCAACCACCTCGAGGCGGCCCGGCAGGCCGCCGTGGGAGAGGACCTGAACCCGAAGAAGCGGTACAAGTTCTTCCGCAACGCGTCGCTCCTCGAACGAGCCAAGAGCAACCTCGACGCCGCAGAGGCACAGCTCCTCAACTTCGCGCCGACCTGGTACGTCCTCGGACAGATGCCCAGCCTCCTCCGCCACGTGCAGTGCCACCTGGTGCCGACCGACCCGCGGCGCCAGGAGTTCGAGCGCATCGGCCGCAGGCTTGGCCTGAACGGCCCGGATCAGGCGCCGGTCCCCGACACCGATACCGACGACCGGGCGAGGAAGCTCCAGATCGTCAACGACGAACGAGGCAGCATCGTCACGGCGGTGCGCGGCGCCAGCTCGGCCGCGCTGCGCGAGCAGCTGCGCGTCCGCAGCTTCCGCAACGTCCTGGCCGCCACGACGGCGCTCATGTTCGTGCTGGTCGTCGCGTTGGCCGTCGTCGGCTGGTTCCGCCCGACGATGATCCCGCTGTGCTTCGCGCCCGAGGAATCCGGAGAGGCCGTGGTGGTCTGCCCGACGGCACAGTCCGCCCCGTTCTCGACATCGAACGCGGACGACGGCGCACTGCAGGCAGACCAGGAGGCCGAGGACATCGACAACAGGCTCGAGGAAGCCGCCAAGCCCCAAGACATCATGGTCGTCGAGCTCGTCGGGCTGACCGCCGCAGCGGTGTCCGCAGCGGCCGCGATCCGCAACATCAAGGGCTCGTCCGAACGGCTGGGCGTCCCGATCTCCCTCGGGCTGTTGAAGCTGCCGACCGGCGCCATCACCGCCTTCCTCGGGCTGCTGCTCATGCGGGGTCAGTTCGTGCCCGGCCTCAGCGCGCTCGACACGTCCGCGCAGATCCTCGCCTGGGCGTTGGTGTTCGGGTACGCGCAGCAGCTGTTCACCCGGCTCGTCGATCGGCAGGGTCAGGCCGTGCTCGACAGCGTGAGCAGCGCCGACAAGCCCCAACCGACCCCGACCACGCCCTGACGGGACCGCGGCGGCGCGGGCTCAGCTCCCGAACCGGGCGACGAGCGCCCGGGCCCGCTCGGTGAACGCGGCCTCATGGCGCCGGCGGAACTCGTCCCAGGTGCACAGGGTGTGGGTGTCGGCGACCCGGTCGACGAACAGCCGGCCCTGGAGGTGGTCGGTCTCGTGCTGGAAGGTGCCCGCGGACAGGCCCCGCACCACCATGTCCACCAGCGCGGCGTCACGGTCGAGGGCCCGCACCCGCACCTCGACGGCCCGCTCGACGACGCCGCGCAGGCCCGGCACCGACAGGCAGCCCTCGTAGTTGGCGAACGTCTCGGCCGTGAGCGCCTCGACCTGCGGGTTGACCAGGACGGTGAGGGGGATGACCGGCTTGTAGGGGTAGCGGGGGTTGCCGGGCCGCACCTCGGCAACGCACACCTGCATCGCCTCGCCGACCTGGGTCGCCGCCAGCCCGGCGCCGTCGGCGGCACGCATGGTGTCGACGAGGTCGTCGACGAGGCGCTGGACCTCGGCCGTGGCCACCTCCGCGGGGGTCAGGGGCCGCGCCTGCTGGCGCAGGACCGGGTGGCCGATCTGCAGAATGTCGCGGACGGTCACTGGTGCCCCCATCGGGCGCACCAGTGACCGCATCGCCACGTCGTGGCGTAGGACGACTGTGTTTCCTTGACCTCGCTCGGCTCGGTCATGCGGGCCCGCCCGCGACGAACCGGCCCCGCTTGAGCACGGCCGCGACCGGCTCGAGCCCGACCCAGTACACGAGCTGGGCGGGGCGCTCGGCGTCCCACACGACGAGGTCGGCCCGGGCGCCCGCCGCGATCGTGCCGACCTCGCCGGCGAGGCCGAGCGCCCGCGCCGCGTGCGTGGTGGCGCCGGCGATCGCCTCGGCCACGGTCAGCCCGAAGCGGGTGCAGGCCAGGTGCATGGCGAGCGGCAGCGACACCAGGGGCGACGTCCCCGGGTTGCAGTCGGTGGCCACCGCCATCGGCACCCCGGCGCGGCGGAGGGCGTCGACCGGCGGTGCGGCGTCGTCGCGCAGCACGTAGGCCGCCCCCGGGAGCAGCACCGCCACCGTTCCGGACGCGGCCAGCGCGGCGATGCCGTCGGGCGAGGCGTGCTCCAGGTGGTCCGCCGACAGGGCGCGGTGGCGGGCGGCGAGCGCGGCGCCGCCGCCGTCGCTGAGCTGGTCGGCGTGCAGCTTCACCGGCAGCCCGAGGCGGGCGGCGGCGGCCAGGACCCGGTCGATCTGGGCGGCGGTGAAGGCCAGCCGCTCGCAGAAGCCGTCGACCGCGTCGGCGAGCCCCCCGGCCGCCACGGCGGGCAGCACCTGGTCGCACACGTAGTCGACGTAGCCGTCGGTGTCGCCCGCGAACTCGGGCGGGACGGCGTGGGCGCCGAGGAAGGTGGTCACCACGTCGACGGGCACCCGTTCAGTGAGGCGCCGGGCGAGGCGCAGCATCCGCAGCTCGGTGTCGAGGTCGAGCCCGTAGCCCGACTTCACCTCGACGGTCGTGACCCCGCCGGCGGCCAGCGCCGCCGCCCGGGTGGCCGCGCCGTCCAGCAGCTCGTCGTCGGACGCGGCCCGGGTGGCGCGCATGGTGGCGGCGATCCCTCCGCCCGCGGCGGCGATGGCCGCGTAGCCGGCGCCCGCCAGGCGCTGCTCCCACTCGCCCGACCGGTCGCCCCCGAACAGCAGGTGGGTGTGGCAGTCGACCAGGCCGGGCGTCACCACCCGCCCGCCGACGGACCAGGTGACCGCGGCGGACGCGCCGGGGGGCAGCGCCGAGGCGGGCCCGGTCCAGGCGATGCGCTCGCCGGTCACGGCGACGGCCCCGCCTCCGGCGGTGTCGGTGAGGAGGAGGTCCCACATCAGGCCACCCGGGCGATGGCCGCCCGCAGCGCGGCGGGCACGTCCATGGACTGGTGGGCGCCGCTCCGCACCACGTGGCGGCCGGTCACGACCACGTCGGTGACCTCCGCGGCCGTCGCCGCGGCCACCAGCATGGGCACGGGGTCGTCGGGGTCGACGCCGGCCAGGCGCACGCCGTCGAGCCGGACGGCGCACAGGTCGGCCGGCTCCCCGGGCCACAGGGCCGCGCCGGCGGTGGCGGCGGCGAACAGGGCGTCCGGCGGGTGCAGCCCCCGGCGGCCGGTGACGAGCCGCTCGTCGAGCTCGACGGCGCGGGCCTCCTCGAACAGGTCGACGACCGCGTGCGAGTCGCTGCCGACGCGAAGCGGGCAGCCGGCCGCGGCGAGGGCGGCGGCGGGACCAACGCCGTCCGCGAGGTCCCGCTCGGTGGTGGGGCACAGGCAGGCGGCGGTGCCGCTCTCTCCCAGCAGGGCGACGTCGCCGGCCGTCACGTGGGTGCAGTGCACCGCGGTGGTCGTGGGGCCGAGGACGCCGTGGTCGTGGGCGAGCTGGGTGGGCGTGCGCCCGGTCGCGGCCAGGCAGGCCTCGTTCTCGGCTGGCTGCTCGGACAGGTGGAGGTGGAGCGGCACCCCCCGGTCCCGGGCCCAGGCGGCGACGGCGCCGAGCGACGGCGGGTCCACCGCCCGGACGCTGTGGGCGGCGGCACCCACGGTGACGTCGGGGTTGGCCGCCGCCACCTTCTCGGCCCGGGCCGCCCACCGCTCGACGTCGCCGTCGCTGAACCGCCGCTGCACCGGGTCGAGCGCCTCACCGGTGAAGCCGGCCCGCAGGTAGCAGGCGTCGAGCAGCACCAGCCGGATGCCGGCCCGCCGGGCGGCCTCGCACACGGCGTCGTCCATCCCCGCCGGCTGGTGGAGGTAGTGGAACTCGTGGACCGTGGTGACCCCGGCCAGGACCAGCTCGCCGAACGCGGCGGCGGCCAGCGCCGCCAGCGTGTCGGGGTCCAGCCGGTCGACCAGGGCGTACATCCCCGACCGCCAGGCCCAGAAGTCGCCGCCTGCGGCGCGCCCCCGCAGCGCCCGGTGGAAGGCGTGGGAGTGGGCGTCGACCAGGCCGGGGATCACAAGCCCGCCCAGCGCCGTCGCCCCGGGCGGCACCCGGTTGACGCCGGTCCGGACGGCAGCCAGCCGGCCGTCGTCGCCGCAGTCGAGCACGGCGCCCGGGGCCACGCCCCCGGGCAGCAGGGCACGCGCGGCCCAGTAGCGGGTCACGGCGTCATCGGCAGCTGCATCCCGGTGTCCCGGGCGACCCGCAGCGCCTCCGGGTAGCCGGCGTCGGCGTGGCGGGCGACGCCGCTGCCCGGGTCGTTGGTGAGCACCCGTTCGAGCTTCCGGGCGGCCAGGTCGGTGCCGTCGGCGACGACCACCATCCCCGCGTGGATCGACCGGCCGATCCCCACCCCGCCGCCGTGGTGGATCGACACCCAGCTGGCCCCACTGGCGGTGCTGAGCAGGGCGTTGAGCAGCGGCCAGTCCGCGATGGCGTCGGAGCCGTCGCGCATGGCCTCGGTCTCGCGGTAGGGAGACGCCACCGAGCCGGAGTCGAGGTGGTCGCGCCCGATCACGATCGGCGCCTGCACCTTGCCGGCCGCCACGAGCTCGTTGAACCGCAGGCCCATCCGGTCGCGCTCGCCGAAGCCAAGCCAGCAGATGCGGGCGGGCAGACCCTGGAACGCCACCCGGTCCGACGCCAGGCGGATCCACCGGGCCAGCGCCTCGTTCTCCGGGAACTCGTCGAGCACGGCCTTGTCGGTGACCCCGATGTCGGCCGGGTCGCCGGACAGGGCCGCCCACCGGAACGGCCCCTTACCCTCGCAGAACAGCGGCCGGATGTAGGCGGGCAGGAAGCCCGGGTAGTCGAAGGCCCGCTCGAACCCGCCGAGCTGGGCCTCGCGCCGCAGACTGTTGCCGTAGTCGAACACCTCGGCGCCCCGGTCGGCGAAGGCGACCATCGCAGCGCAGTGCCGGGCCATCGACTCCCGGGCCCGCGCGGTGTAGCCCTCGGGGTCGCGCCGGCGCAGCTCGTCGGCCTCAGTGAGCGTCAGGCCGGCGGGGACGTAGCTCAGCGGGTCGTGGGCGGGCGTCTGGTCGGTGACGATGTCGACAGGCGCGCCCAGCTCCGCGAGGCGGGGCAGCACCTCGGCGGCGTTGCCCAGCAGCCCGATCGACAGCGGGTGGCGGTCGGCCCGCGCCGCCTCGGCCCGGGCCAGCGCGTCGTCGAGGTCGTCGGCGGCCACGTCGAGGTAGCGGGTCTCGAGCCGGCGCCGGATCCGGGCGGGGTCGACCTCTACGACCACGGCCACGCCGCCGTTCATCGTCACCGCCAGCGGCTGGGCGCCGCCCATGCCCCCCAGCCCCGCGGTCACCGTCACCGTCCCGGCGAGGCTGCCGCCGAAGCGGCGCTCGGCGATGGCGGAGAAGCACTCGTAGGTGCCCTGGAGGATGCCCTGGGTGCCGATGTAGATCCACGACCCGGCGGTCATCTGGCCGTACATGGTGAGCCCGAGGGCCTCGAGGCGGCGGAACTCGTCCCACGTGGCCCAGTCGGGCACCAGGTTGGCGTTGGCGATCAGCACCCGCGGCGCCCACTCGTGGGTGCGGAACACCGCCACCGGCTTGCCCGACTGCACGAGCAGGGTCTCGTCGTCCTCCAGCCCCCGCAGTCCGGCCACGATGGCGTCGAACGCCGCCCAGCTGCGCGCCGCCCGCCCGGTCCCGCCGTAGACGACCAGGTCCTGGGGACGCTCGGCCACCTCGGGGTCGAGGTTGTTCATGAGCATCCGCAGGGCGCCCTCCTGGGCCCAGCCCTTGCAGCTCCGGTCGGGACCGCGGGGCGCCCGGACGGTGCGCGGCTCCTCAGGCAAGGGCGCCCACCTCCCGCTCGGCCGCCCGCACGACGGTTCCGTCGGTCACCAGGCCGGCCGCCGCCGCCAACTCGGGGGCCAGCAGCCGATCGGGGCCCGGCGGGCCCACCCCGCCGGCCCTCAGGGCGTCGCGGACCGCGCCGGTCGCCGGCGCCGGGTCGAGCGGGGACCGCAGGTCGATGCCCCGCGCCGCGGTGACCAGCTCGACCGCCAGCACTCGGGACACGTGGGTGAGCGCCGTCCGCAGCTTGCGGGCGGCCGACCAGCCCATCGACACGTGGTCCTCCTGCATGGCCGAGGTGGGGATGCTGTCGGCGCTGGCCGGGACGGCCAGCCGGCGGCACTCGGCCACCAGGGCCGCTGCGGTGTACTGGGCGATCATCAGGCCGCTGTCGACACCCGGCTCGTGCGCGAGGAAGGGGGGCAGACCGTGGCTCCGGGCGGCGTCGAGGAACCGGTCGGTGCGCCGCTCGCTCATCGCTGCGACGTCGGCGACCACAATGGCCAGCAGGTCGCAGGCATGGGCCAGCGGCGCCCCGTGGAAGTTGCCCACCGACTCGACCCGGCCGTCGGGCAGCACCACCGGGTTGTCGATGGCGGACGCCAGCTCGCGGTCGGCGCACACCTCGGCGAAGCCCAGGGCGTCGCGGGCGGCGCCGTGCACCTGGGGGGCGCACCGCAGCGAGTAGGCGTCCTGCACGCGGGGGTCGTCGGTGCGGTGCGATGCGACGATGGCCGAGCCGGCCAGCAGGGCCGCGATGTTGGCGGCCGACGCCTGCTGGCCCGGATGGGGGCGGAGGGCGACGAGATCGGCGGCGAAGGCCCGGTCGGTGCCGAGGAGGCCCTCCACGCTCATCGCCGCGGCCACGTCGGCCACCCGCAACAGCCCGGCCAGGTCGGCGCAGGCCAGCACGAGCATGCCCAGCATGCCGTCGGTGCCGTTGATCAGCGCCAGCCCCTCCTTGGCCTCCAGGGTCAGGTCGAGCGCGTCGGCGACATGGGCCAGCGGCGCCAGGTCGCCGCTGCAGCCGAGCGAGCCGAACTCGGGGACCTCGGGCAGGCGATCCTCGTCCAGCAGGCGCAGCAGGGCGGCGGCCAGCTCGGGCCGCGCCCCGGTGATCCCGGTGGCCAGCGTGCGGGCACGCAGCAGCACCATCGCCCGGGTGACCTCGGGCTCGACCGGGTCGCCCATGCCGGCGGCGTGGGAGGCGACGAGCGAGCGCTGGAGCCGGCCCCGCTGCTCCGGCGGGATCCGCAGGGTGGCGAGGCCCCCGAAGCCGGTGGAGATGCCGTACACCGGGTCGGCGGAGGCCGCCAGGGCCTCGACGTTGGCCCGGGTGGCCGCCATGGCCGCCACGGCCTCCTCGGACAGCCGGACTGCGGCACGCGCGCGGGCGACGGCGACGACGTCCTCCCGGGTCAGGCCCTCGGGCCGCAGCACGACCGGCACGCCCACGACCGTAGCCACCGGCGAGCACGAGGCCGGGCTCCCCGACCGCCTGCGCCGACAGCGTCTCGACTTCCTAGACTGCCTGTCGACGAGTGCTGCGGGGGAGACGCGTCGTTGCCAGATCAGCCGCTGAGTTCGAGCGTGGAGGACGAGGGTCCGTTCGCGATCGACACCGGCGTCGCCTATCCGGCGCGGGTCCTGAACTACCTGGCCGGTGGTGACGGCAACTTCGCCGCAGACCGGGAGCTGGCCGAGGACCTGGGCGACGCGCTGCCCGGCGGGATCGGCACGGCGCGCGCCGCGGTCCGCTCCCTGGGTGCGTTCATGGGGCGGGCCGTGCGCTACCTCACCGGCGAGGTGGGCATCGGCCAGTTCCTGATCGTCGGCGCGGCCATCCCCCCGGCGAAGAACGTCCACGAGGTCGCCCAGCTCGCCGCGCCCGACTCCCGCTTCGTCTACGTGGGCGACGACCCCGTGGTGCTGGCCCACGCTCATTCCCTGCTCAGCGGCGCCGCGGCGGGCGTCGCCGCATACGTCGACGGCAGCCTGAGCGACCCGGAGGCGATCCTGGGTCAGGCCGGGGAGACGCTGGACTTCACCCGACCGGTGGCCGTCATGCTGCTGACGACGCTGAACTTCGTCCCCGACGAGGACGACCCCGCCGGCATCGTGGACCGGCTGCTGCAGGCCGTGCCGAGCGGCAGTTGCCTGACGATCGCCCACCCCTCGTTCGACTTCGGCGCCGAGGGCATGACCGAGGCGGCCGCGCGTCTCAACAAGGCGATCCGGCAGCCGTTCGTGGTGCGCAGCCGCACCGACATCGCCCGGTTCTTCGACGGCCTGGACATGGCCGAGCCCGGGCTGGTCCAGATCGACCAGTGGCGCCCCGACGGGAGCCGACCGGTCTCGCCCGTCGGGCGACCGACCCCGGTCTACGTCGGTGTCGGGCGCAAGCCCTGACCAGGGACGTCCTCGCTCGTCCCGCGCAGTCGGCCGCTGCTGCCGAGCGGCACCTTCGCTCGCAAGTCGTCGAGCAGCGCCACCGGGTACGGCGGCCGGAACCGGTCGTAGTACTCGGCCGTGCCCCTGTACAGGTCCTTGCGGTACCGGAGCTCGCCAGCCACCGCAAGATCGTGGCAGGCGGGGCCGCTGAGAGGTCTTCGCAGCGCGAGGATGGTCCC
>JBKPHT010000091.1:0-16162 GCA_046730015.1 Actinomycetota bacterium
GTCCCACCGGGCTCGGGCCGAGGCGCCGCCAGGCGGTACCCTCGACCCTTCCCGGGCGTGTAGCTCAGTTGGCTAGAGCGCTGCCCTTACAAGGCAGATGTCGGGGGTTCGACTCCCTCCGCGCCCACCCAGGTCAGAGGGGACTTCAGGCCCGTCGCCAGAACCTCTGCCAACGTCCTTGCCAACCAACGGGCGTCAGAACGGCCTACGATCCCCGCTCTTGCGAGGTCATGTGCGGTACCGGGGAGGCGACGCCTGGCAGCTCGTCGTCAACGCCAAGGACCCTCTCACGGGCAAGCGCAAGCCGGTCTTCCGCACGATCCGGGCGCCGAACACGAGGCGGGGCCGCCAGCAGGCTGAGACCGAGCTGGCGAAGCTCGTGACCGAGGTCGAGGCCCGGCGTACGCTGCCGTCGTCGGGCGTGACCGTGGGCCAGCTCATGGAGCGCTGGGTGGAGCACCGCCGGCCCGGCTGGGAGGAACGCTCGCCCGGCCAGCCCGACGCCACGCTCGCCCGCATCCGCAACCACATCACGCCGCAGCTCGGCGACGTCGTTCTCGACCGCCTGCGCCCGGTCGACGTCGACAACCTCTACAGCTCGTGGCGAGCCAGCGGGATGGCGGAGTCCACCGTGCGGCGGATGCACGCGATCCTGCACTCCGCGCTGACGCAGGCCGTCCGCTGGGACCTGATCGTGTCCAACCCGGCGGATCGCATCGAGCCACCGAAGCCACGCAAGGCACGGCGCCAGGCGCCGCCTGATGACGTGTTGGTGGCGATCCTGGAGGCCGCCGACGCCGACATGATCTGCTACCTCCGCCTAGCCGCCGTGACGGGAGCCCGCCGAGGCCAGATGGTCGCCCTCCGGTGGCGGCACCTCGACCTCGACGAGGGCACCGTGACGTTCACGGCGGCGCTGGCCCGGGTGAAGGGCGGCACGGCGGAGAAAGGCACGAAGGCTGACGTCGACTACGCCCTGGCCCTCGACGACAAGACGGTCGAGATCGTGCGGGCGCACCGGAGGCGCTGCGTCGAGCGAGCCCTGGCGGCCGGTGGCCTTGGCGATGACGCCCATGTGTTCACCCGCGCCGAGTCGCCGGACGGCTCCAAGCCCTCGCACCCGGACGGAGCGAACCAGCGCTTCAATCGCATCAGGGAAAGGGTGCCCGGCGCCGAGAAGGTCACGCCCCACCAGTTCCGGCACTGGATGGCGACGTCGATGTTCGCGGACGGCTACGACCCGGTGACTGTCGCCGGCCGGGGCGGGTGGTCGTCGCCGGCCGTACCCATGAGCGTCTACGGCCACTTCCGCCCGGCCCGGGACCAGGCGGCAGCCGACAGCCTCGCCCGACGGCTTGATGGCGATATGGCCGAGAGCTGACCGCTGATTACGCCCCAGCATCAGCGCCGGCAGCCCGCCGCCGAACACGGCCAGGCCGGCCACGACGCCGACGGCGACCAGCGCCGCGGTCACCCCCCTGGTCACACTGCAGAAAAGGGGGTGCCCTCGGCAGGACTCGAACCTGCGACACAGCTCCGGAGGCTTGTGACTCGTCGACGCGTCAGGGCTGGTCGACGGGCATGTCCGTATCAGTGGTTAGCCGGTCTCCCCGCGGTCCCCCCGGCGAGACTCATTGAGACCTTGCTGAGTCCCGATCCGACTGTGGCGTGGACCGACGACCGGGTCATGCGGAGAGCGCGGTCGCGGCTTGGGCCACCTTCTCGGCACCGCCGGTCGTGAGCTGCTCGACGATGCGGACGAAGTTGGGGTGCTCGAGCCCCGAGACGAGGAAGGTCCAGCGATACGCCCGCTGCTGGTGGGTGCGGATCTCTGCTCGTTCGGGCTCGCTGAAGGTACGGCCGGTGGCGATCTGCAACGCGTCGATGTCGAGCTCGACCTGCTGAGCGAGCAGCCCGTCGACGGCGTTGCCCAACTCGAGGAGCCCGTCCACCGCTGCTTCGCGCTCCTCGGGTCCGAGGTCGCTCGTGACCTCGTCGATGAGCAGGCTGTCGAGCCGGGCGTGCCGGGACTCGTCGATCCAGTGGAAGCGCAGGATGTCCCGGAACAGCTCGTCGAGCTCGGCACGGTCACGGACGTGTTCGACGTAGTGGAGCTGGGTAAACCACTCGATCATGCTCGTCAGCAGCAACGCGGTCAGGGGCGAGGTGCCGAGGACGACGCCGGCGACCTGTTCGCGCCCGGGCACGAGGCCGCAGCTGGTGCCGAACCCCGCCTCGAACTGACTGCAGGCGCGGCGCAGCATCTCCTGGTGCTTGACCTCCTCCTCGGCGAAGCGCAAGAGGGACCACAGGCGCGTTTCGTCGCCGTACACGTCGCCGCGGGCGTGGTCGACGACCATGGGCACGATGTACTCCTCGACGAAGGCGAAGATGTGGCAGTAGCTGTTGCCGCGGATCTGGTTCAGCTTGCGCTTCTCGGTGTCGCTGAGGCATCCGATGCCACTGACTCCGGCGATCCGGTCGGGCAGGAACGGCTTGGTGAAGTCGAAGTCTCGACCCTGGAAGCAGTCGTCCACACTCCAGGCGTTCTTCACCGAGCCGTCGAGGCAGGTCTCGTAGCTGTATTGGAGGGTCGACATGGCTCAGTCCTCTTTCGTCGTCGGTTGGTACGGCGGCTTGTGGGCCAGGAACGGGTAGCCGTAGACCTCGAACCGGCGGGCGTTCGCCTCGCCCCTGGCGCCGTCGAACGTGTCGATGGGCGGGCCGATCTCGAGGTCGGTGAACCCGGCGATACGCATGACTTCCTGCCAGCCGTCGCACGACAGGCCGCCGGCAATGCAGTCGGTCCAAAGGTCGATGTTGCAGACCGCGTCGGCGGGCATAGGTCGGCCGATGGCGATGTCGGCGAACTGCATGTGACCGCCCGGGCGTAGGACCCGGTGGATCTCGGCGAAGGCCCGGTCCTTGTCGGCGATCAGGTTCAACACACCGTTGGAGATCACGACGTCGGCCCAGCCATCCTGGACCGGAAGCACCTCTGCGAGACCCTCGCGGAACTCGACGTGGCCCAACCCGAGCAGCCGTGCCGTCTCCTGTGACTTGGCCAGCATCTCGGGGGTCATGTCGATCCCGACGACCTGGCCGTCGGGGCCCACGAGGTGCGCGGCGACGATCGAGTCGAACCCGCCGCCCGACCCGACCTCGACGACTCGGTCGCCCGGGCTGATGGGCCGAAGCGAGAACGGGTTCGCCACACCGGCGAACGACTCCACCGCCCGATCCGGCAAAGTGGAGACGAACTCGCGGTCGTAGCCGAGCAGCTCGGCGAGCGGCCGGCCCGTATGGAAGTGGAAGTCCCCGTCCGGGTGTAGCGCTACCTCGCGGTACTTCTCACGGACGGAGGCTCGCAACAGCGCAGGCTCCACCGCAGGCTCGCTCTTCGTCGACATCGGACCACCTCCACGTCCCTTGCACCTAGAAGGACGAGAGGCCGGTCAGCGGTATTGCCTGTCGGCGTCGATGCAATAGATCCCCGACTCGATCGTCAGGTTGCCGAGTCGGCGAAGCAGTCAATGCACACCAACCGCAGCGATCCGGGGCCTTCGCTCGCGATGGCGTGGGGCTCGTTGGGTGCGATGGAGAACACGTCGCCCGGTGTGAGCGATAGTCGTCGCCCGGTCAGCTGCAGCATGCCAGTGCCGGTCATGACGATGCCCCGGTGGGCGTGACTGTGAGAGTGGAACGGGGTGGTGTGACCCGATTCGATGTCTTTCACGGTGAGCTCGACCTCATCCACTCGCTTCAGTGCTCGTACCGTGACTCCACCGGCCTCGACTGCCGCGACATCATCCAGGCGTTGCACCAGAGCCGACGCGTCAGGGCAGCTGACGGCTGTCTTTGGGATGGGTACTGCGGGCTTGCGCGCTCGGACGATCACGCTCGTGGCGATGTGCTGGCGTGTGTCGTCGGGTAGGACGCGGCGCATGAGCGACAGCACTTCGGGCGTGAACAGCGGATAGAGCGCGACGTCGTCGAGCGTGAGCATGCTTCGTTCGCTCATCTGGATATCGACCAGCCCAGCGCGGTCGAGCTTGCCGCGGAAGATCCGTTCGGACAGCGCGCCGGCGATGCAGCCGGCCCAGGCGGGTCCCAACGAGAGGACCTCGGGTGGCAGGTCGTTGTTGACCACGAGGTCGGAGACGCAGATCCGGCCGCCCGGCTGCAGCACGCGGGTGATCTCCGCGAAGGCGCGGCTCTTGCGGGGCGAGAGGTTGATAACGCCGTTGGAGATCACCACGTCGACGGACTCGTCGGGAAGCGGGATGGCCTCCATCTCGCCCTCCTGGAAGTCGCACCACTGGGCGACACCCGCCGCGCTCGCGGCTGCCTGAGCTCGTTCGCACATCTCGGGCAGCGCATCGAGGCCGATCACCCGGCCCGCCGGGCCCACCCGCTGGGCGGCCAGCACCGTGTCGATCCCTCCTCCTGACCCGACGTCGAGCACGACCTCGCCCTCCGACAGCCCAGCGTGCCGCACCGGGTTGCCGACCCCCAGCGCCCAGTCCACCGCTGCTGCCGGGACGTCCGCGAGCTCCTCGTCGGAGTAGAAGCGATGAGCCATCGCCAGGCCTGCCCCCGTTGTGATGGCGCCGTAGGCCGCATGCACGATGTCGCGGATCTCGTTCTGGAACATCAGGTCGTTGCTCATGGCGTGCCACCCTCCGGGGCAATCTCGGCGAGGTCGTCGACGAACCGGTCCAGTCGAGCCCGTACCTCAGCCGGTAGCTCGGTGGTGCCTCTCGCAGCGAGGAGGCGTCGGAGGTGCTTGGCGAACTCCAGCTCGCCACAACAGCGTCGACAGAAGGCGAGGTGGGCTTCGACAGCCTGTTGGTCTTGGTCGTCCAGCTCGTGATCCAAGAACGCCCAGAGCTGCTCGACGGCTGCACTGCAGGTGATCACCCGGTCCATGGGGCATCCTCTCGTCGCGCCGCCGTTCCGTTCATCGCGCCAGACTCGATCGCGTAGTCCCAGAGCGCCCGCTCGAACAGCTTGCGGCCCCGATGAAGCTGTGACAGCACCGTGCCGAGCGGCAGCTCGAGCAACCGGGCGATCTGCTTCGTCGGGAACCCCTCCGTGTAGCGCAGCAGCAGCGGGGCGCGATAGCGAGCCGGCAGCCGCTGCAGCACGGTGTGGATGTCGTGCTCGGAGAAGCCACCTAGGAAGTCCAGGTGCAGCGTGTCCGAGTAGGGGAAGGGGTCCTCGTCGACCAGCGTGCGGTACAGCGAGAAGCTTTCCGCGTCGTCGAGTGAGACCTCGGTTGGCTCACGCCTGTCCTTGCGAAGCCGGTCGCGCCACACATTGGTGAGGATCACCCGTAGCCACTGGCCACCCGCTTGCGGGTCACGTAGCGACGTGAAGGATCGGCACGCCCGCAACAGCGCCTCTTGTACGAGGTCCTCGGCGTCGCGGCCTGTCAGCCGGCGCGCCAGTGCATAGAGGCCGGCCAGCTCGTCGCGAGCGAGCTGCTGGAATGCCGCTCTGTCGCTCGTCTTCAGCACCGCACCAAACGCCCCGTCGTCCCGTTCGTGGCTCGTCTACCGGTAAGGACGAATCCGGCCGCACGAGTATTGCAATAGCGGTCGTCTGACTCTCGTCTTACAAGGGGGAGACACCCAGCCAAGGAGGATTGCGGTGGCCTCGACACCAAGAGTGCTCGACCCGGCGCCATGAGGTCGTGCCCGGGGTGTCGGCCGCGGGCACCGGCGGCCACATCTGAGGAAGGCGTCGACCGTGCCCGGCTGACGTACGCGGTGGGCGAGCACCGGGTTGCTCGCGAGGTCGAGCTGCTGACGCTCGGGAGTGACTTCGGCGCCAACGGCTACGCGACGCTCGCTGAGGTCAATGCCCTAGCCGGGAAGCTCGGTCTGGGTCCCGGTAGCAGGCTTCTGGACGTCGGCAGCGGCCAGGGCTGGCCCGGTCTCTATCTGGCGCGCCAGACCGGCTGCCGGGTGGTTCTCACCGACGTCCCCTTCGAGGGACTCGCCACCGCGGCGCGCCGGGCAACCAGGGAAGACCTGGGTGGCCGGGCCTGGGCGCTCGCGGCCCGCGGCCAGATGCTCCCGTTGCGAGCGGGGGCTTTCGACGCGGCCATCCACACTGACGTCCTGTGTTGTCTGCGTCCCAAGCTGGCCACGCTACGAGCGACGTTCCAAGCGCTTTGCCACGGGGGACGGACAGCGTTCACCGCGATCTTCCCGGCCACGGGTCTGACTGCCGCCGACGAGCGGCGAGCGATCGAGGCTGGGCCGCCCAACTGCGGCCTGCGCACCAGCTATCCGAGCCTGCTCCGCTCGGCCGGCTTCGTGGACGTCGAGGAGCGAGACCTCACCGCCGACTACTTCTCGACAGCGTCCCGGAAGCTCGACGTGGCGGAGCAGTTCGTCGCGGACATGATCGAGATGCTCGGTCGCCAGGAGTACGAAAGGATGCAAGCCGAGCGTCGGCAGGCCATCTCGGCTATCGAGGCTGGGCTCTTGCGGCGGTCGCTGTTCGTCGCGCGTCGATCACAGGGCACGTGAGCCGGACTCAACGCCGGTTCGCATGAGCTTGATGCTCTGCCTTGGATCGGATCAGCCCGATGCCGGTGATGCGGGTGAGTTCGGTGACGGCGCCGGGCGCGATGAGTGTCCACGGGTGACCGGTGGCACGGGCGTCGCCGGTGCTGTGCCAGGTGGCGAGGTCGATGAGGACGCGAGTGGCGTGCAGTCCGGTATACCAGTCGAGGTTGGTCAGATCGGCGGTGGGGTTGGCGTGGTGGTAGCGGTGCACGAAGCGTCGGGCCAGCGCTCTGGCACCTGCGCCGATGAGAGGACGGAGCGCCGGTGGGGCGGCGAGGGGCGGGTAGCGCAGGAGCAGCCGGGTGAGCGCGACGTCGTAGGCGGGCGGGGCGACCAAAGCGGCGGTCCAGTCGAGGACGCTGATCCGGTCACCGTCGAGGAGGAGGTTGAACGGGTGGAGGTCGCCGTGGCAGACGACGTCGTCGCCCTGAGTCGGCGTGTGGCGTGCGAGGGTGTCGAGCACGTCGACGAGGTCGTGGCGTCCAGCGAGCTCGGCGCCGGCTCGCAGGTGCGGCCGGAGCTCGTCCACGGTCAGCGCGACGGTGGGCGCGGCGGCGCGTGCGCGTTTCACAACGGGGCCGGGGTCGATGTTGTGGACAGCGGACATGGTCTCGGCGAGTTGCGCGGGGAGGCGGGCCAGGTGGCGGGGCAGGTCGCGGAGCGCGGCGGCGCCGTCGAGCCCTGCGAGGAGAGGATGGCCGGGTGCGAGATCCATGACGGCCCACGCGTCGCCAAGCGGTCCGCCGGCCGGGCCGGTGAGGTGGACGGTCGGGGTGGGCGCGCCGGCTTCGGCCAGGGCGACCTGAACGGCGATCTCCTTGGCGCCCATGTCAGGGTTGGGGACGACCCGTAGTACGACGTCGTCAGGCACACCGTCAGGGATGCCCGTCAGGCGGAGATGGAGGATCGTCGCCCAGTACCCACCCGTCAGCAACCGGGGCTCGGCTACGAGCCCGACTGTGGGCCAGGCGCCGCGCAATGCCTCGAGGATCTGCTCAGCAGAAATCGTCACGGTATTTACCGTAACGGTGTTGGTCGGTAGCGTCTAGGGCCATGGGACCCGATGCGACCGATGCCACACGTGACCCGACCCTCGAGCTGACGGTCGACGAGCTGGCCCGGCGGGTCGAGCTGCCGGTGCGGACGATCCGCGAGTACCAGACGGTGGCTCTGCTTCCCCCGCCACGGAGGCAGGGCCGGGTTGGGATCTACGGTGCGAGTCACCTGTTGAGGCTGCAGCTGATCGCCCGTCTCCAGGAGCGCGGCTATTCGTTGGCCGGCATCCGTGACCTGCTCTCGGCGTGGCGGGACGGCGCCGAGCTGGGCGAGGTCCTCGGCTTGGGGCCCGATCAGCTCGTGCACATCGACGAGCCCGGCGTGCCGGCGACCGCCGAACAACTCGCCCGGCTGCTGCCCGACCTAGTGCCCGATCGCATCGATGACATGCTCGCCACCGGCGTGATCGAGGCGTGCGGCCCGGACCGCTACTGCGTACCGAGCCCATCTCTGCTCCAGCTCACCGCCGATGCGCTCGCCTCGGGCTACGACCCCGACCGCATCATGGAACTGCTCGGCGTGATCAGCCGGGCCGCCGACGCGATCGCCGACACGGCGTCCGCCGTGATCGCCGAGCGGCCGGCAGGCGTCGACACAAGTGGGCTCGTCGCATTCGCCACCCGAGGCCGCGGGCTGCTCGCTCATGGCACCGGCCGCCTGACCATCCACCGGCTGGGTCGGCGCCTCGGAATCACCGACGAGGCGACGGCGCCCGAGCGGCTGCGCCAAGTCCTGGAGGTCGACGAACCGTGATGAAGATCGCCAACACCGACGAGTACGAGGCATGGAATGGTGACAGCGGGCACCGTTGGGTCGTCGACGCCGATCGACGCGACCACATCCTGGCCCCCATCGCAGAGGCGCTCCTGGCGGCCGCCCAGCTGGCCGTCGGCGAGACAGTCGTGGACGTCGGTTGCGGGTGCGGTGCTACTGCCGTGGCCGCAGCACAGGTCGTCGGACCGACCGGTTGCGTCTACGGCATCGACCTGTCCGAGCCAATGCTTGAAGTCGCCCGCCGCCGAGCCGAGGTGTCCGGTCTCTCGAACACCACACTCGTCCAAGGCGATGTGCAGACCTATGGCTTCACTGGACGAGCTGATGTGGCGATCAGCCGCTTCGGGACCATGTTCTTCGCGGACGAAGTCGCCGGGCTCGCCAACATTCGACGCGCGCTCCGGCGGCCGGCTGTGTATCGCCACGTTGCAACCCCTCGTGCCAACGATTGGCTCACGATCCCGGGCGCGGCGCTACTGCGCTACGGCAACCTCCCCGACGCCGAGGCCAGCGGACGGGGCATGTTCGCCCAATCCGACGCAGACCATGTCGCGCGGGCCCTGCACGCGGCCGGGTACGCCGATCCGCAGTTCCAGTCGGTGACACTGACCCTCGCCCTCGGCGCAGACCCCGACGAGGCCGCGGGCTACCTCGCTGGCACCGGACCAGGTCGCGCCGCCCTCGACGCAATGCCCGAAGATCAACGGCCCACAGCGCTCGACGCCGTCCGTGCCGTTCTGGCCGATCACACGCAGCCGGACGGGGTTCGCCTCGGCGCCTCCATCTGGATCATCACTGCTGGCAACCCAACCTGACGTCAACCCATGAGGGCGGAGAAGCCGAACAATTCAAGAAATCTCTTGAATAGTTGAGGAATGGGGCTACTCTCGCGATCGTGGGTTCGGCTTCGAGCAAGACGCGGCTGTTCGACGGGTTCGCGGCGGTGGGCAAGGCGTTGTCGTCGGGCCGGCGCCTGGAGCTGTTGGATGTGCTGGCACAGGGGCCCCGATCGGTGGAGCGGTTGGCCACGGAGATCGGCCAGGGCGTGGCGAACACGTCGTCTCATCTCCAGGTGCTGCTGGGCGCGGGGTTGGTGACCACCGAGCGAGACGGCAACCGAGTCGTCTACGCGCTAGCAGGCGCGGCGGTGGAGGATCTGTGGGCTGCCTTGCGGGCCACGACTCAGGCGCACGCCGCGGCGTTGGATCGGCTGACGGTCGATTACCTGGGCGACCGGAGCGAGCTCGAGACGATCACCCGCGCCGAACTTGCTGAGCGGTTGGGGCACGATCCGCGGCCGCTGGTGCTCGATGTCCGTCCAGCGGCCGAGTTCCTCGCCGGCCATGTACCGGGGGCGGTGTCGGTGCCTCCCGATGAGTTGCGCACACGGGTGCGGCGCCTTCCCACGGCTGATGACGTGGTGGCGTACTGCCGAGGGTCGTACTGCATCTTCGCGGACGACGCAGTGCGTGCACTGCGTCGTCGCGGCGTTAGGGCATTGCGACTGGAAGACGGGTTCCCGGACTGGCGCCGCGCCGGGCTGCCGGTTGCGGTAGGCCACGAGACGGCGGCACCACGATGAGCATCGTCACGCCTGTGCGCGACGAGGGCTTGGGGAACACGTCGTGGCTGATCGACCTGGGCGACCGTCGGCTCGCGGTCGTGGACCCGGGCCGGCATCCCGGTCCCTTCCTCGCGGAGGCCGAACGCCGTGGCGCGCGCGTGGCGTTCAGCGTCGAGACGCATCTGCATGCGGACTTCGTGACCGGCAGCCGCGAGCTGGCCTTGTACGGGACCACGGTGGTCGCCCCGGCGGCAGGTGGCCTGGAATGGCCGCACCGGCCGATGAACGACGGTGAGGTCGTCGATCTGGGCGGTCTGTCGCTCCAGGCGCTGTCGACCCCGGGGCACACCCCCGAGCACCTGGCCTATCTCCTCCGCGACGGCGACCGCCGCGTCGGGGTGTTCACCGGCGGATCGCTGCTGGTCGGTGCGGTGGCCCGGACCGACCTGATCGCCCCGGGCCGAACCGAGGAGCTGGCTCGGGCGTTGTGGCGGTCGCTACACGACAAGCTGTGGACGCTGCCCGACGACCTGGCCGTGTACCCGACTCATGGTGCGGGGAGCTTCTGTTCGGCGCCCGCGGGTGATCGCCGCTGGACGACCGTCGGCGACGAGCGGCGCTCCAACCGGCTGCTCGCCGCGCCGGGCGAGGACGGTTTCGTCAAGGCGCTCCTCGATGGGCTCGGAAGCTACCCGCCGTACTTTCATGACTTGCGTGAGGTGAACCGGGCCGGGCCCCCGGTCCTTGGCGTCCCCCAACCCGGGTTGCCCGCGCTCAGCCTCGATGCCTTCCGGCGGCTCCTCGACAGCGGCGCAGCCGTGATCGACACACGACCCGTGTCCGCTTGGGCTGCGGGTCACGTCCCGGGCGTGCTGGCAATCCCGCTGCGGGCGCAGTTCGCATCGTGGCTGGGCTGGCTGGTCGAGCGGGACGCATCGCTCGTGTTCGTGGTCGGCGCGGACCAGGACCGCGCCGAGCTGGTGCGCCAGTGTCACCAGATCGGCTACGACCGGATCGTCGGCGAGCTAGCCGGTGGTATGACCGCCTGGACGGCAGCGGGTCTGCCCACCCTGACCACCGCGTTGACCGACGCCAGCCACGCGGGGCCCGGCGTGTTGGACGTGCGCCAGGACCGGGAACACGCAGACGGCCACGTTCCTGGGGTCACCCACCTCGAGCTCGGCCGCCTTCCCGACGTGGCCGACCGGCTTGACGACGTCGAGGCCGTGATGTGCGGGCACGGTGAACGGGCCGCTACCGCGGCGAGCATCCTCGAGCGCGCTGGCCGACCAGGTGTCGCGGTGACGGTCGGCGGACCTGGCGACTGGGCCGCCGCCACCCATGAGCCGCTCGCGACCGGGTGACCATGGCGGTTACCACGGCCGCGCACGACCACCCACCGCCGACCGGGGTGCGGTTGGGGCTGCGGGCGAACCTGGCCCAGTTCAGCCTTCTCGTCGCAGTGAACGCCCTGGTGGGCGGAACCATCGGCCAGGAACGCATCGTCCTGCCGCTCCTCGGTGAGCGGGAGTTCGGGCTCACTGCCTATACCGCCGGGCTGACCTTCATTGTGGCCTTCGGGATCACCAAGGCCCTTACCAACCTGGTCGCCGGAACGCTCGCCGACCGAGTCGGTCGTAAACCGGTGCTGGTCGCGGGGTGGCTGGTGGGCATCCCCGTGCCGCTCATGTTGATCTGGGCACCGACGTGGGGGTGGGTCGTGGCCGCGAATGTCCTGCTGGGCGTCAATCAAGGCCTGACCTGGTCGACCACGGTGATCATGAAGATCGACCTCGCCGGTCCCGAGCGCCGCGGGCTGGCCATGGGACTCAACGAGGCCGCCGGCTACGGCGCTCTCGCCGCCACCGCCGCAGCCACCGGGTGGATCGCCACCAATCACGGCCTGCGACCCGAGCCGTTCCTGCTCGGTGCCGCCTATATCGCCATCGGCCTCGGCCTATCCGCGGTGTTCGTCCGTGAGACTCGCGGCCACGCCGAACTCGAAGCCGCCAACGACACCACGCCGGCCCCGCCGCTCACGTTGCGACAGGTCCTCGTCGAGACAGCGTGGCGAGACCGCAGCCTGCTCGCCATCAACCAGGCCGGAATGGTCAACAACCTCAACGACGGCCTTGCCTGGGGACTCCTGCCGATCCTGTTCGCCGCCGAGGGCCTGAGCGTCGCCGAGGTCGGACTCCTCGCCGCCCTCTACCCGGCAGTGTGGGCCACCGGCCAACTCGTCACCGGCGCAGCCTCGGACCGCACCGGCCGCAAGCCCCTCATCGTGGCCGGCATGCTCATCCAGGCCACGGCCCTCGCCGGGTTCGCCACGGCAACCGGGGCGGCCGCTTGGGCGATTGCGGCCGTGGCGCTCGGGGTCGGCACCGCGTTCGTCTACCCGACCCTGCTGGCTGCCATCGGGGATGTCGCCCACCCCACTTGGCGGGCATCCGCCGTCGGCGTCTACCGCCTCTGGAGAGACAGCGGCTACGCCATCGGCGCCCTGATCGCGGGCATCACCGCGGACGTCGTCGGTCTGCGCGGTGCCATCCTGACCATCGCGGCCCTGACTGCTGCCAGCGGCCTCATCGCCGCTCGACTCCTCACTGAAACACACACGGGGGAGACCACCATGGCCCGCACCAAGGTCAGTCATCCGCTCTTCGCCCGCTTCTACGCCTGGGCCAGCCCTCGTATGGAGAAGGCCGGCTTTGGCGAGCGCCGTGGCCAGCTCCTCGCCGGCCTCACCGGGCGGGTGCTCGAGGTGGGTGCGGGCAACGGCATGAACTTCGCTCACTACCCAGCCGGGGTCACCGGCGTTCTGGCCGTCGAGCCCGAGCCGCACCTGCGAGCGCTCGCCGAGACCCGGGCAAGTGAGACCGCCATCGCCATCGACGTGGTCGATGGCACCGCCGACCATCTGCCGGCGGCCGATGCGAGCTTCGACGCCGTGGTCGCGTCGCTCGTGCTCTGCTCGGTGCCTGATGTCCCTGCCGCGCTCGCCGAGATCCGCCGTGTCTTGAAGCCGAGCGGTGAGCTGCGGTTCTTCGAGCACGTTCGGGCCGATACCCGAGGCTTGGCCCGGGTCCAACGCGTTCTGGACGCCACCGTGTGGCCGACCGTCGGCGCCGGCTGCCACGCCCACCGCGACACCCACACCGCCATCGAAGAGGCCGGGTTCACCATCACGGACGTCGAGCAGTTGCGCATCCCAGAGACCCGCATCCCCGGACCAACCTCACCCCACATCCTCGGCGCCGCCACCATCAAGGAAGGATGACTACACCATGACCGACCCCACGCCCGCCATCGGGCTCGTCCTCGACTGCTCGAACCCCGAGCGCCTCGCCGAGTTCTGGGCACCCGCCCTCGGCTACCTGAGCCTCGGGACCGCCGGCTCCTACGTCCTGTTGCTACCCAACGGAAAGCCCGGCCCCAAGCTGCTCCTCCAGCGGGTCCCCGAAGCCAAGACCGTCAAGAACCGCATGCACCTCGACATCGAAACAGCCGACATCGAGGCTGAAGCGACGCGCCTGGAAGCCCTGGGCGCCCGACGGGTCCGAGACGACCACCTCCACGAGCACGGCACGACCTGGATCCTCATGAACGACCCGGAAGGCAACGAGTTCTGTGTCTGCGACGGTGGCGCACCGGAATGACGGGTGGCTGACTTCCCGCCCGACTTCGTCGCCGACCTGCGCCATCTGCGGCGCTGGCCTGGCCTGGCGGACAGCCTGTGGCGGTCGCCGGTCCTGGTCGAGCTCACCCACGGGCGGCTCTGGCGCCTGGTGGCCGAGGTCCTGCCCTCGCCGCCGGCGCAGGTCCTCGACATCGGCTGCGGTGCTGGCGCGCTCAGCCTGGCGATGGCCCAGGCCGGCCACGACGTCACGGCCATCGACCCCGACCCGAGCGCGATCGATCTCGCAGAGCGGAGCGCACATCAAGCCCCGCCCGGCCGGCTCGCCTACCACCGCACCGATGTGGCCACCTGGGTCGCCGACGAGGCCGGCTTCGACGTCATCGTCACGACCCGGACCCTGCATCACGTCCACGATCCGGCTGCAGTTCTGGGACAAGTCCACCGCTGGTTGCGCGCTGGCGGGCAGCTGGTGTGCATCGACTTCTTCCACGACCGGTTCGATCGCCGCGACGCCCGCTGGGTCGCCCAGCTCCGCGGCCTACTCGAGGCCACCGGTGCCTACCGCTCCGACGGACGGCTCCCATCCGACCCCGCCGCTGCGGTCGAACGTGTCGAGTGGGAGTGGGAACAGGACCATGTCATCGACCACGACCTCAACCGCGCGGCCGACATCGAACCACCCCCTCAGCCACTGGTTCCCGACCAGTACCCGGTCGTGGCACCCCTACCTCTACTGGGACATCCTCGAAGCGCTCGACATCCCCGACCCCGCCACCGAGAAGGCCACCGCCACGCTGGTCGCTGACTGGGAGGCGTCGCTCCTCGCGACCGGTGAGCTCTCAGCGGTGCTCCTGCGCTTCGTCGGCCACCGCGATCCCGATTGACACTCGTGCCGGCCGCCCGAACGGCGCACCGAGCATCTTCACGGCGGCTGGCGAACATTCCCCGACTCGATGTCGTATCCGCCGATCCGCCGATCGTCCTTGAGTCGGAGAACCAGCCGGCATCCCCGGCGACGGACAAGGAGAAGAACAGATGGCATCGACGCCCAAGCCCCCGCCGATCCCCGAGGGCTACCGCCGGGTGACCCCCGCGCTCGTCGTGGACGGCGCGGCCAAAGCGCTGGAGTTCTACGCCGAGGTGTTCGGAGCGACCGAGCGCATGCGCGTTCCCGGCCCAGGCGGCGCGATCGCGCACGCCGAGATCGAGATCGGCGACTCGGTCGTGATGGTCGAGGACGCGTCACCGTTCATGGGCACCAAGGCCCCGCCCTCGGGCGGCTTCGAGGGCTCGCCGGTCGCGATGTTCATCTACGTCGAGGATGTCGATGTGACGATGGAGCGGGCCGAGAAGCTCGGGGCGACCGTCGAGCGGCCCGCGAGCGACCAGTTCTACGGCGACCGCGACGGCCATATCGTCGACCCCTTCGGGCATCGCTGGACGGTCGCCACCCACGTCGAGGACGTCCCGCCGGAGGAGATGATGCGGCGCATGGCCGACCTCATGAAGGAGGCCTAGCCGTGTCCCCGTACCCGATTGAGCTCTACCGACGCGCTCAGGATGGTATGGACGCAGTCCTGGACTCGGTACCGCCCGACAAGTGGGAGGCGCCCTCCGCGTGTCCCGAGTGGTCGGTGCGTGATGTCGCCGGCCATGTCATCTGGGGGCAGGAGCAACTGCGGCACTGGGCGACCGGGCAGGAGTACACCTGCCGCACAGGTGCCCCCGGAGCACCGCACCCCGGTGAAATGGCGGGCACCGACCCCGTAGCGACCTGGCGGGCCGCCCGAGCCGCTTAGGACCAGACCCTCACCGAGGACGCCCTGGGCCGAGCCGTGACCCTGCCGGCACTCGGTCAGAGGCCAGTCTCGGCGATCGTCACCATGCTTGTCACCGACCTCATGGCCCACAGCTGGGACATCGGGCACCCGCTCGGCCTCGACGTGCACCTGGACCCCGACCTGATTCTCGGCTCGTTCACCTGGGCGCGCGCCAACGTCATTCGGGTGCCCAGCTTCTTCGGTCCGGCGCTGATCCCGCCTCCCGGCGCCGACGAGCAGACCCGGTGGCTGGCCTACCTGGGACGGGCGGGCTGGCAACCGGCGCCCGCTTGAACGACCTGGTGAGGGAGGAGCGACAGCCTCCTCCATCACCAACCTCATAGCCTCACGCTGGAGTGACTGATCCCAATCCTGAGGATTGGGACGTGAAGTAGGTGTTGTTGTTCGTCGAGACGGAGCAGTGAGCCCGTCGTCCTCGACGGCCCGTTCGTGGAAGGCAAGGAGGTCGTGAGCGGCTACACCGAGGTGGAAGCCCCCGACCTGGACGAGGTGCTGCGCATGGTCAAGACCTGGCCTGGGTGCCCGGTCGTGGAGATCCGCCCGCTGGAGTCATGATCGCCCCCGGGCACACCCGCCGATGGGAACGGCGCGGCCACCTCGTACGTCGAATTGGCGCGTGTGGTCCGCGAGCACGCGGGTCGGCTGGCTGCGTTGAATGAGGGTTACCTGTCCACCGCCGAGCAGGCACAGTCACGTGACCTGGTCGACG
>JBKPHT010000092.1:0-5466 GCA_046730015.1 Actinomycetota bacterium
GAGGCGGTCGTCGGCGCGCTGCTCGAACTCTGGCGGGCGGGCGACCTCGCTCCCAGCACCGACGACATCGCCGCCCGGGCCGGCATCTCGGCCCGGTCGCTGTTCCGCTACTTCGACGACACCGACGCGCTGGTCCGCACCGCCATCGATCGCCAACAGCAGCACCTCGCCCCGCTCTACGCCCTCGACACAGGCCCCCGCGACCCGTTCGGTGACCGGGTCGACCGGTTCGTCGCCGCCCGCGTCCGGCTGCTCGAAGGCATGGGCCACGTCGGCCGGATCGCCCGGGCGCTGGCCCCCCGCCAACCCCTCGTCGCCGCCGAGCTGGCCCGCATCCGGGCCGCGCTGCGCACCCAGCTCGCCGAGCTCTTCTCCCCGGAGCTCGGCGAGCTGGGCCCCGGCCCCGGCGCCGCCGCGCTGGCCGCGGCCGACGTGGTCACCTCGTGGGAGGCCTGGGACCTGCTCCGCAACGACCAGGGGCTCGACCGCGACGCCGCGGTCGCCGTCGTGGCGGCGACGCTGCACCGGCTGCTCGGCCCGGCCCGGGAGGCCCGGTGATGCGGGCCTCCGTCCGCCGCGAGGTCGTGGTCGCCGCCCCGGCCGATGCCGTCTGGGCGGTGGTGGGCCGGCCGGACCTGCTGCACCTGTGGTTCCCCGGCGTCGTCGCCTGCACGGTCGACGGCCACCGCCGCACCATCACCCTGGCCACCGGCGTCACCCAGCACGAGGCGATCCTCACCAACGACCCCGTGCAGCGCCGCTTCCAGTACCGCGCCGTCGGCGGCCTGTTCCGCGAGCACCTGGCGTCGGTCGACGTCGTCTCGCTGGGCGCCGACCGGTGCCTGGTCACCTACGCCAGCGATGCCGACCCCGCGACGCTCGCCGTCGTGCTCGGCGGCGCCACCGCCGGCGCCCTCGCCGAGCTCCGCCGCCAGGTCGAGGCCGGCACCGGCCCGGCGGTCGATGCGGCGTCGGCCGCAGAAGGGAGAGCCCGCTGATGGGCCGCAAGATCCTGTTCGTCACGACCGACCAGCAGCGGTACGACACGCTCGGCTGCAACGGCGGCACCGTCGGCCGCACCCCGGTCGTCGACCGGCTGGCCGCCGAGGGCGTTCGCTACGAGCGCGCGGTCCCCCAGTCGGTCGTGTGCATGCCGTCGCGCTCGACGATGCTCACCGGGCAGCACCCGAGCACCCACGGGGTGTGGATGAACGGGGTGGCGCTGCCGGTCGACGCCCCGTCGGTGGCCGCCGTGCTCCACGACGCCGGCTACCGGACCGCGCTCGTGGGCAAACCCCACTTCGAGCCGTTCCTCGACCCGTTCGGCCGGTTCGCCGAGAACGGCCTGGCCGGGTGGGGCGTCCCCACCGTCGAGTCGCCCTGGCCGGGTGGCCGGTGCGGCCCGCACCGGGGGTTCGACCACCTCGAGTTCGCCACCCACGTGCCCGTCGGGCCGCTCCACTACGCCCGCTGGATGGAAACGACCCACCCGGAGGCGGCCGCCGCCTTCTACGCCGTGCTCGACGCCGACCTGGAGGTCAACGCCGACGGCGGCGGCGACACCGGCGCCCCCCAGGTGTGGCACAACCCGGTCCCCCGCGGCTGGTACCACACCGACTGGGTGGCCGACCGGACCATCGCCTGGCTCGACGGCCTCGACGCCGACGACGACTGGTTCTGCTGGATGAGCTTCCCCGACCCCCACCACCCGTGGGACCCGCCGGCGGAGGAGATGCACAGGGTCGACTGGCGCGACGTGCCGCTGCCCGCCGGCTACCCGGAGGACCGGGCGGAGCGCGAGCGGATCATCGACGCCAAGCCCCGCCACTGGCGGCTCTGGTACGACGGCGACGTCGTGTCCAACTACGAGGCCCCGACCCGGTGGGTGCCGGCCACGCTCACCGCCGACCAGGTACGCGAGGTCAACGCCCGCAACGCCGTCGAGGTCGAGTTGATCGACGAGGCGGTCGGTCGGGTGATGGCCGCGGTGGCCGCCCGGGGTTGGGCCGACGACCTCGATGTGGTGTTCACCACCGACCACGGCGAGCTGCAGGGCGACTTCGGGCTGCTGTTCAAGGGCCCGTACCACGTCGACGCCCTCATGCGCCTGCCGCTGGTGTGGCGGCCGGCGCCCGCGGCGGGCGGGGCGCCGGCTGTCGTCACCCGGCCGGTCGGCCTGGTCGACCTGGCCCCGACCTTCTGCGCGATCGCCGGCCTACCGGCCGCGCCGTGGATGGAGGGCGCGCCGCTGCCGCCCGACGACGCGGCCGCCGTCGCGTCCGACCACGCCGGCGGTCGGGTGGTGACCGAGTGGGACAGCGAGGTGCTCGGCGTCGCCGTCCACCTGCGGACCGTGACCCGGGCCGGCTGGGTGTGCACCGCCTACGGGCCGGGCACCGTCCACGACGGCAGCGAGGGCGAGCTGTACGACATGGCCGACGACCCGCTCCAGCGGGTCAACCGGTGGGACGACCCGGCCTGCCGGGCCGTCCGCGACGACCTGGTGGGCGACCTGGTCGAGCACGCCCGGGCCCGGCCGGCTCGGGCTCCCCGGCTGCCGGTCGAGGCGCCGG
This sequence comes from Actinomycetota bacterium, assembly GCA_046730015.1. Lineage (GTDB taxonomy): Bacteria > Actinomycetota > Acidimicrobiia > Acidimicrobiales > VFJN01 > ZC4RG19. The sequence goes on from JBKPHT010000092.1 coordinate 2,574, forward strand.
TCTAGACATCCCACCGCTGTCACGAGAACGCGGCGTCGGCCGTGACCGGGGTGCTCGGCGCGGGCTCGGCCGCCGCCGGGGCGTCGTCGGGGTCGGCCTTCTGGGCGAGGTCGTTGGCCCGGCTGTCGATGAGCCGGGTGAACAGGTCCTGGGCCGCGCCGAACACGATGGCGTACGCGAGGATCTCCGACTGGGTGTCGAGCGCGGTGAACCCGGGCACGACCCCGGCCCGCAGGAACAGGAGCCCGAGCACCGCGCCGAGCATGCCGATCGAGGCCTTGAACAGCGCCTGCAGCACCCGGACCGAGCCGAGCGGCACCGAGGTCGGCGGCGCCCGCCGGGCGACCGTGCGGACGCCGGTGAGGGCAGCGCCCACCAGCCCGAACATCACGACCGTGGCCACGTCGCCGCCGGTCGGGACCGGGTAGCGGCCCGACGGGCAGACCGGGACGGCGACCTCGACCTCAGTGGCGGCTCCGCCGCCGTCCGCCGCTACGGTGCTCGTCGACGACGTGTCGGGGAAGCACAGCGGCAGCCCGCCGGGGTTGGCGGCCGAGTAGCCGATCAGCGTGGCGATCAGCAGCAGGACGACGATCGACGCGCCCAGCAGCACGTTGCGGAACCGCCGGAACCGCGCCTGCTCGGCGGCTGACACCGCGTTCGCCGACCTCAGCGCGCCGGCCAGGGCCTCGCGGTCGAGGGGGCTGAGAACGTCAGCGCGCTGGCGGCGACCCCGCCCGGAGACGGGGAACCGCTTGTCGATGGCCCGCCGCTCGGGGTCGGACTTGGGCAGGTAGCGGCGGATCACGCACAGGATGCGCGGCAGCGCAGCCCGGAGCTGGTGGTCGGACCACAGAAGCACTGCCCGGGACAGCGCGGCGTTGTAGTTGTAGAGGGCGCCCTCCGTACGGCTGCCCCACCACCACGCGGTGATGCCCCGCTCGCCGAGCGACGACTCGGCCCGCTCGAGGTGGCGCTGCACGTCCTGGTAGATCGCCGTGAAGTCGGGCTCCGGAGCGGCCGGGTGCCGGCCGTTGGACTTCGCCGGCGTGGCCTCGTCCCGGGCGGGCAGCGCAGCGCCCTCGCCGCGATCGGCCAGGGCGTCGCGGGCCGTGTCACGCAGCCAGTCGATCGATGCATGGGCGTGGGTCGTCAGCGGTCCGTCCGGCCGCCGCCGGTCCACGGTGAAGGTCGCGCTCATTGGCGCACCCTTCGGGATGCGCGCAATGAGCCGTCGGCCCTTCGGGCCGAGCAACGCGCCGTGCTTCTGGTTCGCTCGCTCCGCTCGCTCACGACGCCGCCTTTCGCCTGTCGCCCTTGACAGAGACGCGGCGGGACGGCCGGATACCGGCCGGGTCAGTTGCCGGTGGTGGACCAGTGCCAGGACTCGGTCGGCAGGTTGTACAGCCCGTACTCGTCGGCGTGGCTCGATAGCCAGGAGAAGCAGGTGGTGCCCCTCGACACCGTGCCGCCGCCGTTGCAGGTGAAGTCGATGGCCAGCCCGACCTCGTGCTGGGACGTCCCGGGGATGGCGGTGGGCGGGTCGCACTGGGACGCCGGCATCTCGTAGATGGCGTAGTACGAGGTGCCGCAGTGCTCCCGGCGGAGCTGGATCTGGGCTTCGGGGTCGCGATACCCGCCGCCGCAGAGCGTGACGCCGGCGGCGTAGGCGGCGCCGAGCAGGGCGGCGAGGTCGTCGGCGATGACGGCGGCCACGGTGATGGAGCCGCCGGCTGGGCAGTCCACCGTGGCGAGCCCGCCGGGCACGGCCTGGACACCTGTCGGAGCCGGTGCCTGGGAGGCGGCGAGCTGGGCGGCGAGGGCGGCCTGCTCGCGCGCGATCTGGTCGGACAGGGCGGTGTCCTGGGCCTGGAGCGACGCGGCCTGGGCCAGCTTGGCGTCGAGCCGGGCCTGGACGTCGGCGGCGAACGACTGCTGCTGGCCGAGAGCGGCCTCGACGTCGGTGAGGGCGGTGGTGGCGTCGGCGGCGGCCGTGGCGGCGGTGGCGGACGTGGCCTCCTTGGTGGCCTTGTCGGTGACGAGCTGGGCCTGGGCGGCCTCGAGCTGGGCGAGGACGTCGGCGTCGTGCTGGGCCGTCATCTCGACGAGCGACTTCTTGACGGCGGCCTCGGTGAGCGACCCGGCCCGGAACATGTCGAGGCCCTCGTCGCCGGGCGGGGTGGTGTAGGCCTCGATGACCAGCTGGTCGGAGGCGGCCTCGAGCGCGGCGACCTGGGCCTCGCCGGCGGTGACGGCGTCGGTGGCGGCGGTGAGGGCGGCGTCGGCGTCGGCCTTGGCGGCCTCGGCGGCGGCGAGGGCGGTCTGCCGGGCGACGACGTTGGCCTGGATGTCGAGCAGGGCCTGCTCGACCGCGGCGTCCTCGGCGGTGAGGGCGTCGACCTCGATGGCCACCTGCGCCGACTGGGCCCGGACGTCGTCGCGCTCCGCCTCGGGGTCGGGCTCCTGCGCGCCGCCGATGCCGGGGGTGAGGGCGGCGGTGGCCACGGCGACGGCCACCATCCCTCTCGCCAGCGCGGTGCGGCGGCGCGTGGTCTCCAATGGTGCTCCCCAGCTCTGCGGCGGCGGCGGTCTCGGCGACCGCCGGCTCTTCGGGGCGAATGTAACGATCGGCGGCTCGGTTGTCACGAAGATGCAACGGGACACGCCGCAGCCTCGTCAGTTGCGTCACAGAACTAGCTGAACTGTCCGTAGCGTGAAAGAACTCAGCAGCCCCCACAGCTGTCGGCGAGGGGCGTTGTTGTTGTGGCATAACAGTGGCAGAGTTATGCCATGGCACGAATTCGGGTGAGCACAACCGTCGACGAGGGCCTTATCTCGGAGGCTCGCGGCCTCCGCCCGGATGTCACTGACGCCGCTCTGCTCGACGAGGCCC
>JBKPHT010000093.1:0-5686 GCA_046730015.1 Actinomycetota bacterium
GGGGGCGGGAAGTCCGGGGGCGGAGGCGGGGGCGGCACCGGGCGCCCGACGGGCACCAGCGGCGGGCCGGTGGGTGGGGCGGGGGGGTACCCGCCCGCGGGCGACCGGGGCGGAGGCGGCGGGAGCGGAGGGGGCGGCGGCAGCGGCTCGGACATCGCCGGCCCGACGCTAGCGAGGTCCTCCCCCGGAGCGGCCGCGGGGAGGGGATGGTCGGGAGCACGGGCGGGTATCTGGGAACCGGACCGACCCATCTCGCGGGAGGCGCGGATGTCCGACCAGCACGACCGCGACCACGAACGGGCCGAGGAGATCGCCGAGGAGGTCGGGGCCGAGAACCCTGACCCGATCACCCGGCGGGAGGCCATCGAGCTCGAGCTCGAGGACGAGGGGCTGTCCGACGAGGGCGGCACCATCGGCGAGCACAACGACTGACGAGGCGACGCGCACGATGACGCTTGTCAACCGCATCCTGCCGGCGCGCCCGGTCCGTTCCCTCGACGACCACCTGGCCGCCGGCGGCGGCCGGGCGCTCGACGCCGCCCGCCGGGTCGAGCCCGCGGCGCTGATCGACGAGGTGGACGCCTCGGGCCTCCGGGGCCGGGGCGGCGCCGGCTTCCCCACCGGCGCCAAGTGGCGGACGATCGTGGCCAACCGGTCGCCGGCGCTCCCGACCACGGTGGTCGTCAACGCGGCCGAGGGCGAGCCCGGCACCTACAAGGACCGGGCCCTGCTGCGGGCCAACCCCTGGCTGGTGCTGGAGGGCGCGCTCGTCGCCGCCGTCGCGGTCGGCGCCACCGACGTGGTGGTGGCGATGAAGGACGGCGAGCCGACCGAGCGCGCGCTGGTCGAGCGGGCGATCGACGAGATGCGGGCGGCCGGCCTGCCCGGCGACATCGGGATGGACGTCGTCACCGGGCCCCGCCACTACCTGCTCGGCGAGGAGACCGCGCTGCTGGAGGTGGTCGACGGCCGGCCGCCGTTCCCCCGCATCGCCCCGCCCTACCGCCGCGGCGTCGTCGAGCTGGTGGAGCACGACGACGACGTCGAGAGCGGGAGCGGGCTCGCCGCCCACGTCGAGATGGCCGGGCCCGAGGACGAGACGCTGGCCCCGCCGGCCCTGGTCGACAACGTCGAGACCCTGGCCAACGTCCCCGGCATCGTCGCCGAGGGGGCCGGCTGGTTCCGCGGGGTCGGCACCGAGCGCTCGCCGGGCACGATCCTCGCCACCGTCACCGGTGCCGTCCGCCGCCCCGGCGTCGGCGAGATCGCCCTCGGCACCACCGTGCGCGAGGCCATCGACGAGATCGCCGGCGGCCCCGCTCCCGGGCGGCCGACCGTGGCCGTGCTCAACGGCGTCTCGGCCGCCCCGCTCCCGCCGGCGCTGCTCGACACCCCCCTCACCTACGAGGACATGGCCGGCGCCGGCAGCGGGCTCGGCACCGCCAGCCTCATCGTGGTGGGTGAGGGCACTGACATGACCGCCGTGGCCGCCGGAGTCGCCCACTTCCTCGCGGTCGAGTCGTGCGGCCAGTGCACCCCGTGCAAGGCCGACGGCCTCGCCATCGCCGACGCGCTCGACCGGCTGTGCAGTGGCCGGGGCGGCACCGCCGACGTCGACGCGGTGGCCAAGGCGCTCACCACCGTGGCCGACGGCGCCCGCTGCAACCTCGCCTCCCAGCAGCAGGCGGTGGTGGGTGGCATCGTCGAGGGCTGGTCCGACGACCTCATCCGCCGGGCCACCGGCCCGGCGGAGGCGGTGACCCCGGTGCTGGTGGCCGAGATCACGGCCCTCGACGGCGGGGAGGTCACCCTCGACGAGGGCCGCCGGGCCAAGCAGCCCGACTGGTCGACCGACGAGGAGTGGTCAGGCGCCTATCCCGCCGACGAGCAGGCGGATCACCGGAGGCGGTAGACGCGGACGATGTCGGGCCCGGCCGTCACTCCTCGATCGGCGGGAGGGTGGCCAGCGGCAGCAGCTCGTGGGCCCAGGTGACCCGGTAGTTGACGGCCGGGGCGAACACCTCGCAGTACTCCCGCTCAACCTGCAGGCCCCGGAACCGCATGGTCGCGATCTCGCGCTCGATGAGGTGCTCGATGCTCTCCAGGTGGGCGACGCCCCGCCGCTCCGACAGGCCGGCGTGGAGGCGGAGGGCCTCGATCTTGAGCTCGCACGTCTCCTCGACGTCGACGTAGATCGACGCCTGCGAGTTCAGGCCGCTGGTGGTCTCGCTGTAGAACAGGTTGCCGATCTTGTGCGGCTCGTGGTCGGACGCGATCTCGGCCACCCGGGCCAGCAGGCAGGCGGACAGCACGGCGCGGGACAGCGCGCGGTGGTCGGGGTGGTAGTCGGTGGGCTGGTGGGTGACGACGACGTCGGCCTTGTGCCGGCGGAGCAGGTCCATGATCTTCTGGACGTGGGGCGGGTCGTCGAAGATCGCCCCCTCCTCGAAGTCGAGCCACTCCTGGGTGGCACCCAGGCGGGCCGCGATGCTGCGGACCTCGTCGGCCCACTCGTCCTCGAACGAGGCCGACACGGTGAGGACCCGGTGCCCCCGCCGGGCGTACTTCGCCAGCGTCCCGCCGGCCTGGTAGGGCATGTCGAACGGGTCGGGGTGGGCCCCGATGGCCACGATGCTCAGGGGACGGGCCTGGTCGCCGGGGAGAGCGCTCATTGACGCAGTGTCTAGCCCCTACGCCCGGGTCTAACCCCTGCGGAAGCGCGACACCCGGGCCGCGGCGGGCGCGGCGGTGTGGTTGCCGGTGACCCGGTGGAGCAGCCGGTCGTGCACCAGCAGCAGGTCGCCGGCTGCCAGCGGGACGGGCCGGGTGGCGGCGGGGTCGGGCGGTGCCGCGTCGGTCGGCAGGCGGGCGTCGTTTCCCTCCGGCCTCGTGTCGCCGGTCCGGTGCGACCCGGGCACCACCCACGGACAGCCGGCCGCGAGGTCGGCGACCGTGACGGCGACCCAGGCGGTCACCCCACCGTCGCCCGCCCGTCGCCAGCGCCCGGCGGGCGCGCCGGGAACGCGCTCGACCGGCTCGGTCCCGACCCGCTCGGCGGGGCCACCCAGCACCTCGGCGACGAGGTCGAGCAGCCGGGCGCCGGACGTGTCCGCCGGCACGACGGCGTAGCCGTCCTCGTCCCAGGACCGGTGCTGGTCCGGCGTCAATGCACGCGTGACGGTCGCCATCCCAGCGACTCACCCCCCAAGCTGTGCCCGCGGTCACACGTTAGCCCGCGTGCGGATCGGTGATGGCGAGGGCAAGGCGGGCCGCGGAGAAGGCGATGAGCTGCTCGGGCGGGAAGGGGTCGAGGGCGCCGCGCTCGGTGGTGAAGTGGTCGGCCAGGCCGTTGAGGGCCGACCACAGGAAGCTGGGAACCAGCCGCTCGTCGGCCACGGAGCGGCCGCCGCGGGCGGCGGCCGCCCGGAGGGCGGCCATCATGAGACGGTTGTGCTCGATGGTGGCCGACCGGAGCTCGTCGACGAGCTCGCGGGGGACCTTCCGGTCGGGGGCGACCAGGTCGGGGTCGTGACGGGTGGCGGACCACAGGGTGAAGTGCTGGCCGTAGGTGCGGAACAGGTCGAGGTGGGCCTCGATGACCGCGACGAGCAGCCCCGTCAGGTCGAGACCGGCCTCGGCGACGGGCCGGAAGGCGGCGGTGTGGGCCCGGATCGCCTCGGCGTACAGGGTGGCGAACAGCGCCTCCTTGGTGGCGAAGTAGGAGTAGAGCGTGGCCGGGCTCACCCCGGCGCCGGCGGCCAGGTCGCGCATGTTGAGGGACAGGTAGCCGCGCTCGGTGATCCGCTGGCGGGCGGCGTCGAGGATGTCGATGCGCCGCTGCTCTCGGTCGCCCCACTTGGTCGGCGGACGGCGGGTGGGACGGCGGCCGCCACCCCCGGCGCGAATTCGAACAGCGTTTGATTCGGACACTGTTCGAATTATACGCTGCCGCCCATGGAGCTGTGGACCACGCGGATCCCCGAGACGGGCACCGCGGTCGCCCAGGCCGAGCGGGCCGAGGAGACGGGGTGGGCCGGCATCACCTTCACCGACTCGCAGAACCTGGTCGGCGACCCCTTCGTCGCCACCGCGCTCGCGGCCGAGCGGACGACCACCCTGCGGTTCGCCACCGGGGTCACCAACGCCCACACCCGCCACCCCGCCGCCCTGGCCACGGTGGCGGCGACCGTGCAGGAGACCTCCGGCGGCCGCTTCGCCCTCGGCATCGGCCGGGGCGACACCGCGCTGTTCCACCTCGGGCTGAAACCCATGCCGGTGGACCGCTTCATCGAGCTCGTCACCGACGTCCAGACCTACCTGTCCGGCGGCACCGTCGACTGCGACGGCCACCCCAGCCGGCTGCTGTGGCTCGACCGGGCCACCCAGCCCAAGGTCCCGCTCGACGTCGCCTGCTCCGGGCCCCGGATGATCGAGTTCGCCGCCCGCACCGCCGAGCGGGTCACGCTCGCCGTCGGCGCCGACCCCGACCGGGTGGCGTGGGCCGTCGACCTGGCCCGCGCGGCCGCCGCCGGCGCCGGGCGGGACCCCGACGACCTCGACCTGGGGGCCTACGTCAACGTCGGCTGCCACCCCGACCCCGACGTCGCCCGCTCGCTCATCAGGGGCGGCGTCGCCGCCTTCGCCCACTTCTCGTCGATGCCCGGCTCGACCGGCGCCGGCCTCACCGACGCCGACAAGGCCGTCGTCGCCGAGGTCGGCCGCGCCTACGACTCCACCGAGCACCTCTCCAACCGCGCCGCCCACACCGACCCCCTCGCCCCCGACTTCGTCGACCGGTTCGCCATCGTCGGCCCGCCCGACGCCTGCATCGACCGGCTCCGGGAGCTCGAGGCCCTCGGCGTCCGCCGGTTCGTGCTCACCGGGTCGAGCTTCGGCGCCGACCGCGACCACGCCCGCACCGCCGCCCGCCTGATCACCGGCGAGCTGATCCCGGCCCTCACAGGAGCACCCGCATGAGCGATCACGACCTCGTCATCCGGGGCGGCACCGTCGTCGACGGCACCGGCGCCCCCGCCCGCACCGCCGACGTGGCGGTCCGCGACGGCGTGATCACCGAGGTCGGCCGGGTCGACGGAGCCGCCGCCCGGGCGATCGACGCCGACGGCCTGCTCGTCACCCCCGGCTTCGTCGACATCCACGCCCACTACGACGGCCAGGCGTCGTGGGGCGAGCGGATGATCCCGTCGTCCTGGCACGGCGTCACCACGGTCGTCGCCGGCAACTGCGGCGTCGGGTTCGCCCCGGTCCGGCCCAGCGACCACCAGCGGCTCATCGAGCTGATGGAGGGGGTCGAGGACATCCCCGGCGCGGTGCTGGCCGAGGGCCTCACCTGGGAGTGGGAGACCTACCCCCAGTTCCTCGACGCGGTCGACGGCCGGCCGTTCGACGTCGACGTGGCCCTGCAGGTGCCGCACGGCGCCCTCCGGCTCAACGTCATGGGCGAGCGGGGCGCCGCCCGCGAGGCGGCCACGCCCGACGACATCGCCGCCATGGCCCGCCAGGCCGCGGAGGCGGTCGAGGCCGGCGCCCTCGGCTTCACCACCTCCCGCACCCTCAACCACCGGACCCGCCGGGGCGAGCCCACCCCCACCCTCACCGCCGAGGCCGACGAGCACGTCGGCATCGCCCGGGCCATCGGCGCCACCGGGCGGGGCGTGCTTCAGGC
>JBKPHT010000094.1:0-6675 GCA_046730015.1 Actinomycetota bacterium
TGGCGTTCGTGTTCCTGTGGGCCACCGTCAACCTGCTGTCGGCGGCGCTGGCGCTGGGTGCCTGCCTCTTCTACGTGTTCGTCTACACGCTGTGGCTGAAGCGGACGTCGAGCCACAACATCGTGATCGGCGGCGCCGCCGGGTGCACCCCGGTGCTCATCGGCTGGTCGGCGGTCACCGGCTCGCTGGGCTGGGCCCCGCTGGTGCTGTTCGCGGTGATGTTCTACTGGACCCCGCCCCACTTCTGGGCGCTCGCCATTCGCTACCGCGAGGACTACGCCAAGGTCGACGTGCCGATGCTGCCGGTGGTCGCCAGTCTTCGGACGACGGCCGGCCGCATCCTGCTCTACACCCTGCTGCTGTGGGGCCTGTCGGTGCTGTTCGCGCCGGTGGCCGGCATGGGCCACCTCTACCTGGCGGCGGCGCTGGTCCTGGGCGGCGTCTTCACCTGGTACGCGGTTCGGCTGTGGCGCGACGCCACGCCCCAGATGGGCATGCGGGTGTTCCTGTGGTCGATCTCGTACATCACCCTGCTGTTCGGCGCGATGGCCGTCGACCAGCTCGTCCGCTCGGGGCTGTGATGGCGCGGCTGGTTTTTCGTGGCCTCAACACCCATGTGACTAGATTCCCGAGCACAGCCCGTCTCCTGACCAGGGTGCGTTCATGACCGTGACCGAAGCTCCCCGCGACGCCGCCGTCGAGGCCGCCGCCGCGCCGTCCCCGTCGGCCCCGCCGACCGGGTTGGCCGCGGTCGTCGGCTCCGGCGACCCACGCATCGTCGGCAAGCTGTTCATCGGCACCTCGCTGCTGTTCCTGCTGGCCTCGGGGGTCGCCGGGGCCCTCGTCGGGTTCGAGCAGTTCGACAGCGCCTCCGGCGACATCTTCGGCGCCGAGACCGCGCAGCGGGTGTTCACCCTGCACTCGACCACCGCCCTGTTCCTCGGGGTGCTGCCGCTGTTCGTCGGGCTGGCGACGGCGGTGGTACCGCTGCAGGTCGGGGCCTCGACGATCGCGTTCCCCCGGGCCAGCGCCGCGGCCTACTGGACCTGGCTGGTGTCGTCGGGGCTGGTGCTGGCCTCCTACGCGTTCGACGGGGGGCCGTTCGGGTCGGAGGACGACCTGGTCGCCCTGTACGTCGCCGGGCTGATCGCCCTGATCGTCGCCCTGGCAGTGGCGACCGTCTCGCTTGTCACCACCGTCCTCACCCTCCGGGCGCCGGGCATGAGCCTCCGCCGGGCCCCGCTGTTCTCGTGGTCGGTGCTGGTGGCGGGCAGCGTGTGGCTGCTGACCCTGCCGGTGCTGGCCGGGGTGCTGCTGCTCACCTACCTCGACCTCCGCTACGGCCAGCAGTTCCTCGGCGGGTCGGCCCGGGTGTACGACCGGTTGGCGTGGGTGTTCTGGCAGCCGACGCTGTACGTCTTCGCGGTGCCCGCGCTCGGCGTGATCGCCGACGTGGTGCCGGTCTTCGCCCGCCGCCGCCACCGGAACCACGGCGCCGCCATGTTCCTCATCGGGCTGGCGGCGGCGCTCGGCTTTGGGGCCTGGGCCCAGCTGGGCGTCTCGGTCGACGGCGCCACCAACGCCACCCCGTGGGCGAACGAGGGCCCGTGGATGGCGGTCGGCATCCTCGCCGTGCTGCCGGTGCTCGGCCTGCTCGGCCTGTGGACGCTTACCCTGCTGCTCGGGAAGGTCCGGCTCGGGACACCCCTGATCGTGGCCGTGTTCAGCGGCCTGCTGCTGGTGGCCGGGATCGGCGCCGGGGTGCTCACCCCGATCGGCGACCTCGACCTCGTCGGCACCACCTGGATGACCGCCCAGGCCGACCTCGTCCTGCTCGGCGCGGCGCTGGCCGGCCTGGCCGGCGTTGCCTTCTGGGCCCCCAAGATCTACGGCAAGCTGCTGCCCGACGGCCTGGTCCGGCTGGGCGCCACCCTGGTCGCCCTCGGCGCGCTCGTCGCCGCAGTCCCCCAGGCCGTCGCCGGGCTCGTGTACGACCAGGCCCGCTTCGTGGCCGGGGGCACGGCCACGGTCGACCCCGGCGACCTCGACATGGTCGAGACGCTCGACCTCGTGTCCGCCATCGGGCTGGCCGTCGTGGTGCTCGGCGGCCTGGCCGTGGCCGCCGCCCTCGCCGCCCGGCGCAGGCGCGACCCCGGCGACGACCCGTGGGACGGCCACACCCTCGAGTGGACGACCTCGTCGCCGCCCCCGGTCGGCAACTTCGCCACCGTGCCGGCCATCACCTCCGAGGCGCCGCTCTACGACGCCCGCCACGCCGCCGCCACCGACGCAACGGAGGCCTCCGCCTGATGGCCACCACCAGCGCCGAACTCGAGATCTTCGCCGGCGCCCAGGCGCCGCCGCCGGCCCGGCCCCGGGTCCTGCTCATCGGGAGCGCGCTCGCCTCCGGGGCCGCCGCCACCGTCGTCCTGTCGCTCGTCGCCCTCTACGCCGGCATCCGCCACGACGTGCTGGCCAGCGGCGAGCCGTGGCTGCCGGAGGAGGCCAACATCCAGCTCACGCCCGGCAGCATGGGCATGGTCACCCTGGTCATGTCGCTCGTCACGGTGGCCTGGATCGTCCACGCCCTCCGCAACGACGACCGGACCCACGCCCTCCTCGCCTTCGGCCTGACGCTGCTGCTGGGCGCCGCCTACATCAACATGGCCGCCTTCGGCTGGCAGCAGTTGGGCCTCGGTGCGACCGACTCGACCCAGGCCCTGCTCATCTACACCATCACCGGGCTGCACGTCGCCATGGCGGGCGTCGGGATGGCGTTCCTGGCGGTGATGGCGTTCCGGGCGTTGGGCGGGCAGCTCACCGGGCGGGCCGCCGAGGGCGTGGCCGCCGTCGTCCTGTACTGGTACGTGACCGTCGGCGTGTACGCCGTGGTCTGGTACGCGATCACGATCACGAAGTAGGCGCAGGGGATGATCACCACCGGCTCCAAGTGGTTCTTCGCCCTCGGGTTCGTCTCGTTCGCCCTGGCCGCCGCCTACGGCTGGACCACGGGCGGTAGCGGGCTCGGCCCGCTGACCGTCGGCTACAAGGGCGCCGTCGGCGACCACTTCGGCTACGGCGTCCTCGTCACCGGCGCCGTCCTCAGCCTGTTCCTCGGGGTGGTGGTCACCGCCGTGCGCGACGCCGACGCCGACGCCGTCGCCCAGGTGGCCGGCGTCGACACCGTCCCGGCCGTCACCCCCGCCGGCACCAGCTACTGGCCGGCCGTCGCCGCCTTCGGCGCCGGGCTGGTGGTGGTGGGCCTCGTGGCCGAGCCCGTCCTGTTCGTCTTCGGCCTGGTCGTGCTCGGCATCGTGCTCGTCGAATGGACGGTGCAGGCCTGGGCCGACCACGCCACCGGCGACCCGGAGACCAACCGCCGCATCCGCAACCGGGTCATGAACCCGATCGAGTTCCCGGCGGCCGGCGTGCTCGCCCTCGTCGTCGTGGCGGTTGCGTTCTCTCGGGTGTTCCTGGCCCTGTCGGCCGACACCACCGTCTGGGTCGGCATCGCCATCACCGCCATGATCGTCGCCGCCGGCTTCCTGATCGCCGCCCGGCCCCACATCAGCTCAAACGTGATCGTCGCGCTGCTGATCGTCGCGGCCGTCGCCGCGATCGGCGTCGGGGTCGCCGGTGCGGTGGCCGGCGCCCGCGACATCGAGGAGCACGAGGAGGAGGGCGGGAGCCATGAGGGCGCCCTCGTCCCGCTCGAAGTTCCCGCCGTCGTCGAGGTGGCCCGGTGACCCGCCGCCCGCGCATCCTCCGAGGAGCCCCGATGAGACAGCGCCGCCGGCTCCTGCCGCTGGCCATGGTGCCGCTGCTTCTGCTGGCCGGCGCCTGCGCTTCCGACGCGCCCCAGTCGACCCTCGAGCCCGAGGGTCCTATCGCCCGGAGCATCCACGCGCTGTGGAACGGGGTGTTCGGCGTCGCCGTCCTCGTGTTCATCGTGGTGGAGTTCGGCACGCTGGTGCTGGTCATCCGGTTCCGACGGCGCAAGGACGACGGCGACGACGATCTCCCGCCACAGCGTCACGGCAACACCCGTCTGGAGATCGCCTGGACGATCGTCCCGGCGGTCATGCTCGCCGTGGTCGGGTTCTTCACCCTCCGGACGCTGTTCGACATCAGCCAGCGCGACGAGGAGGCGCTCACCATCCAGGTCACCGGCCAGCAGTGGTGGTGGGAGTACGCCTACGACACCGACGGCGACGGCGAGTACACCGACGAGGACGTCCTCACCGCCAACGACCTGGTCATCCCGGCCGGGCAGGACGTCAACCTCGACATCGAGTCGAACGACGTCATCCACTCGTACTGGATCCCGGCGCTCAACGGGAAGAAGGACGCGGTCCCCGGCCGCAGCCACCCGCTGACCATCAACGCCGACGAGCCTGGCACCTACGTCGGCCAGTGCACCGAGTTCTGCGGCCTGTCGCACGGCTACATGCGCCAGCGGGTCATCGCCATGGAGCCCGCCGACTTCGAGGCCTGGCTGGCCGGCCAGGAGGACGAGGCGAGCGAGCCCACCGAGGAGCCCGCCGCCGCCGGCGCCGAGCTGTTCACCACCCAGTGCTCGGGCTGCCACCTGGCCAAGGGCATCAACGACGAGGAGTTCGAGGAGGCCGGGAGCGGCACCGAGCTGCTGGTGTCCGGGAACGCCCCCGACCTCACCCACTTCGCCAGCCGGGGCGTGTTCGCCGGCGCGATCTTCGACCTGTGGGTCGACCAGGACGGCGACGACATCGTCGAGGCCGACGAGATCGGCGGCGAGTTCAACCGGGGCGCCCTCGAGGCCTGGTTGCGCGACCCACCGGCCGAGAAGCCCATGTACGCACCCCACATCCCCGAGCCCGGCGGCGAGAAGGTGCGGGGCATGCCCGACCTCCAGCTGCAGGAGGCGCAGATCGACCAGCTGGTCGACTTCCTCCAGACGCTCGACTAGTACGGAGTCAGAGATGGCGATCGTCGAACGCCCGACAGCACCACTGGAGCTCACCCCGGGGCCCACCACCGTCGCCCGCCCGCTTGGCGTCCTGACCAGGCCGCAGGGGACGTCCGGCTGGAGGAGCTGGCTCACCACCGTCGACCACAAGCGCATCGGCGTGATGTACGGCGCCTCCGCGCTGTTCTTCCTCCTCGTCGGCGGGGTCGAGGCCCTGCTCATCCGGCTCCAGCTCGCGGCCCCGGGCCAGAAGCTGTACTCGGCCGACCTCTACAACCAGCTGTTCACGATGCACGGCGTGACGATGATCTTCCTCGTCGTCATCCCGCTCGGCGCGGCGTTCATGAACTACCTCATGCCGCTGCAGGTCGGCGCCCGGGACGTCGCGTTCCCCCGCCTCAACGCCTTCAGCTTCTGGGCGTTCCTGGCCGGCGGCCTGTTGCTGAACTCGTCGTGGTTCCTCGGCGGCGGCGCCGACGGCGGGTGGTTCGCCTACGCCCCGAACACAGGCGTCGTCTTCTCGCCCAGCCACGGCATGGACTTCTACGCGATCGGCCTTCAGATCACCGGCATCGCCTCGCTGGTCGGCGCCATCAACCTGGTGGTCACCGTGCTGAACATGCGGGCGCCGGGCATGACCCTGATGAAGATGCCGGTGTTCACCTGGATGGGCCTGGTGACCCAGCTGCTGCTGGTGTTCGCCATGCCGGTGATCTCGGTGGCGCTGTTCCTGCTGACGTTCGCCCGGCTCTTCGACGCCAACTTCTTCAACGTTGCCCAGGGCGCCGACCCGCTGCTGTGGGAGCACCTGTTCTGGATCTTCGGCCACCCCGAGGTCTACATCCTGATCCTGCCGGCCTTCGGCATCGTGTCCGAGATCATCCCCGTGTTCTCCCGCAAGCCGATCTTCGGCTACCCGTTCATGGTGTTCTCGGGCATTGCCATCGGCTTCATGGGCTGGGGCGTGTGGGCCCACCACATGTTCGCCTCGGGCATGGGGCCGCTGTCGGTGGCCGCGTTCGCCATGTCGACGATGTTCATCGCGGTGCCGACCGGAGTGAAGATCCTCAACTGGCTGGCCACGATGTGGGGCGGCAGGCTGCGGTTCACGACGCCGATGCTGTTCGCCATCGGCCTGGTCACGATGTTCACCATCGGCGGCCTGTCGGGCGTCACCCACGCGGTGGCGCCGTCCGACACCCAGCAGACCGACACCTATTACATCGTCGCCCACTTCCACTACGTGATCTTCGGTGGCGCCCTCCTCGGGTTCCTGGGCGGCATGTACTTCTGGTGGCCCAAGGTGTTCGGCTTCATGCTCAACGAGAAGCTCGGCAAATGGCACTTCTGGACCATCCTGATCGGCTTCAACCTGACCTTCGGGCCCATGCACATCCTCGGCCTGCAGGGCATGCCCCGGCGGATGCACACCTACGTGGCCGGCTACGGGTTCGAGTTCTGGAACATGGTGTCGACGATCGGCGCGTTCATCATCACGGTGTCGATGCTGATCTTCGCGGCCAACATCCTGGTCAGCTGGCGGGCCCACCGGGCCAACCCGGTGAACCCGGGTCCCGACCCCTGGGACGCCCGCAGCCTGGAGTGGATGGTCCCCTCCCCGGTGCCGCCCCACAACTTCGACGAGGTGCCGACCGTGTCGCGGCTCGACGAGTTCTGGCACCACAAGTACGGCGAGGATGCCGACGGCAAGGTCGTCCGGATCGCCAGCA
>JBKPHT010000095.1:0-16738 GCA_046730015.1 Actinomycetota bacterium
CCGCCGCCCACCCGGCGGAGCTGGCCCGGGCCGCCGTCCGGCTCGACGCCGGGCGGCCCGCCCACCGGCGGCGACCTCCCGCCTGCCGGAGTGGACCGGGGCCGGCGCACCCTGGTGCTGGTCGGGGCCGGCGTCGTCGCGCTCATCGGCCTCGTCGCCCTGGCGTTGCTCGTCCTGGGCGGCGACGACGACCCCGCGGCGACGGCCGGGCCCGGAGAGTCCACCACCACCGTCCCGACGACGCCGACCACCGCCCCGCCGACCACCCAGGCGCCGGAGGGACCGTTCGTCCGCATCGACGACGTCGTGCTGGACGGCAGCCGCTACCGGGTGACCTACCAGGTCCTGAACTACCAGCCCGACGTCGACGACCCGGACGCCCTGCACATCCACTTCTTCCTCGACACCACCGCCCCGGAGGACGCCGGCTTCAACGGCGACCCCGTCGGCGACTGGGACCTGACCGACGAACCGAACAGCTTCACGACGAAGTACGGGCCCGGCGACCGGGGCGACGCCGGGCAGATGTGCAGCGCGGTCGCCACCCACGCCCACGACGTGTTCGAGCCGGCCACCCCGACCGGCAACTGCGTCGCCCTGCCCGACTGAGGCCGCACGACCTACGGTGACGGCCTTGACCGATCAACTCCGCGACCGGGCCGGCGACCTGCCGGAGATGTGCGCCCGCCCGCTCGTTCCCCTCCCGCCCCAGCCCGCCGGCGTGCCCTGGCCGACCGAGGCCTGGCCCACCGCCGACCCTGACCCGGCCGTCGCCGGTCGCCTGGTCGCCCTGCTCGACGACCTCACCGGCGACGTCGACCGCTACGGCACCACCTACGCCGTGGCGGTCGCGCACCGCGGCGTGCTCGTGGCCGAGCGCTACGGCGGCGTGCTGGAGCACTGGGACCGGCCGTTCGAGCCGGTCGAGCCGACCACCCGGCTGATGTCGTGGTCGATGGCCAAGTCGATCCTCCACGCCGTGGTCGGCACCCTGGTCGGAGAAGGCCGCCTGGCGCTCGAGGGCCCGGCGCCGGTGCCCGAGTGGTCCGACCCGGCCGACCCCCGCCACGCGATCACGCTCGACGACCTGCTCGAGATGCGCGACGGGCTGGCGTTCTCGGAGGACTACGCCGACGCCGGGGTGTCGGACGTGATCGAGATGCTGTTCGGGGCGGGCGAGGCCGACATGGCGCACTTCGCCGCCGACCGGCCGCTGGCCCACCCGCCGGGCACGGTCTTCAACTACTCGTCGGGCACGTCGAACATCGTGTCCGGCATCGTGGCCCGGCAGGTGGGGCCGGGGGCGCCGTACGAGGCGCTGCTGCGCGAGCGGCTGTTCGGGCCGCTCGGCATGCGGTCGGCGACCCCGGTGTTCGACGCCGCCGGGACGTTCGTCGGCTCGTCGTCGGTCCACGCCACGGCGCAGGACTTCCTCCGGTTCGGGCTGCTCTACCTCCGGGACGGCGTCTGGGAGGGCCGGCGCCTGCTGCCGGCCGGCTGGGTCGACCACGGGCGGCGCATCCGGTCGTACGACCCGCCGGAGGACCGGTGGTACGGCGCCCAGTGGTGGAGCGTCGGCGACGACCTCGGCACGTTCTGGGCCAGCGGCTACGAGGGCCAGTCGATCATGATCTGCCCGCCGCTCGACCTGCTCGCGGTCCGCCTCGGCCGCTCCGCCGGCGACGACCACACCGCGACGCTGGCGGCGTGGCGGGCCGCGCTGGTCGACGCGTTCCGGGCGGTCTGACCCGCCGGGTGTGGGGGGGGCGCCCCCCCCCCCCCGCGGGGGGGGGGGGCCCCCCCCCCCCCCCCCCCGGGGGGGGGGCCCCCGACAACGCACCCCGGCCGTAGCGTGATGCCATGCCCTACCACCCCATGGACGAGGCCGAGCTGCGCGAGTTCCTGCGCTCCCCCGTGCGGACGGCGACCGTCGGCACCACCCGCAAGGACGGGCGGCCCCACGTCGCCCCGGTCTGGTACGACGTCGACGACGACGGCACGATCGTGTTCAACACCGGCGCCGACACGCTTAAGGGCCGCGCGATCCGGCGGACGGGCAAGGTCGCCCTGTGCGTGCAGGACGACCAGCCGCCCTACGCCTTCGTGTCCATCGAGGGCGACGCCGACTGGACCGATGACCTGCCCGAGGTGCGCCGGTGGGCCACCCGCATCGGCGGGCGCTACATGGGGGCCGACCGCGCCGAGGAGTACGGGGCCCGCAACGGGGTGCCCGGCGAGCTGCTCGTCCGGGTCACCCCGACCCGCGTCGTCGGGGAGGCCGACCTGGCGGACTGACGTCCCCCGTCAGCCGCCCGAGATGTCCTGGACCCGCTGCTTGCCGGCGGAGATCCACGGCATCATCGCCCGCAGCTCGGCGCCGACCTTCTCGATCGGGTGCTCCCGGCCCTCCTGCCGGAGGGCCTTGAAGCGGGCCCGGCCCGACTCCGACTCGGCGATCCACTCGTCGGCGAACTTGCCGGCGCGGATCTCGTCGAGGATGGTCCGCATCTCCGCCCGCACCGCGTCGTTGACGATCCGGGGGCCGCGGGTGAGGTCGCCGTACTCGGCGGTGTCGCTGATCGAGTACCGCATGCCCGCGATGCCCTGCTCGTACATGAGGTCGACGATGAGCTTCAGCTCGTGCAGGCACTCGAAGTAGGCAGACTCGGGCTGGTAGCCGGCCTCGGTCAGCGTCTCGAACCCGGCCTGGACGAGGGCGGTGAGCCCGCCGCACAGCACGACCTGCTCCCCGAACAGGTCGGTCTCGGTCTCCTCCTCGAACGTGGTCTCCAGCACGCCGGCCCGGCTGCCGCCGATGGCGTCGGCGTAGGCGAGCGCGAGGCCCTGCGCCGACCCGGAGGCGTCCTGGGCCACCGCGATGAGGCACGGCACGCCCCCGCCCTCGGTGTAGGTGCGGCGCACGAGGTGGCCGGGGCCCTTGGGGGCGACGAGGGCGACATCGACGCCGACCGGCGCCACCACCTGCTCGAACCGGACGCTGAAGCCGTGGGCCACGAACAGGGCGTCGCCCTCGTTCAGGTGGGGGGCGATGTGCTCGGTGAACATCGCCTTGTGTTCGGTGTCGGGCCCCAGCAGCATGATCAGGTCGGCCTCGGCGGCGGCGTCGGCGATCGACCGCACGGGCAGCCCGGCGGCCTCGGCCTTGGCCACCGAGGCCGAGCCCTCCCGCAGCCCGACGCGCACGTCGATGCCCGAGTCCTTCAGGTTGAGGGCGTGGGCGTGGCCCTGCGAGCCGTAGCCGATCACCGCCACCTTGCGGCCGGCGATGAGCGACCGGTCGGCGTCCTTCTCGTAGTACACGTTGGCCATCTTGTTGATTCCTCTTTCGCTGGAACGGAGGTCGGTCGGTCCCTACGCGGTCCGCCGGACCGTGCGGAGCGACGGGGCGGTGTGCTCGAGCTTGGGCAGGGCGACGCGGCCGGTCCGCTGCAGCTCGACGATGCCGAACGGCCGGAGCAGGCCCGCCACGTCGTCGAGCCGGTCGGGCTCGCCGTCGAGGCTGACGGTCAGTTCGTCGTGGCCGACGTCGACGACCCGGCCCTCGAACAGGTTGACCAGCTCGATGACCTGGCTACGGGCGGTGACATCGGCCCGCAGCGTCACCAGCATGAGCTCGCGCTCCACCGAGTCGCGGGGGTCGAGCTCGCTGATCTTCACCACGTTGATGAGCTTGTACAGCTGCTTGGTGATCTGCTCGAGCGGCGCCGACTCGACGTCGACCACGATCGTGATGCGGCTGAACCGCTCGTCCTCGGTCGGGGCCACGGCGAGGGAGAAGATGTTGAACCCCCGCCGCGCGAACAGGCTCGCCACCCGGGCGAGCACGCCGGCCTTGTTCTCCACCAGCACGACCAGCGTGTGGTGCCGGGCATCGGTGCCGGGAAGTGCCATCAGTGGCCCCCCTCTCCCTGCGACGGGTCGGTGACGATCTGATCGTTGGACTGGCCGGACGGGACCATCGGGTACACCTTCTCCCGGGCGTCGGTCCGGAAGTCGATGACCACCGGCCGGTCGTCGATCTCGTTGGCCTTCTGGATGGCGGCGTCGACCTCCTCGGGGGACTCGACCCGCATGCCGACACAGCCCATCGACTCGGCCCACAGCTTGTAGTCGGGCAGGTCGGGCGACAGGTACACCTCGGAGTACCGTTCGTCGTAGAACATCTCCTGCCACTGGCGGACCATGCCGAGGTAGGCGTTGTTGAGGATCGCCACCTTGATCGGGATCCGCTCGCTGGTGGCCGTGACCAGCTCCTGGGCGGTCATCTGGAAGCAGCCGTCGCCGTCGACCGCCCACACCATCCGGTCCGGCCGGCCGACCTTGGCGCCGATCGCGGCCGGCACCGAGAAGCCCATCGTGCCCAGGCCGCCGGAGTTCACCCAGGTGTAGGGGTGGTTGAACCGCCAGTACTGCGAGGTCCACATCTGGTGCTGCCCGACCCCGGAGGCCACGATCGTGTCGTCGGGCGTGGCCTCCCGCAGCCGCTCGAGCACGAACTGGGGCTTGAGCGCGTCGCCCGGGTCGGACTGCTGGTAGGTGAGCGGGAACGTCTCCTGCCAGCCCGAGATCGTCTGCTTCCACTCCGCCCGGTCGGGGAAGCCGGCGCCCCCGGTCAGCAGGTGGCGCACGGCGGTGACCAGCTCCTCGATCACCAGCCGGCAGTCGCCCACGATCGGGACGTCGGGCCGGCGGACCTTGCCCAGCTCGGCGGGGTCGATGTCGACGTGGATGATCTTGGCGTCGGGGGCGAAGCCGTCGACCCGCCCGGTCACCCGGTCGTCGAACCGGCTGCCGAGCGCGATGAGCAGGTCACTGCGCTGCATCGAGGTGACGGCCGTGTAGTTGCCATGCATGCCGGGCATGCCCAGGGCGAGCGGGTGGTCGTCGGGGAACGCGCCCCGGGCCATCAGCGTGGTGACGACGTGGATGTCGCACAGCTCGGCAAGCTCGCGGAGGGCCTCGGCGGCCCGGGCCTTGAGGATGCCGCCGCCGGCGTAGATCACCGGCCGGCGGGCCTGCAGGATCAGCTCCGCCGCCTGGCGGATCATCTTCGGGTGGCCCTTGGTGGTGGGCCGGTAGCCGGGGAGGCTGGCCGCGACCTCGTCGTCGCTGGGCCAGTACCACTCCATGGCCGACCGGGGGTTCTTGGGGTCGACGATGTCCTTGGGGACGTCGAGCAGCACCGGGCCGGGCCGGCCGGTGGTGGCCAGGTGGAACGCCTGGCGGACCATCAGCGGGATGTCCTGGGCCGAGGTGACGAGCTCGTTGTGCTTGGTGACCGACCGTGTGATGCCGACCGTGTCGCACTCCTGGAAGGCGTCGGTGCCGATGGCCGCGAACGGCACCTGCCCGGTGATGCACACCATCGGCACCGAGTCCATGTAGGCGTCGCACAGCGGGGTCACCACGTTCGTGGCCGCCGGGCCGGAGGTCACCATGCACACGCCGGGCCGCCCGGTGACGTGGGCGAAGCCCTCGGCCATGTGGCCGGCGCCCTGCTCGTGGCGCACGAGGATGTGGCGGATCGGGCTGTCGATGATCGGGTCGTAGACCGGCAGGATGGCCCCGCCGGGCAGGCCGAACATCACCTCGACGCCCTCCATCTCGAGGGCTCGGATCAGGGCTTGTCCGCCGTTGATCGGCATGGCGGTGTGCTCCTTGGGTGCGGATGGGCGTCGTATGGAATCGGGCTGAAAACTGGAACGACCTCCCGGCGGGAGGTCGAGGGAGCGCGCGAGGTGGAGACCGGCGCGCTAGGCGAGAAGTACGAGCGTGGCGGTGAGGCGGCGCATCGGTCGACAAGCTTCGCGCGCCGCGTCGCGATGCGGCAAGGCGGTTGCGGCGGTCAGCCGGCGAGGAAGCGGTAGTCGGACAGGTCGTCGTCGGTGAAGATCCCGAACACGTCGACCAGGACGTGGGTGAACCCGGCCTCGTTGCGGATGCGGACGGTGCCGGGCGGCTCGGAGCAGATGGGGTGCGGGATCGACGACAACCCGACGACCACCTGATTGGGCACGGTCTGGCCGGCGGTGAAGTTGAGGCTCGACACGTTCGGCGCCCAGCAGACGTCGTGGGGGAACACGGCCAGCCAGCCCCCCGACGAGGGCTGGGTCGCCGTCACGTTGAGCACGGCCGCGGCGGCGTCGTCGGGCTGCACGCCGCCCGCGCCCGCGACGGTGAGGTCGTAGGCGCCACCGGGGTTGATCGGGTACGACCGGCGCGTGTCGAGCAAGCGGCGCGGGGGCAGGGGGACGAACCGGCCGGCGTTGGTGGTGACCTCGGTCGTGTAGTAGCCGACGACGTCGGCGATGACGTGGGTGTGTCCGGACGCGTTGTGGAGGGCCACCCAGCCGTCGGCGGGCATACGGACGGTCACGAGGTTGGCGATCGTCGTGCCGGCCGCGAAGTTGAGGTTGGAGGCGTCGGGCCGGGGCACGTCCCCGGGGTGGACGGTGAGCCAGCCGCCGGTCGTCGGGGAGGTGGCCGTCATGTTCATCACCACGCCGGTCACGCCGGAGGCGGGGACGCCGGCCCGGTCGGTCACCCGGAACCGCAGCGTGGCGTCGGGCCCGACCGGAGCGGCCGGGACGCCGCCCGTGCCGTAGCGGGTGTCGAGGATCCGCTCCGGACCGGCGGGCAGGAAACGTGCGCCGAACGGTCCGCCCGCGTCGGCGTAGTAGCCGAGCACGTCGAACACCACGTCTGTCGTGCCGGCGGCGTTGTAGACCGACAGCCGGCCGCCAGCCCCCACGGCCACGGTCGAGAGGTTGGGGACGGTCTGGCCCGGCACCCAGTTGAGATTGGAGACCTCGGGTCGGGGCGAGCCGGCGGGCCACACGGTCAGGTAGCTGCCCGCGCTGGGCCCCGTCACGGTGGCGTTGACCACGACGGCCGCCACGCCGGTGGCGGGTACCCCGCCCCGGCCGGTGACCTGGACGTCGAACGTCCCGCCCGGCCCGGCGGCGCCGTCGTGCCCGTTGCCGGAGCGGGTGTCCAGCACCCTGGCGGGTGTGAGGGCGGTGAACTCGCCGATGGGGGCGTCGGCGAGGGCCAGCGCGCCGACGCTGGTCAGGTTCGGTCCCGGCCCGCCGTCGTCGGGATCGCCGCTGCGCGTGAACCAGATGCGACCGTCCGGCCCCGACGCCAGGCCCGAAACCGACGTGCGGGTACCGGTGGGGCGCTCGACAGCCCGGCCGTCGGGGGCGACCCTCCAGAGCCTGTGCTCGGCGCCCGCCCAGACGGCGCCGTCGGGACCGAGGGTGAGGCGGTCCGCCGACACCGGGCCGGTGTCGGCGTCGACCCAGTCGATCGCGCCCTGGGGGGTGATCGTCCCCAGGGACCGGACGCCGGTGTCGCTGAACCACAGGTGGCCGTCGGGCCCGGCGACGATCGCGGCCAGGTAGCCGGCGCCGGGCACGTCGAACATCGTGACGCCGCCGGCCGGGGTGATCCGGCCGATGCGACCGCCCCGGGTCGACACCCACCACACGGTCCCGTCGGGCCCCGGCGCCAGGTCGCCGGCCCAACCGAGCGACGCCGTCGGCGCACCCATGACGTCGAACTCGGTGATGGCCCCGGCGGGGGTGACCCGGCCGATGCGGTCGCCGACACGCGAGTACCAGATGTTGCCGTCCGGGCCGGCGGTGATCCCCCCAAGCCTGTCGGGGCCGGTGGTCGGCATCGGGGGGTACTCGGCGAGGACCTCTCCGGCGGCCGACACCTTGGCGAGCCGGTCGGCGATCAGGCCGGTGAAGGGCCCGCGGGTGGTGCCGCCCGTGACCCACAGGTTGCCGTCCGGCCCCGCCACCAGGTCGTCGACCTCGAACGGCAGCGGGTACTCGGTGAGCCGGCCGTCGAGGGTCATGGCGCCCAGCCGGGGCCGGAACGTGCCGCTGTCCACGTCGCGCTCGGCGAACCACATCCGCCCGTCGGGGCCGGGCACGATCTGCGTCGCCCAGGTGGCGGCGTCGAAGCCGCCATACTCGACCACTGCCGGCGAGCGGGCCTCGGCGGCGTGGCGGTGGCCCGCCCCGGTGGCGGTCACCGACGCCACGACCGCCGCCGCCAGCGCCCATCCGATCGACCTCGCCGTGCCTTCCCGCACCGCCGCTCCCCAGCCTGTCGCACCGCGGGTCGACGGTGCGGGCGGGAAGATACCGGGACCATCGACGGCGCGCACGCGGCGCGCTCCCTCCGGTCGGTGGGTGCCTGGGCCTACGTCACGGCGCCCGCCCGCATCGCCGCCGCCGACACCCCGGCGGTCGAGGCGACGATGCGGATCGCGGCCCGGGTGAGCGGCACCAGGCCTGCCCGGTCGACCTTGTCCATCCGGTCGGCCTCGTCGAACAGGTACCAGGGCGCGGTGAGGAAGTTGACGATCGGCACCCCGGCCGTGTGGTAGTGGCCGCCGTCCGTCGGCGGCTGCGGACCGAAGGCGTCGGGGGCCAGCACCATCGACCGCCGCAGGTGCTCGGCCGCCAGCGCGCCGGCCACCGCCGACTCCAGCGCGGGGATCCTGCTGGTGAACCACCAGCGCGGCACCGGCATGCCGTTCGGCTCGGGAGCCCCGCCCGGGCCGGTCTCGTCGAACTCGAGCGCGGCGTGCTCCAGGTGGACCTCCAGCACCACCCGGTCCAGCTCGGCGCGGTGGGCCGCGATGTACGCGTGCAGCCCGGCGCCGCCGGCCATGTGGCCGCCCTGCAGGACGAACCGCAGCCGGTGGGGCCGCTGCTCCTGCGGCCGGGCCGCCCAGTAGGCGGCCTGGGCCAGCACCAACGCGATGCCGCTGCCGTCCTCGACCGCCGACGCCCAGGGCGCGTCATGGTGCGAGCCGATCATCACCACTTCGTCGTCGGCCCCCGGCAGGTCGCCGACGACGTTGTGGGTCTCCACCGGCCGGGCTTCGCTCCGCACCGTCAGCCGCACCCGCACCGGCCCGGCCGCCAGCAGGCTCCGCAGCCGGGCGCCCTCGCCGCCCGACACCCACACCCCGGGGATCGGGCGCGGCACCGCGTCGTAGGGCACGTAGTAGCGGTGCGAGTCACCGGGGTAGCCCGCGAGCACGCCGACGAACGCCGCCGCCCCGGCGGCGATCGACGGCTCCATGACCGCCTGGATGTCGGCGCCGAACGGGATCACCTGGGTCCGGCCCAGCGTGGCGTCCGGGTCGTGGGCCCGGCCGGTCAGGTCCGCCGGGGCGCTGCCCGACCCCAGCACCACGTTCGCGGGGAGCCGGAGCAGCGTGACGTCGTACAGCGAGGCCCGGCCGGCCACCGCGCCCGGGTCGGCGGCGTCGAAGGCGGCGAGGTCCAGCTCCAGGGCGTCGGCCGGGGCCGCGTACGGCAGCGGGAAGCACGGGACCCCGGTGGTGAGGCCGTCGGGCCCGGTCACCTCCAGCGACCAGCCGGCGGGCTCCCAGCGCGTGACCTCCACCGGCTCCGATCGGACGTCCCGCAGCCCGAGCTCCCGGAACCGGTCGGCCACGAACGCCTCGGTCCACTCGTCGGCCGGGTAGCCCGGCCGGCGGACCCCCCACTCGACCACCGTCGCGATCCAGCCGAGGATCGTCTCCTCGGCGGGCACGTCACCATCGACGATCTCCACGGCCGCTCCCTCTCGCCCCCGAGGCTAGACCGCGCCTGGGTGGCACACTGGGCCGTCGGGCGCGCTGCGTCCGGCGGGCCGTACGTGTCGTACGGATCGGCGTGATCCGCCGCCGCCCGCAGCTTCGAACAGTGCCCGTGGAGAGGACCTGCCACATGGAGCAACGGCGTCAGGGCGCGTGGGCGGAACGGGTGCTGGTCGGCGGGACGGCGAGGCGATAGCGGTCGATCCCGGTTCTCGAGGCGATAACGGCCGGCCCCCGACCCCTATCGCCTCTGGAACGACCGAACGGCCCCTATCGCCTCACGGAACGACGACCGGCGACGACCGGGCCCCGCCGGCTACGCCTCGGTGATCGCCCCCCGCTCGGCGCCGGAGGCCAGGCGGGCGTACTTGGCGAGGACGCCGGAGGTGTAGCGGGGCTCGGGCAGCTTCCAGTCGCCCCGCCGGCGGGCCAGCTCGGGACCGTCGACCAGCAGGTCGATCGTCTTGGCCGCGACGTCGATGACGATCCGGTCGCCGTCGGCCACGAGGGCGATGGGGCCGCCGTCGACGGCCTCGGGGGCGACGTGGCCGACGCAGAACCCGTGGGTGCCGCCGGAGAACCGGCCGTCGGTGACCAACGCACAGTCGCCGCCCCGGCCGGCGCCCTTCATGGCCCCGGTGACGGCCAGCATCTCCCGCATGCCCGGGCCGCCCTTGGGCCCCTCGTAGCGGATGACGACCACGGTGCCGGGCTCGATCGACCCGGCCAGGATCGCCTCCATCGCCCCGTCCTCGCCGTCGAACACCCGGGCGGTGCCCTCGAACCGGTCGAACGTGATTCCGGCCACCTTCACCACCCCGCCCTTGGGGGCGAGCGACCCGGTCAGCACGGCGATGCCGCCGATGGCGTGGATCGGCCGGTCGAGCGGGTGGATCACCTCGCCGTCGGGGGCGGGTGGGTCGAGGGCCTCGAGGTTCTCGGCCATCGTCCTCCCGGTGACGGTGAGGCAGTCGCCGTGCAGCAGCCCGGCCTCGAGCAGGTGGCGGAGCACGACCGGCACGCCGCCGACGCGGTCGACGTCGGCCATGTGGTACTTGCCGCCGGGCTTGGTGTCGGCGATGTGGGGCACCCGGGCGGCGACCCGGTTGAAGTCGTCGAGCGCCAGGTCGACGCGGGCCTCGGCGGCGATGGCCAGCAGGTGGAGGACCGCGTTGGTCGAGCCGCCGAGGGCCATGACCACGGCGATGGCGTTCTCGAACGCCTCCTTGGTGAGGATCCGGCGGGGCCGGATGCCGGACCGCAGCAGGTCGACGACCGTCCGGCCGGCGAGGTAGGCCTCGTCGTCGCGACGGCGGTCTACGGCGGGGGCGGAGGCCGAGCCCGGCAGCGACATGCCGAGCGCCTCGGCCACCGACGCCATCGTGTTGGCGGTGAACATGCCGGCGCACGAGCCCTCGGTGGGGCAGGCGTTGCGCTCGATGGCGTCGAGCCCGGCGGCGTCGAGGGACCCCGCGGCGTAGGCGCCGACGGCCTCGAACACGCTGACCACGTCGAGCGCCCGGCCGTTGTGGTGACCGGGCAGGATCGAGCCGCCGTAGACGAACACGCTCGGCACGTTGATGCGGGCGGCGGCCATGAGCATGCCGGGCAGCGACTTGTCGCAGCCGGCGAACGTGACCATGGCGTCGAACCGCTCGGCATGCATGACGGTCTCGACCGAGTCGGCGATGACCTCCCGCGAGACGAGCGACGCCCGCATGCCCTCGTGGCCCATCGAGATGCCGTCGCTCACCGCGACGGTGGTGAACTCGATCGGGTAGCCGCCGGCGGCCCGCACCCCCTCCTTCGACCGCTTGGCCAGCCGGTCGAGCGGCATGTTGCACGGCGTGACCTCGTTCCACGACGAGCACACCCCGACCTGCGGCTTGCCCCAGTCGTCGTCGGTCATCCCGATGGCCCGGAGCATGGCCCGGGCGGGCGCCCGCTCGTAGCCGTCGGTCACGTCGCGGCTGCGGTGCTTGATGTCGACGGAGGTCTCGCTGGTGGCGCCCGGTGCGCCGGTCGGCTCTGACATGCCGGGAAGCGTAGGCGCCCCGCCGGCCGGCGCACCCGGCAGATCGGCTCCCCGGACACGGTCGGTAGCGTTCCCGCCCATGGCACCCGGGCGGCCGGCGGCCCTCCACAGCCGCCACGACCGGGAGATCGCCCGGCTGGCGGTGCCGGCGTTCGGCGCGCTGATCGCCGAGCCCGTCTACATCCTCACCGACACCGCCATCGTCGGGCACCTGGGCACGCCCCAGCTCGCCGGCCTGGCCGTCGCGTCGAGCCTGCTGCTCAGCCTCTACGCGGTGTTCGTGTTCCTGGCCTACGGCACGACCGCGGCGGTGAGCCGGCTGCTGGGCGCCGGCGACGAGCGGGAGGCCGCCCACCAGGCGGTCCAGTCGGTGTGGCTCGCCCTGATGCTGGGGGTGGCGCTGCTGGCCGCCGGCTCGGTGCTGGCCGAGCCGCTGGTGACGCTGATGGGCGCGGAGGGCGCCGTCCGGGAGGAGGCCCTCGTCTACCTGCGGATCAGCCTGTGGGGCGTGCCGGCCATGCTGGCTGTGCTCGCCGGCACCGGCTACCTCCGGGGGCTGCAGGACACCACGACGCCGCTCGTCGTCGCAATCGGCACCGCGCTGCTGAACCTGGTGGTCGAGGTGGTCCTGATCTACGGGCTCGGGTACGGCATCGGCGCCTCGGCCCTCGCCACCGTGCTGGCCCAGACGGTGGCGGCGGCCGTCTACCTGGACCAGATCGGGGGCGAGGCACGCCGGCTGGCTGTCGGGCTCGGACCCCATCCGGCGAGCCTCCGGCGGCTGGCGGCGGTCGGCGGCGACCTCCTCGTCCGGACCGCGGCGTTGCGGGCGGCGCTCGTGGTCGCGACCGCGGTCGCCACCCGGATGGGACCGGTCGAGGTGGCCGCCCACCAGGTGGCGTTCGAGATCTGGTCGTTCCTGGCCCTCGCCCTCGACGCCGTCGCCATCGCCGGCCAGGCGATGGTCGGCCGGGCGCTCGGCGCCGGCTTGGGCGGCGAGGCCCGCAGCGCGGGCCGGCGCATGATCGAGTGGGGCGTCGCCCTGGGCGCGCTGGCGGGGCTGGCCGTGCTCGCGCTGCGGACGGTGCTGCCGGGCCTGTTCACCGACGACCCGGCGGTCGCGGACCTGGCGGCGTTCCTGCTCGTGTGGGTGGCGGTCCTGCAACCTGTGAACGGGGTGGCGTTCGTGCTGGACGGCATCCTCATCGGCGCCGGCGACATGCGGTTCCTGGCCGCGGCCATGGTCGGGGTCGTGGCGGCGTTCGTCCCCCTCGCCCTCGGCGTGCTGGCGGCGGGCCTGGGCATCGGCTGGCTCTGGGCGGCGCTCGGCGTCCTCATGGCGGGCAGGGCGGGGGCCCTGCTGGTCCGGTTCGCCCGTGGCCGCTGGGTGGTGGTCGGCGCCGTCCGGTGACGACCGGCCGGCGGGGCGCCGGGCAGCGGGGCCCGGCGTCCCGGTGGCAGGTAGTCAGAAGTCGGTGCCGCAGTACGGCGCCCGGTCGGGCCGGAACATCGTGTCGGCCCGAGCCACGGCGCCGGCCGCCCGCTCGTCGACCAGGCCGGCCCGGTGGAGGGTCGTCCACGACACGCCGCCGAGGAGCAGCGAGCCCAGGTCGGGCGTCCGGACGGCGACGTCGGCCTCCCGGTCGGTGCGGGCGCACTCGGCCCCCGCGGGGCTGCCGTCCAGCAGGAACCGGCCGCCCAACGCCGGGCGGCGGGCGTCGACGACCTCGACCACGAGCCCGCCGCCGACCGCGTAGCGCCGCCCGGCCAGGCAGGCGGCGACGTCGAGCGGGCGCAGCCACAGGTGGTCGTGGTCGCCGGTCACCCGCACCGCCCGGGGGTCGGCCAGGCGCCAGCGCCACGGCAGATCGGGCGGGGCCGAGAACCACGACACGCCGGTGACCAGGTCGACGCCCGCCGCGTACCGGATCAGCTCGGCCGTCACCCCGTCCGACACGGCGCCCAGGTCGATGACGTGCAGCCGGTAGCCGCCCCCGCCGGGCCCGGCCTCGTGGCCGATCCGGTAGACGAGGAAGCCGTCGGGCCGCCCGGCCTCGTCGTCGTGGACGACGACGTAGCGGGCGCTGTGCCCGCCCCGGTCGTCCTCGGCGTCGAGCGCCTCGCACGCCCACCAGCCCGGCGAACGCACGATCTCGCCCGGCGTCCGGGCCACCTGGGCGGGCCACACGTCCGGCATGACCGTCGCCGCCTCGGCCTCGGTCACCAGCCGGAACGCCCCCTTCTCGGCCGGCGACACGGGGGCGTCGCCGTGCTCGGCCAGCCGGCGGGGGTCGAGGTCGAGCGACTGGAAGCGGGCGGCCACCCCGTAGCCGAACCGGCGGTAGATGCCGCCTTCGCTGGCCGTCAGCCCGGCGATCGGCTCCCCCCGCTCGAGGGCCTGGTCGTGGAGGGCGTCGAGGATCGCCGACAGGATGCCGCGGCGCCGGTGGGTGGTCATCACGGCGGCGAAGGTGACCCCGCCGAGCGGGAGCAGACCGCCGCCGGGGGTGCTCATCGAGAAGGTGAACAGCCCGGCGGTGCCGACGGGGCGGCCGCCGTCGTAGGCGGCGAAGGTCCGGTCGACCTCGGCGAGGGCCCGGAGCTTCGCCCGGCGCTCGGGTGTCGCCACCGGACCGCCGCCGAAGGCGCCGTTGACGAGGTCGGCGACGGCGTCGAGGTCGTCGGGCGAGATCACGCGCGGGGTCCAGGTCACGGCCCCACTGTGGTCCCTGGTGGCGGCGCGCGCCCGGGAATTCCGTCGGATCAGCCGGCGGCGCGCTCGCGCAGCAGGGCGGTGACCGCCTTGCCGTCGGCCTGGCCCCTGGTCGCCTTCATCACCTGGCCGACGAAGAACCCGGTGAGCTTGCCCCGGGCCTTGTCGTCGCCGTCGACGAACCGCGACCACTCGTCCGGGTGGGCGGCGATGGCCTCGTCGACCGCCGCGCCGAGGGCGTCGGCCCCCATGGCCTCGAACCCCTTCGCCTTGGCGATGGCCGCGGGGTCGTCGCCGGTGGCGACCATCTCGGCCAGCACGGCCTTGGCCTGGGTGGCGGTCAGCTCGCCGCCGGTCTCCATGCCCACCAGCGTCGCCAGCCGGGCCGGGTCGAGGGCGGCGGCGCCGTCGACCGCCAGGTTGTGCTCGACGTGGGTGAGCACCCGCCCGGGGTCGGCGCCCGCGGCGATGGCGCCGAGGGCGAGGTCGTCGAGGTCGCGCTCGACCGCGATGGCCACGGCCCCGTCCGCGGTGGCGGCGCCGGCGGCCTCGACGAGGCGCGCCCGCCGGGCGGCCGGCAGGGGCGGGAGTGCGGCGTCGACCCGCGCCACCCAGTCGTCGCCCGGGTCGAGCGGGACCAGGTCGGGCTCGGGGAAGTAGCGGTAGTCCTCGGCCTCCTCCTTCACCCGGAGCGTGTGGGTGCGACCGTCGTCCTCGTTCCAGTGGCGGGTCTCCTGGCGGACCCGCTCCCCCGCCTCGAGCAGCTCGGTCTGCCGGCGGGCCTCGTAGTCGATGGCCCGGCCGAGCGACCGCAGCGAGTTGACGTTCTTGATCTCGCACCGGGTGCCGAACGGCTCGCCGGGCCGGTGGACCGACACGTTGGCGTCGACCCGCAGCGACCCCTCCTCCATCCGGGCGTCGGACGCCCCGGTGGCAAGCAGGATCGCCCGCAGCTCGGTCACGTAGGCCCGGGCCTCGTCGGCGGAGCGGAGGTCGGGCTTCGACACGATCTCCAGCAACGGGACGCCGGCCCGGTTGTAGTCGACCAGGCTGTAGCCGGCATCGTGGATCCGGCCTCCCCCGCCGACGTGGGTCGACTTGCCGGTGTCCTCCTCGATGTGGGCCCGCTCGATGCCGACCCGCTTGCCCGTGGGCAGCTCCAGCGACCCCTCGACGTTGATCGGCAGGTCGTACTGGCTGATCTGGTAGTCCTTGGGCATGTCGGGATAGAAGTAGTTCTTCCGGGCGAACACGGACCGGCGCACGTCGCACCCCAGAGCCCGGCCCAGCCGCACGGCGAGCTCGACCACGTTGGCGTTCAACACCGGCAGCGACCCGGGCAGGCCGAGGCACACCGGGCACACGTTGGTGTTGGGCTCGTCGCCGAACCGGTTGGGGCACCCGCAGAACAGCTTGGTCGCCGTGGCCAGCTCGGTGTGCACCTCGAGGCCGACGACGGTCTCCCACGCAGAGGACATGCCCTCAGGCTAGAGCCGCACCGCCCACCGCCCCGCACGCGATCCGGACCGCCGGACGACCGTCCCGAGGCGATAAGGGTCGTTCCGCCGTTCTCGAGGCGACCGCGATCGCCTCACGACACGGGGCGGACGACAGAGGTGGGCCGGCAGCGAGCGAGGGGGCGGGCCGGCGAGGGTGGGTCAGGCTGTGCGGCGGACCGGTTGGTGGACAGGGGTCCAGGCCATGCCCACCGGGTCGGCGGCGAACGCGGTGTGCCGGCCGCCGACCTCGGCGGGGCGCAGGACGTAGCCGACGCCCCGGACCGTGTGGATGATCCTCGGGCCCGAGCCCTCGAGCTTGCGCCGCAGGGCCGACACGTGGACCTCGACCAGGTTGACGTCGTGGTGGTCGAAGCCCCACACCATCGTCAGCAGCTGCGACTTGGACAGCACCTGCCCGCGGTTGCGGCACAGCGCCACCAGCAGCGAGAACTCCAGCGCGGTGAGGTCGACCGGCCGGCCGCCGCGCTCGACCATGTGGGCCGGCTCGTCGACCAGCAGGTCGCCGAGGATCATCGACCCGCCCCGCGGACCGGTGCGGCGCAGGATGGCCGTGGCCTTGCAGCGCAGCTCGGCCAGCGGGAACGGGGTGACCAGCACCTCGTCGGCCCCGGCCTCCAGGCCGGCGAGCCGGTCGTCGAGCCGGGTCGACCGCGTGAGCACGACGAGCGGCACGTCGCTCGCCTGCCGCACCCGGGTCACCACCACCGACCGCTCGACCAGGTCGATCTCGCCGGTGTCCATCACCAGCTGGTCGGGTCTCGCGTCGACCAGCAGCGGCTCGATCGGGCCGCGCCGCCGGCGCTCGACCCCGTACCCGGCAC
>JBKPHT010000096.1:0-15107 GCA_046730015.1 Actinomycetota bacterium
GAGCCAGTCGCCCACCAGGACGAGCGTCACGCCACCATCGTGCTCGACCTGCTCCGTGACGCCGTCGGGGAAGGCACGGCATGCCTCGTCGCCACACGCACTCCTTCCGTCGCCGCGATCGCCGACCGCGTCGTCACCCTCAGTTAGCTGCTAGGGGCCGTGGGACCCGTGGGCTGCGTCGCAGAGGCGCTCCTCACCCTCCCTGACCTGGCCGGCGCCTGTGCCCTGGAGCGCAGCAAACGGACCACAGCGGTTGGGGACGATCCACACGTGGATCATGGGTACCGGCGCCAGCTTGACCAACGGTGGACGGCACACGTCGTTGGCGCCGATCACACCCCGTAATTTTGGCGCCACCGGGTCGTCGGTGAAGCACAGGTTGTTGTGGATGTGGAACTGGGTGAGCCTGCCTCCGATGTCCGGCACGGTGTCCAGTGTGGTTCCCGTCGGCATCATGTACATGGCCGCCTCCAGAGTACGGTTGCCGCCGCGGTCCACGCTGTACACGAGTGATTCGGGATAGTCGGGGTCGAGGATCCTGCCGTCGTCGATCAACGACCAGTTGATGAAGTGCTCATCGCCCGTGGCGGAGTCGCCGATGGAGTGGTAGCCGGCGGCCTCGGCCACCGCTGTGTCCGCCCACTGGGGCAGACGGAGCAGGTTGATGGCCAGGAGGTTCTCGGCCCGAGCCTGCTGCTCCGGCGTCACGCCTTCGATGCCACCCAAGTCGATGGGCAGACTGGGGTCGAAGGGCCGGGGCACCCCGGTGCCAGGATCGTGGCCCTCGGCGTGCTCACCCGTGGCCGTCCCGTCGTCGTCGTGCGCGTGGCCGTCGGCAGTCTCCCCGACCCCGACGTCATGGCCTCCGGCCTCGTGGCTGTGACCGCCGGCGGACACCATCCCGGACAGCGTCGCCGCCGCGGTCGCCAGGGCGGCAACGCCCAACAGGCGCGGCCTGACACGCCGGCCCAGCCCCGGCCGGTCGATGGCTGCCGCCATGAGTGCGAGGATGACGACGGCCGCCAACCCCGCGGCGATCGCGTCGGCGGCCTGCACGCCTTCGGGCTCCTCCAGCCCATCGACGAACGTGATCCCTGCGGTCTTGGCCAGGACCCATCCACCCAACGCCACCGCGTTGCCCGCCGCGCCCACGACGCCGCCCCATCGGACCGGCCCCCGCAAGGCCAGGGCGCCCCAGCCGATCTGGAACGCGGCGAGGGCGACGAACACCCACAGCGCCTGCCGATGATCGCTGTGCATGCCCGCTGCCGTGGCATGGATCGCGCCGGCCCCAATCGAGGCCAGCCCGGCAATTGACACCAAGGCCGCGGCTCGTGTGGAGCCTGACGACGAGACCTCGTACGTACGCATGTGAACCGGCCCCTGATCGACGTTGGGTTCCCGCCCGCTCGCTGCTGCCATCGGGTACACCACCGCTGTCTCAGGACGACTCGATCATCAACCGTGGCGCCGAGTAAGTCGAGCCCTCGCATTGCGATCTAGTGGAGGATCAGGCCGCTGGCTGCGCTGCGGCGTCGAGTAGCGAGCGGCTCGTGGGCGTCAGGCGAAGGATGTCGGTCGGGCGGCCGCTGAGCTGTGGGGCCATGTCGAACGCTTCTCGCCATGCGGTGGTCCGGTGGAGGGTCGTTGGCGTTTGGGTCTCGTCAACGGCCCCGAACCAGACCAGCACGTTGGCGTCACGGACCGGCAGTTCGAGGTAGTCGTTCTCGCTCGGTTCCGTCTCGTACAGGCCGAGGGTGCGAGCGCCGCCGGCAGTGAAGGCGGGCACGATGGTCGTGCGGAAGAATGCGTTGGCCTCGCATCCGCTGCCCGGCCGTCGATGGACGATGGCGGCGAACACCATGCCTCGCTTCGGGGTGTGGTCGCGGGTGCTCGCATCGGGAAGCAGCAACCCGAGCTGTCGCGATTCCGGGCGCAGCAGCAGGACGTCGTCAGTGTCGATCATGGTCGAGTTGGCGGCGTCACGGTGTCGTGCCCAGGCCGGGCCGCCGTAGAAAGCGGTGAGCGACGCTCGGCGGGCCGCCATGGTGTCGAAGGCACGGAGCCAGACGAAGTGGTCAGGACGATCGAGGTCGCGGAACTGGCCCACGACCTGCATGCCGGTCGCCTCTTGCGTCTCGACGAACTCGCGGTCGAACAGGTCGATCAGCTCCTCGCGGCGGCCGGGGCGGAGGAGATACTGCCGGAGCTCGACGATCGGCAGAGCAGGGCTGGTCCTCGTGCTGTCGGACTCGAGGGTCACGGGTCGCTCCTCTACGGGTATCTACCCGTAATCGGGTGGATGGATGATTGGTGTCGGATCGAGTTGCACCGGTGGTCAGGACCCGTCAAGCGTCTCGACGAGCTCGTTGGCCAGCGTGACGAGCTCATCGACGCGCGCCGCTCCGAGGGCCTTGCGCATCGCCTCCTGGGCGGCATGCCACGCCGGAGCCGACGCCGCCAGCCGTCGACGGCCCTCGGTCGTGAGGCGGATGTCACGGGCGCGTTGGTCGTCGGCCTTGACGACTGCCGACACGAGACCAGCCCGCTGGAGGATGGCGACGTCACGGGCCACCGCCGAGCGTTCGCTGGACAGTCCAGCGGCGAGCTCGGTGACGGTCAACGGCTGCAACCGCTGGATCTGGGCGAGGACGGCGATCTGGGTGATGCGTAGCCCGGTATCGCGCAGCGCGTCGTCGTAGACCCGAGTCACGCAGCGAGCGGCCGCCCGCAGGTTCCCGGCGACGCACCCCACGAAGTCGTCGGGGGTCGACCGATCCCGTGGCATAGCGTGTATATACCCGTTGCTGAGGCCACGCCGCAAGGCCTAGCGGCCACACGGGGGGTTCGGGCGAGAAGGGAGCGTTTCCCTCGCGATGCGGGTCGACGAAGCCGTTACGCCCGCGACTCCGCGCCCCTGCGAACCGGCGGCACGGCGCGGCTCGACGGATGCGTCAGCGGTTCCGGGTGGCGTCTGCGACTCTGGTGAGCCGCATCACCCAGTTCGTCTCCCAGTCGTCGGCATCGGCGGGCGCGAACGCCTGGTTCCAGCGGGCGGTGGTCGGGGAGATCTCGTCCCAGATGAAGCGGACCCGCACCGGTTGGCCGTCATGCACGTCGTCGCCGAGGAAGGTGCCAACCCCGTCGTGGAAACGGCCGGTGACCGGGGGTTCGAGCCGGCCGGTCAGGCTGCTCGCCCAGTAGATCGACCACTGCTCGGCGTCTCGGTCGAACAGGCGCAGGGTCGCCCCGATCGCGTTGCGAGCTGGCATCCACACCTGTTCAAAGTTGCCGAGGCCGCCGAGGATCGGAGCGCAGACGGTGGTTCCGTCGAACTCCTCCCAGTCGTCGGAGCCAACCATCCGGTCACGGAGGCGGCGGTGGTGCACCGTCCATGTGCCGTGGAGGAAGTCGAAGTCGTTCATAACCGTGACCATCGATTCTGTGCCGTTGAGCAGCGTGGCACGATATACGTGTATCTACACGCACTGGGTCGCGGGTGGCAAGTGGCGTTCGACAGGATCCTGTTCGCTGTCATCGTGGCAACCGGAGACGTATGACGCGGTGGCCATTCCCGTCGCCCTCGGGGTAACCCCCGGGCCGCAACGACCTGTCCCACGTGCGAGCGGGAGCTGGTGGTCGACATCACCGACGGCCATCTCCCCGACGACCCGGTGGCGGTCTTGTGGATGCCCCTCGGTCCTTGCGAGAGCGTCATGGAACCATCCGGGACGGCGTCCCGGTGCCGCTCTCTGCCGTGTCGATGGGCCAGACGGGCTGGGGTCGCAGGGGCTAATGCCGTGACCGCACCGGCTTACGCAACGAGGCTTGGAGCGAGGTCGAAGAGATGGTGGAGGCAGTGGCGAGTCTGGGCAACAGGAAGCCGTAAGGCTTGCGGCCGGACCGGTGGTGCACGGCATGTGCCGCGGCGACCCACCGCACGTAGCGCGAGCGCGCTCCGGGCAGGCGGCCGAGGCGCTCGTGGATGAACAGGTCATGGACCACGAGGTAGGCGATGCCGTATCCGGTCACACCCGCGCCCACCCACACCACGGCGGTCAGGCCCTCGATCGTCGCGCCCACGGTCATCGTCGCGATCGTGGCGGCGGCGAACACCACCGGGTACAGGTCGTTCGCCTCGATCCTGCGCCCCTGCCAGCGGTGGTGGCTCCGGTGCCAGGCCCATCCCCGTCCGTGCATGACCCAGCGGTGGACGGCGGCGACCGTCGGCTCCATGGCGACCAGCGCCGAGGTGGCGACGAGCAGCCGGATCACGCCGCCTCCGCATGCCGGGCGCGGTCCGACGTTCGGTTGCGCCGGGTGAGCACCCGCAGGAGCCGTCCGCGGTTGTAGCGCTGGACGATCAGGCACGGTGCGTTGGCCACCACTGCGTACGCAACCATGACGCCGACGAGCCATGCCGGATTCCAGAGGGCGAACAGTGGGGTCACGAGGGGAATGGCCCAGTGCACGATCTCGGCTCGGCGGGTCTCGGCGGCGAAGCGCGTCAGGTGCGGCGTGTCGCGCGACGGCAGGGATCGCTTCGAAGCCCCACCCCGGAACACGGCGCCGAACTCCGGCAGACGGTCCTTCCATCGCCGGATGCCGAACCGCTCGTACACCCGGCCACCACGCTCCCACGTCCGCAGCCGGGTGAGGGGGGCGTCGTGGTCGAGGCGACGCAACGGCAGCCGGTGGGCCGCGTAGCCGACGACTGCGCTCCACGCCGCCCACACCAGGGCGTCGAGGAGCACGATCTGGCCGTTGCTCACCGGGCCCTCCGCACCTCGAGGACCCGGCCTCGCCACCGCACCCGCCGCCGACCGAACGTGAGCGCCGCCGACCACGTGAACAGCGCCACGAACACTGCGATGAGCACCGGGAAGACCAGGCTCGCTGCCCCGAACCGGCCGACGCGCCGGGCCAGGACATGGAACTGGGCGGCGAACAGCGCGTACGCCGCCGCGGCCGGGACGGTGCTGACGCCGGACGCCACCGTGCCGCCGAGCGCCAGGCCCGCCACCAGCGAAGCGGTCACCCACATGGCCACGGCGGCCAGCCGCAGCGGCGGTGTGGAAGCGCCGCCGCTGGCGAGATTCTTCGTCCACCCCTCGACGAGCGACACAGGCCCGTCGGGATACATGCGGTAGGTGAAGTGCGTTCCGCCGAGCAGCGACTCCACGGGCACGCCGGCCCGGTCGGCGGCAGCGGCCAGAGAGAGATCGTCCACGATCTCGCCCCGCACGACCCGGTGCCCGCCGATGCGGCGGTAGGCACCGGCCGGAATCGCCATGGCGGGCCCAAAGGCCATCGGCCGACGCCAGCACCGACGCACGGGGCGGTCTCCCGTACCGGCGCCGAGCAGGGCCACGAGCCCGGGGCCAGCCGACAACAGCTCGTAGGGTCGCCCGACCCGATGCACGGGATGCGCGGACACCAGCCCGCCGCTGCTCGCGGCGGCAGCCGCCAGCGCGCCGACCGCGCCGGGCGCGGGCTCAACGTCGGCGTCGAGGAACACGAGCAGGTCACCCTGCGCCGCCTGGGCACCGGCCCAGCAGGCATAAGCCTTGCCCGACCAACCCGCCGGGCGCTCCGCCGGCACCACGGTCACACCGGCGGCGCGGGCCACGGCGGCCGTGCCGTCGGTGGATCGGTCGTCGACCACGAAAACCTCGTAGGGCTGCGGGTCGGCAGCGAGCGAGTCGAGCAGGCAAGGGAGCTTGGCCGCCTCGTCGCGGGCGGGAACGATCACCGAGACTCGGGCGCCGACCGGCGCGGCGGCGGGCAGGGTGCGCCGCCGCCCCGCGAGGACCCAGCCGAGGATCCATCCGACGGCGAGCACGGCAGCCGTGGCGGCGTTCACGCTCCGCCCCGCCGCGGTATGTCGGTACGGGCTCGCTCCCACAGCGCGAGCACCAGCGTGAGCAGCGCGAAGCCGAAGAAGAAATCCTCGACGGGGATGTCCCAGGGCGCCCGAACGCCAGTCACCTCACCGCCGTCGTACAGGACGATCGGGGCATTCAACTTGGTGAGCCACCCGTCGACGGGCACCTGGAACGCGAACACGATGGCCATCGCCACCCAGTACGGAAGCCGCCGGAACAGGCCGGTCCGCAGCACCCGCACCTCGAGCGCGACCACCGCCACCACCGCCGCGGCGGCCGTCACCGTGTACTCAGGCACGGGGCGCCGCCCCTGTCCCGGGCGCCGACGGGGTCGCAGCCGACCCGGGTACCGGTGGCCGCGCAGCACCGAGCACGATCTTCACGGCCTCGTACGTGAGCAGCGCGCAGATCGGGACGGCCACGAAGAAGGCGAGCTCCTCGACCGGGAGCCCGCCGAGCAGCCGCCAGCCCGTCACATACCGCGTGTTGTACCACCAGTGTCCCCGGTCGATGGCAATGACGTCCCAGGCGACGAAGACGGCCACCGCCGGTGCCAGTGACCGGACCAGCCGCCGGGGCTGCCGGTACACCCGAGCGCCCAAGACCAGCTCGAGGGGCAGGGTGACGAGGAGGCAGCCGGCGATGACCGCCAGGTACTGCCAACGCTCGGTGGTCGCTGCCGCGGCCGTCACGCCGGCTCCGGTCACGACGCCTGCCGGTTGGATCGGGGCACGACAACCGGCGCGGGATCAAGGGCTGCGACCAGGTCGCCGTCCTCGATGCGGGCAAGGAGGTCGTCGGCGCGCGTCGTGCGGTCGTTGACGAACGCGTCGTGTAGCGCCGGGGCCAGCCGACCCTGTCGCGCGAGGTCGCGCAGGCGCTGACGGACAGGTCGCGCCAGAGGGAAATATTCGTCCTCCTGAGTCGTCTCCAGCCGGTCCACCCGCCCCGGGCGCAGGGCGTGGATCACGCGGTCGA
This sequence comes from Actinomycetota bacterium, assembly GCA_046730015.1. Taxonomy (GTDB): domain Bacteria; phylum Actinomycetota; class Acidimicrobiia; order Acidimicrobiales; family VFJN01; genus ZC4RG19. Next base: position 6,864 of record JBKPHT010000096.1, read on the forward strand.
CTGCGTGCCCCGGCGTGGATGCGCCGGCGGTCACGCCGACGACGCCGGGCCGGGGGCCGGGGGTGGATACCGTGGCGAGCAGGTCCGCCGGCAGGTCACCCGGCCCGGACACCCGCACCACGACCGGACACCCGGCACGGCGCGCGGTATCGGCAAGCGCGCCGGTGTTGGACGACGTGGGTGACCCGACCACCACGACGGCGTCGCACCGTTCGGCCAGGGCCCGGACTGCGGCCTGGCGGTTGGTCGTGGCAAAGCACAGGTCGTCCCGCGGCGGCAGCCACACGTGGCCGAACCGGCGCCGGGCCGCGGCGACGACGTCGCTCCAGGCGTCGTGGGCGAGCGTCGTCTGGGCGAGCACCGCCACCGGAGCGCCTTGGGGCACGGGGGCCGTCGTGACATCCGCGGCCGTGCCCACGGCGACCACGGAATTGGGAGCCTGGGCGATGGCGCCGACCGCTTCGTCGTGCCCCGGGTGCCCGATGTAGACGACGCTGCCGCCCGATCGGGCGTGGGTCCGGATCTCGTGGTGGACCTTCGTGACGAGTGGGCAGACGGCGTCCACCACGACCGACGCCCGCCGGGTTGCTCGCTCGATGGTGTCGGGGGCGCTGCCATGGGCGCTGAGCACGAGCGGGAGGCCCGGCGGCGCCTGGTCCGGGTCGTCCACGAAGCGGACACCGAGGCGCTCGAAGCGGCCCACGACGTCCTCGTTGTGTACGACGGCGTGCACGCAGACCACCGTCTGGCGGTGGAGGACGACCATCCATGCCAGCGACTTCACCGCCGCCTCGACGCCCGCACAGAAGCCCCTCGGTTCAGCGAGCAGGACGTCGGGGTTGAGCATGAGGGTGATATTAGTGCTAAATTGACGCGATGCCAAGGCTCATCGATCTCCCCGCCCCGTCGCGGGAGAGTCCGGCGCCGCCGGCGGCTCCCCCCGCCGGCGGCGATCCGGTCACCCCGATCGCCCGTCGCGTCGAGTCCCGAGTCCGGTCGGTCCTGGCCCGCCACCGCGACACCTGGGCAGCCGAGCAGCCTGCGCTGTCGCAACTTTTCGCCGCGCTCGACGGCTTCGTCGCGGCCGGTGGCAAGCGGCTCCGCCCCGCCTTCTGCTACTGGGGTGCGGTGGCCGGCGGCGCGACGGGTGACGAGCCTGAGCTCCTCGACACCTGCGCCGCGCTCGAGCTCCTCCACGCATTCGCTCTCATCCATGACGACGTGATGGACGGCAGTGCCACCCGGCGCGGCCAGCCCGCCCTGCATGCGCGCTTCGCAGCCCGCCACGCGACGGCGGGTGGCGCCGGCGAGAGCCGCCGCCATGGCGAGGGCTTGGCGATCCTGGCCGGCGACCTCGCATTCGTCCTCGCCGACACTCTGGTCGACGCCGCTCCTGCCGCCGTCCGGCGCCTGTGGCACGAGATGCGGGTCGAGCTGGTGGCGGGCCAGTGGGTAGACGTGGTGGCGGCCGCGAGTTCGGCGCGCTCCCCCGACCTGGCCCGCTGGGTGGCCCGCTACAAGTCGGGCCGGTACACCGTGGAGCGGCCGCTCCACCTCGGTGCGGCGCTGGCCGGCGACAGCCGGCTCGTCGGCCCGTACTCCGCGTTCGGCGAGCCGCTGGGCGAGGCCTTCCAGCTGCGTGACGACCTCCTGGGCGTATACGGCGACCCAGTCGACACAGGTAAGCCGTCAGGTGACGACCTGCGCGAGGGCAAACCCACGCTGCTCCTGGCCCTGGCCACCAGCTACGTAGGTGGGGCCGACCGGCGGATGATCAAGCGGGTCGGGTCCCCGGACCTCGGCGACGACGAGATCGCCGGCCTGCGCCACCTGTTCGAGCGGTGTGGGGCGCGGGCAACGGTCGAGGCCGAGATCGAACGGCTCGTCGCCCAGTCGGAGCAAGCGCTCGCCGCCACCCGGATCTCCCCGACGGCCCGCGACGGCTTGCACGCGCTGGCCCGGCGCGCGGTCCCGAGGGATCGATGACCCGACGAGCCGTCGTCGTCGGTGCCGGCTTCGGGGGCCTGGCCGCGGCCTGCCATCTCGTCGGCTCGGGCTGGGACGTCGAGGTCATCGAACGGCTCGGCGCGCCCGGCGGCCGGGCGGGCAGGCTCGAGCGGAACGGCTTCCACTTCGACACGGGGCCCACCGTCTTGACCATGCCTGACCTCCTGGCCGCCACGTTCGCGGCCACCGGCGGCGACATGGACGACCACCTGGAGCTGACTCGCCTCGACCCCGCCTATCGCGCGTGCTTCGCCGACGGCAGCGAGCTGCGCGTGCGCGCCGATCGAGACGCGATGGCCGCCGAGGTCGCTCACGTCTGCGGTCCCGCCGAGGCCGAGCGCTTCGACCGGTACTGCGACTGGCTCGGCCGCCTCTGCCGTCTGGAGGTCCCCTCCTTCCTCGATCGCAACTACGACCACGTCACCGACCTGGTGCGCTCGCTGGGCCCCGCCCTCGGTCTCCTGCGCCTGGGCGCGCTGCGACGGCTCGACCGCGTCGTGGCCCGCGCGTTCCACGACGACCGGTTGCGACGTCTCTTCAGCTTCCAGTCGCTCTACGCCGGGATCGCGCCGCACCGGGCGCTCGGGGTGCTGGCCGTGATCGGCTACATGGACGTGGTCGCCGGGGTGTGGGCGGCCCGCGGGGGGATGCACGCCGTTGCGACCGGCCTGGCGGACGCCTTGGCCAAGGCCGGGGGTCGCATCAGCTACGGGAGGTCGGTCGACGAAGTCGTGCTCGCCGACGGCGACCGAGGCACCGTCCGGGGCGTGCGCACCGCTGGCGACCTGGTGACCGCCGACGCCGTGGTGGTGAACGCCGACCTTCCTGGGGCCTACGGGCTGCTCCCGGGCATCCGGCCCCCGGCGTCGCTGCGCCGCGCCCGCTACTCCCCGTCTGCCGTCGTCTGGCACGCGGGCGTCCGGGGCCGTCCCGCCGCTGGCCATGCGCACCACAACATCCACTTCGGACAGGCCTGGCGCAGGTCTTTTCGGGACTTGGACGACGGGCGGCGTATGTCCGACCCCTCGCTGCTCGTGTCGGTGCCCACGCTGTCCGACCCGGAGCTCGCCCCGCCCGGATGCTCGGTGCTCTACACGCTGGAGCCGGTGCCCAACCTCACCGGCGGGCTCGACTGGGCGCGCCTGAGGGCAACGGTGCGCAGCGAGCTGTCGGCACGCATCCAGCGCCTCGGCTACCCGGTCGACACCGTGGAGGAGTCGCTGGTTGACCCCGTCGACTGGGCCCGCCAGGGCCTCGCGGCGGGCACGCCATTCTCGCTGAGCCACAGCTTCTTGCAGTCCGGACCGTTCCGGCCGTCCAACGTCGACGATCGCGCCCCCGGCCTCGTCTTCGTCGGTACCGGCACCGTCCCCGGGGTCGGCGTCCCCATGGTGCTGCTGTCGGGCAAGCTGGCCGCCGAGCGCCTGGGGCCGGGCGCATGATCCTGCCGGCCCGGCGTGTCCGCTCGGCCCGCTCGCTCTCCGCTCGCGACCTCGCCGTGCCGACCGCCCTGCGCGACGCCTACCGCGAGTGCCGGCGGCTCACCCGTCGGCACGGGACCACCTACTACTGGGCGACGCAGGTGCTCCCCGCGGCGCGCCGTCCCCACGTGCAGGCGCTCTACGGCTTCTGCCGGCACGCCGACGAGATCGTCGACGCCCAAGACGGCGCGTCCGTTGACCGGCGACGAGCCCGGCTCGACAACCTGCGGGCCGCGTTGCAGGCCGCGCTCGCCGCGGGATCCAGTGGCCCGGAGGCCGAGCCCGCCGTCGCCGCGGTGGCGCACACCGCAGCCACGTTCAGCATCGACCCGTCGTGCTTCGACCGTTTCCTGCGGTCGATGGCCATGGACCTGACCGTCGACAGCTACCGCACCTGGGACGACCTGTGCGACTACATGGACGGGTCGGCGGCGGTCATCGGCGAGATGATGCTGCCGGTGCTCGGCGCATGCGATCCGCGGGCGGTCGGGCCAGCCCGTGACCTCGGCCTTGCCTTCCAGCTCACCAACTTCATCCGCGACGTGGGCGAGGACCTCGACCGCGGCCGGGTGTATCTGCCAGTCGAGGATCTCGAGCGTTTCCGGGTCGACGTCACGGCGCGCACCGTGACCCCGGGCTGGCGGGCCCTCGTGCGCTTCGAGACCGACCGGGCTGGGGCGCTCTACTCGTCGGCTGACGACGGGATCGAGCTGCTTCCTGCGTGGTCGGCCCGCTCCATCCGCACCGCACGGGTTCTCTACGCCCGCATCCTCGACGAGATCGTCGCGAACGACTACGACGTGTTCTCGATGCGAGCCCGCGTTCCCACCGTCACCAAGCTGGCCGTCGCCGCGTCTGGACTGCTGGGCAGATGACCTCGGGGTCGCACGACCCCCCTGCCGCTACCTTCACACTCCAGCAGGTGGCCGAGCGCTTGGGAGTCCACTACATGACGGCCTACCGCTACGTCCGAACGGGGCAACTGATCGCCACCCGCCGCGACGGACGCTGGACAGTAACCCCGGGCGACCTTGCCACCTTCGAACGGCGCCAATCCACCCCGCCGCCGAGGGGCCGGCAGGCCGCCGGTGACGGAGCGGTCGACGGGGCTACCGGCCTCCGCTATCGCACCCGCCTGCTAGAGCGGCTACTGGCCGGCGACGAGGCAGGTGCCTGGCGCGTGGTCGAATCAGCGCTGGTGACGCGTATGCGTCCGGACCGGGTCCACCTCGACCTCCTGGCCCCGTGCCTGCGCGAGATCGGGGATCGCTGGGCCGCAGGCTCCCTCAGCGTCGGCGGCGAGCACGTCGCAACGGCCGTCGCCGTCCGCTTGGCCGCTCGCTTGGCGCCGTTGTGCGCTCGACGGGGACGCACCCGGGGCACGGTGATCATCGGCGGGTCGGCGGGCGAGCTGCACGGGCTGCCGATCACTCTGGTCACCAATGTCCTGCGGTCCCGGGGCTGGGAGGTGGTCGAGCTCGGGCCGAACACGCCCGTCGCCGACCTCATCGAGGCGGTGGGGCGCACCGATCGTCTACGGGCGGTCGGGGTCAGCGTGGGCAGCGACGCCGCCAAGGAGTCGGCCGCTCGTGCACTGGCGGCGGTCCGCGACCGGTTCCCGCAGGTACCGCTGCTCGCCGGCGGCCCCGGGGTCCCGGACGCGACGGTCGCCCGCCGGCTGGGCGCCGACGCGTGGGCTCCCGATGCCGACCAGCTCGACGCCCTGCTGTCGGACACTGGGTAGGTGGACGCCCGGGCGCCTTGATGGGAACGCCCCGGACGTGGACCCACGGATCTACGGGTCGCCGTCGCGGATGGATGACGGCCGGTGCATGTGCGGTGCTCGTGGAGGGGATCGCTCAGCCGGGGATGGCCAGGAGCATGAGCGTCGACCAGGTGACGTGGGTGAGCGTCGGGGCGAGGATGCCCCGTGTGGCCAGGCGCTCCAGCATGAACACCGTGCCCATCGCTGCCGCCGCCACGACGAGGGCGACGTTCAGCGTCGCCACCGTGACCAGCACGTAGACGGCGGTCGCGACCACAGCCCGATGGTCGCCGACGAGGGCGACCGGGAGTGCACCCCGGAAGAAGCGCTCCTCGGCCACGGCGTTGACGACGGCGATCGCCAGCACCAGCACGGTCGGCCCGGCGTCCGCCGTCGCGAGCACCGAGTCGACGGCACCGTCCAGGCCTGGCACATGGCGGGCCACGAGCGACGCTCCAAGGAAGGCCACGAAGGCCAGGCCCCCCAGCACGATCGGCGCCAGCAAACTGCGCCGGCTCTCGGTCCGGTCGGTGGACCGGCCGAGATGGAGCGGACCCGCCGCCGCGCTGCCGGCCACCCAGATGGCGGCGAGGAGGAAGCCGAGCAGGCTAAAGGCCAGCGAACCGCGCGGGGCTGCCAGCGTGGCGGCCAGCGCCACCGTGCCCGCCGCCAAGGTGGCGGCAACGACGAGCCGGCGGCGGCGCCGGGCCGGCGCCGGTTCGACGGGCTCGGGGAGGAGCTCGGGCGTCAGGAGATCACGGACTGCCTGCATCCGCCGAGCCGCGCAAGCGGCGCGCGCGGGCCGCGAGGGCTGCGGCCGCCGCCTCGGGGAAGTCCATCGGCCGGTGGTCGACAAGCTCCTCGATGCGGCGGTCGTGCACCACGACCTCGTTGGTCATCGAGTCGACCAACGCCGCCGCTGTGGTCAGGTCTACGTCGGTCACCAGCCGGAGCCAGTGGGACGAGAGCCGGGGCGTCAGCACCGGCACCGGCACGATGACCCGCCGCCGCCCGGTCATCTCGGCCACCGTTACCAGCATGTCCCGGTAGGTGAGCGCATGGGGGCCACCGATCTCGTAGGTCTCGCCGATCGCGGCGTCGATCCCAACCACGCCCACCAGGAATCGTACGGCGTCGGCAAGCGCGATCGGCTGGGTACGGGTCTGCACCCACCGCGGCGTGACCATGGCAGGGAGCCGCTCGACGAGCTGGCGCAGGATCTCCCAGCTGATGCTGCCGTCGCCGATGACGATGCCGGCCCGCAACGCCGTCGTCGGCACGGTGTCCGACAGGATCCGCTCGATCTCTCGCCGGCTGCGCAGGTGAGGCGACAAAGCGTCGTCGTCCTCGCCGAGGCCACCGAGGTACACGATCTGCGAAACGCCGGCCTCGGCCGCAGCACCACCGAAGGCGTGGGCGCCGACCCGGTCCCGCTCAGCGAAGTCCGCGTGGGCCAGCGAGTGGACCAGGTAGTAGGCGACATCCTGGCCGTCGAGCGCCGACTGGAGGCTCCCAACGTCCGCGATGTCACCCCGCACCGCGGCCCCGCTACCGCGGTAGTGGTCGGGACGGCGCGTCATGGCGGTGACGTCGTGTCCGGCCGCGTCGAGCGCGGCGGCGACATGCCGGCCGACGAATCCGGTAGCACCGGTCACGAGGATCTTCACGTGTGCTCCAAGGCGATCGGGTGGTCGTCTTTCGCGGAGCAACTACCCGCCGATGCCCCATTGACGCAGACCCAGCCAGAGAGCACGCGAGTGTCGAGAAATTAGCTCAGCGTGCCCCGGAGGATGCTGTCGCCGGAGTGGTTCGGGTCGCCGTCTGGGGGTTCTATCGACACGTCCACGATCGGCCCTACGGGGCCCCGGGTGACCAAGTCTGACGCACGAACGGCAACGAGCGGGCCAGTCTGACCGACCGAGCTACGAGTCAGACGTGCTCTGACGTCGAACCAGGTCGATCAGGTTTCCCTGGGTGAGATTGGTCTCCATCAGGTGGAGTCCCCAGAAGCCGGAGTTGGTGACCGCCTGCTCGACCTTGCGGGGGTCTCCCGGCTCGGTGGAGGGCGACATGGCGAGGTATGTCATGCCTCCTCCGCTCGTGCAGACCGCGCTGATCGCATGCGGAACCTGTACGTACGGCGTGGTCACCGTCACCCCTGCGACGGTCACGCTCGGTAGCGCGGACGGCAGATACGGCCTCAGCTCTCCGGCACCACCACCGAGCGCCGCGGGGTTGGTGCACGCTGCGACCGTGTCGGCGCCGTCGTGGCCGAAGACGTTGTGGATCGCAGGGTCGGGCGGCGGGTCTCCCGCGTAGCTGTTGAAGGCGATGACACACGACCGCTGCGTCTCGGTCCGGCAGAGGGGGACGGTCTCGAACGAGCCACCCACGTCCTCGCCGCGGGGAGTCTGCACGGTGCCGCCGATCAGCAATCCGGAGATGAACCGTTGACGGAGTCCCGGATCGTCGTCGAGCTCATCGCGGATCAGACGCTCCAGGTGGATCGAGCCTTGCGAGTGTCCGATGAAGGACGAACGGCCGGCCGTCGTTGAAGTTGGCCATGTAGTGCTTGAAGGCATCGTGAACGTCGCGGTACGCGAGATCGAGCGCTGCCTCTCGCTCGTCGGGCGGCGCGGTCCACCCACTCTGCGTCATCGCCCGGTACACCGGTGCATACACGTTGCAGGCCTCGGTGAACAGCGCCGCCTGCAGGCCGAGGACGAAGATCTTGTTGGGGAGCGTGGTCAGCGGATCGACATCGTTCAGCTGGTCCGGTCCGAAATCGATGCCCGGAATCGTCGGGTAGACGTAGAAGCAGTCGAACTCCGCCGAGGCAGGCTGGGCCGGCTCGTGGGGAGCAACCTCACTGGTGCCGTCGGCGCGAAGGATCGTCGAATCGAGCGATGCCGCGAGGCAGTGGCTCGTCGTGGTGCCCCCGGGTCTGCACAGCCAGTACCGATCCTGCGCATACGTGCTCGAGCTGTATCC
>JBKPHT010000097.1:0-3318 GCA_046730015.1 Actinomycetota bacterium
CGAGTGCGTCGGCATCGGAGAAGACGATGTCGGCCACCGCCTGGCGGTCGAGGGTGCCGTCATCGGCCACGATGCCCGGCCCGAAGCGCTCGACCATCGCCGCGAAGACCGGGGTGCCCGGCTGCTGGACCTCGCGCGTGACCTCATCGGCGTCGACCACCACCGCGCCCTTGGCGGCCAGGAGCGACGCGACCGTCGACTTGCCCGACCCGATGCCCCCGGTGAGGCCCACGACCAGCACGGCGCGGACGTTAGCAAGACCGACCGGGCGCGCTGGTGGCCCGGCCCGCCGGGCAGATCCGGCGGCGTGCCGCGCTCGTGGCGCGTCCACAGTCGCCGGATCGGCCACCGAAGGCCAGGTGGCGGCCGGCGCCCGCCCGCCGGCTACTGGTCGTCGGCGTCGGGCTCGGTGTCGGGCTCGGTGTCGGGCTCGGTGTCCTCGCCGGCGGCGGCCGGCGGGGCGGCCGGGGTATCGGACTCGTCGCCGTCGCCGCTCTCGGCGTAGTACTCGGCCCAGGCCTCGTCGGCCTCGGGCGAGTGCTCGACCGACGGGCCGATGTAGTTGCCCTGGTCGTCGTAGGCGTGCTCGCCGAAGTGCTCCTGGTACTCGGCGGCCACGATGCCGCCCTCGGCGGCCTGCTTGATCGAGAGGCTGATGCGCCGGCGCTGCAGGTCGAGGTCGATGATCTTGACCCACAGCTCCTCGCCGGGGGTGACCACCTGCTCGGGCAGGTCGACGTGGTGGGCCGACATCTCGGAGATGTGAACCAGTCCCTCGATGCCGTCGCCGACCTGGACGAACGCCCCGAACGGCACCAGCTTGGTGACCCGGCCGTAGACCAGCTCGCCGACCCGGTGGCTGGTGGCGAACTCCTGCCACGGGTCCTGCTGGGTGGCTTTGAGCGACAGGCTGATCCGCTCGCGGGACAGGTCGACGTCGAGCACCTGGACCTCGACCTCGTCGCCCACCGCCACCACGGAGCCGGGGTGGTCGACGTGCTTCCACGACAGCTCGGAGACGTGGATGAGGCCGTCCATGCCGCCGAGGTCGACGAACGCGCCGAAGTTCACGACGCTGGATACGACGCCCTTGCGGACCTCGCCCGGCTTGAGGTTGGCCAGGAAGTCCTCGCGCTGCTCGCGCTGGGTCTCTTCGAGCCAGGCCCGGCGGGACAGCACGACGTTGTTGCGGTTCTTGTCGAGCTCGATGATCTTGGCCTCGAGCGACTTGCCGACGTAGGGCTGAAGGTCGCGGACCCGGCGCAGCTCGACCAGCGAGGCGGGCAGGAAGCCGCGCAGCCCGATGTCGAGGATGAGGCCGCCTTTGACGACCTCGATGACCGGCCCGGAGACGACGCCGTCCTCCTCCTTGACCCGCTCGATGTCGCCCCAGGCCCGCTCGTACTGGGCCCGCTTCTTGGACAGGACCAGGCGGCCGTCCTTGTCCTCCTTGGTGAGGACCAGGGCCTCGACCTCGTCGCCCATCGACACGACCTCGTTGGGGTCGACGTCGTTGCGGATCGACAGCTCGCGGCTGGGAATGACGCCCTCGGACTTGTAGCCGATGTCGAGGAGGACCTCGTCACGGTCGACCCGCACCACCGTGCCGGTCACGATCGCGCCGTCCTCGACCGAGACGAGGGTGGCGTCGATGGCGTCGGCGAAGCTGCCGCTCAGGTCGTCGTCGACGATCTGGCGGGGGGTGTAACCGCCCTCGGGCTCCTGCACGTCGACGGCGGGGGCCGCGGCGTCGGGCTCGATCGGGGGGGCGGAGGGGTCGGTTGTGGGGACGTCGGACACGAACTGGTCGGCTTTCTTCGGGGGCAGGATCTCAGGGAGACGGTCGCCCGCCCGTCGAGGGCGAGCGGCGTCAGGGCGCGCCAGCAGGCGCGGAGAGCCAGGTTAGCAGCCCTCCCAGAGCCGCCGCTACGGCCCGTGACGGGCTGTCGACGCACCCGGGGCGGCGAGCGGGGTCAGGCCGGCCGCCGGGCGACCAGCAGGAACTCCGGGGTGTCGACGGTCGGAGCCGCCCGCGCGTACGCACCCGGCGTCACCGACCACACCGCCTCGACCGCCAGCCCCGCGGCCGCCGCCAGCAGTCGCAGCTCCCGCGGCGTGAAGCAGGTGGTCCACAGGTCGGCCGGCGTCGGAGCGCCGGTCTCGTCGCGCACCTCGGTCCGCTCGTGGTTGACCCCCGCGGCGGCGTCGAAGGTGTCGTGGTCCTCCAGGTAGCGGACCTGGAAGTAGGCGGAGAAGGCCGACACCGCGGCCACTCCCCCGGGCCGGAGCGCCCGGGCGACGCCGGCGAGCACCTCGCCGTCGCCGTCCAGCGGGGCGCCCGGGCCCCCGGCCAGCCCGAAGGCGCCCTGGCACAGCGAGATCGCGGCGTCGAACTCGGCGTCGAAGGTGAGCCGGCGGGCGTCGGCCCGGACGAACGTGGCCCCGGGCGGGGCGTCGCGGGCGGCGAGGTCGACGAACCGCCGGCTGATGTCGACGCCGACCACCTCGATGCCCCGGGCCGCCAGCGCGTGAGCGTGCCGGCCGGGCCCGCAGCCCACGTCGAGCACGCGCATGCCGGGGGCGAGGCCGAGGGCGTCGACGAGGAAGGCGACCTCCTGGTCCGTCCCCTTGGTGAACGAGTAGCGCAGGTAGGCGGCGCCGAGGTGGTCGGCGAGCGGCTCGAACCAGTGGTCGGTCGGTGGCCCGGCCTGGTCGCCCGCCCCGCGGCTCACCGCTTCGCGGCTCACCACGCCGGTTGCCGGAGCATGAGCGCCGCCGCTTCGTCGCCGGCCGCGTCGGGGTCGTCGAGCTGGCGGAGTACCTGGGCCCGGTAAAGGAGGAGGGCCGGGCCGAGGTCGGCTCGGGCGTCGAGGTCGGGGTCGTCCTCGCCCACCATCCGGGCGACGAGCTGCCGCAGCCGGTGCCGGACGGTGCAGAACACGTGGTCGCTGTAGGCCGCGGCGACGGAGGGCTCGGACCGCACGACGGCGAGGAAGTTCTGGCAGCTCCGGTCGGCGCGGGGCTCGACGAGCGACCAGGCGAAGGACCGCATCCCGGCCGCCAGGTCGGCGACCGGGTCACCGGTGTCGGGCAGGCCGGCGAGCGGGTCGGTGCAGCGGACGGCGTCGGCGAACAGGGCAGCCTTGGTGGGCCACCGGCGGTAGATGGTGGCGAGGCCGACCTTGGCCCGGTCGGCGACGTGCTGCATGTGGAGGTCCTCGTAGCCGATCTCGTCGAGCAGCTCGGCGGCGGCATGCAGGATGGCCTCGGTGCTCTCGGCGTTGCGGGGCCGGCCCCGGGAGGGTGCGTCGGCGGCGG
>JBKPHT010000098.1:0-12704 GCA_046730015.1 Actinomycetota bacterium
GCCGGCCGAGGCGATGCAGGTCCACGTGTGGGCCGCGCAGTGGGTGTTGGAGCAGTGGCACGAGTGGGCGCCCCGGACCCGCCGGTCGAACGTCGAGGCGCTGTCCCGGTTCCTGCCCCTGGTGGTCGGGCACGGTGCGCCGTCGCCGCCGCCGGGAATTCGGGGCTACCTGCGGGAGGCGCTGCGCCCGGACGGGTCGCCCGATCCGTTGGACGAGTCGGTGCGGTGGTTGGGCAAGTGGGGGCTGTCGCTCGGTGACCTGAACCGTGAGGTGCTGGCCGACGTCGAGCGCCGGCTGTCGCTCGGGGCCAAGGGTCAGCCGTTGGCGATGTCGACGGCGGGCCGGTACCGGAAGGTGGCGCACGCGTGCATCCGGCGGGCGGTCGAGCTCGACCGGCTGGAGGCGGATCCGTGGCCGCCGTCGCCGAAGGGGCGGAACCGGCGCAAGGCGCGGCGGAAGCGGACGGCGGTCGACGTCCGGGTGTTACCGAACCCGGCGACGATGGTGGCGGTGATCGACGCGATCCGAAGCCACCAGCCGGGGAGCCAGATGTACCAGGTGATGACGGCGGTGGCCTACTACGCCGGTCTGCGGCCGTCCGAGGTGGTGATGCTCCGGCCGAGGGCGCTGAATCTTTCGGCAACTGGTTGGGGGAGCATCGATGTCGTGGAGGCCGACATCGACTGGGACGAGCCGGGGGAGCCGAAGACCGACGACCGGACCGTGCCGATCCCGCCGCGCCTGGTGGAGTTGCTGCGGTCGTGGATCGAGGAGCACGGCCTGGGCGACGACGACCTGTTGTTCCGTACCCGGAACGACCGGCGGCCGGCGCCGTCGAACTGGTCGCGGGCGCTGCACCGTGCCTGCCGGACGGTGGGCCATCCCACCCTGCGGGTCTACGACCTGCGCCACGCCTGCGCGACCACCTGGCTGCGGGCCGGCGTGCCGCTGGGTGAGGTGGCCCGGCGCCTGGGGCACAACGTCGAGACGCTGGTGTCCACCTACGTCGGGGCGCTCGAGGGCGACGACGTTGCCGCGAACAAGCTCATCGACGCCACGCTGGCGACCACCCGGGAGCGGATCGTGACCACGCCCCCGAATCCTTCCCACGCCCTTCCCACAAGGTCGAGGAAAACGGGGCGAAACCGGGTCACTCGCGGTAACTCGCGGCCGAGGCGGTGACCTGGGCAGATGTCCTGGTCACACCACAGAAGAAGGGGCGCCCTCGACAGGATTCGAACCTGCGCACACGGCTCCGGAGGCCGATGCTCTATCCCCTGAGCTACGAGGGCGGGAGGAGACAGGATAGCGCCCCGGCCGCCGGCGGCCGAACCCGGTTCGGGGCAGGACACGCACGTCGGTAGCATCGATTGACCCCATCTTCCCCAGAGACGCCCACAGAAGACGATCCGCAGACGATCCCAGGCGACCGGTGACCATGATCCGCGACGTGCTCGAAGCGTCCCTGCGCAGTGCCCTCGACAAGGTCGGCGTGACGCCGCCCGACACCGTCACGCTCGAGCGGCCCGCCCGGCGCGAGCACGGGGACTGGTCCTCCAACGTCGCCCTCGCGACCGCGAAGGACGCGCAGCGCAGCCCCCGGGAGCTCGCGGCCCAGATCGTCGAGGTCCTCGCCGCCGAGCCCCCGCCGCACGTGAGCCGCACCGAGGTGGCCGGGCCGGGGTTCGTGAATTTCCACCTCGCCCCGACCTGGCTGCACGAGGTGCTCCGGGAGGTCGTCACCGAGGGGCAGCAGGACTACGGCCGCCTGGGCTTCGGCGCCGGCGAGCGGGTGATGGTCGAGTTCGTGTCGGCCAACCCGACCGGGCCGATCCACGTGGGCAACGGGTGGTTCGCCTCCTACGGCGACTCGCTGGGCCGCCTGCTCGAGCGGTGCGGCTACGAGGTCAGCCGCGAGTATTACGTCAACGACACCGGGGGGCAGATCCGCCGCCTCGGGGAATCGGTCCTCGCCCGGCGGGCGGGGGTGCCGGTGCCGGAGGGCGGCTACCCGAGCGGGTTCGTGAAGGGCCTCGCCAGCGCGTACGACGGACCGGACGACATCACCGAGGCCGGGCGGTGGGCCGCGACCCACATCCTCAGTTTCATCCAGACCCAGATGGCCTCGATCAACATCCACTTCGACGAGTGGTTCAGCCAGGCGAGCGTCGAGGACAGCGCGGCGGTGGGCGAGACGATCGCCGACCTGCAGGACAAGGGCCTCGTCTGGGAGGAGGACGGCGCCCTCTGGCTGAACACGGCCGCGTTCGGCGACCCGCGGGAGAAGCGGGTGGTCCGCAAGTCGCCCGACCAGGGCGGCGACTACACCTACCTGGCCGGCGACCTGGCCTACCACCGCAACAAATTCCTGGTCCGGGGCTTCGACCGGGTGATCAACGTGTGGGGCGCCGACCACCAGGGCCAGGTTCCCAGCCTGCTGGCGGGGGTCGAGGCGCTCGGCGTGGAGAAGGGGCGCCTGGAGGTCCGCCTCGGGCAGATGGTGTCCCTCGCCAGCGGCCGGATCGGCAAGCGGCTGGGCAACGCCGTCGACCTCGACGACCTGGTGGACGACATCGGGCCCGACGTGATGCGGCTGCTCAGCCTGGTCGCCTCGATCGACCAGTCGCCGACCATCGACCTCGACACGGTCCGCTCCACCTCCAAGGAGTCGCCCGTCTACTACGTCCAGTACGCCCACGCCCGGATCCACTCGATCGGCAAGAAGGCCGACGAGCTGGGCGTCGCCCGGGCCGACCTGGCGGGCGTCGACCTGGCGCCGCTGACCCACGAGCGCGAGCTCGAGCTGCTCCGGACCCTCTCGACCCTCCCCGAGGTCGTCGAGCTGGCCTGCGTCGAGCGGGCGCCCCACAAGGTCACGGCCTGGGTCCGGGAGCTGGCCGACCGGTTCCACGGCTTCTACCACGATTGCCGGGTCCTGGGCGACGACGTCCCGCCGGCCACCACCCAGGCCCGGCTGTGGCTGGTCGAGGCCTCCCGCATCGGCTTCGCCGTCGGCCTCGACCTGCTCGGCGTCGCCGCGCCGGAGTCGATGTGATCGGCGGGACCACCCCGGGCGCAACGACCAACATGGGCGCCCCGGGCGGCTACGACGACCGGCCGCTGCCGTGGGGGCTGCTGCCCGATTCCGCCGAGATCGGAGACGACGGCTGGCTGGCCATCGGTGGCTGCTCCATCGCGGACCTGGTGGCCGAGCACGGCACGCCGCTGTTCGTCTATGACGAGGACCACCTGCGGGCCCGGTGCCGGGAGGCCGTGGCCACGTTCGGGCCCGGCGTCTCCTACGCGGGCAAGGCGTTCCTCTGCCTGGCGATGGCCCGCCTGGTCCACGAGGAGGGCATGCACCTCGACGTCGCCACCGGCGGCGAGATGCACGTCGCGCTGACGGCCGGGGTGCCGGCGGACCGGCTGGTGCTGCATGGCAACAACAAGAGCGTCGCCGAGCTGGCCCGGGCCCGGGAGGTGGGCGTGGGCCGGACCGTGGTCGACAGCTTCGACGAGCTCGACCGGCTCGACCGGCTGCACGCGGCCGACGGGCGGGTGCCCGAGATCCTCCTCCGGGCGACGCCGGGCGTCGAGGCCCACACCCACGAGTTCGTGCAGACCGGACAGACCGACTCGAAGTTCGGGTTCGGGGTGGCGGCCGGCGACCTGGCCAAGGCGGTGGAGCGGGCGACGGCGTCGCCGGCGGTCGACCTCGTCGGCGTCCACCTGCACATCGGCAGCCAGGTGTTCGTGGCCGACTTCTTCCGCCAGGCGGTCGAGGTCGTGGCCCCCTGGGTGCGCGACCTGGGCCTGCCCGAGCTGTCGGTGGGCGGCGGCCTCGGCGTCCCCTACGTGGTGGGGGAGGAGGCCCCCTCGCTGTCGCAGTGGGGGCGGGTCGTGATCGAGGCGTGCCGGGCGGCCGGGATCACCAGCCAAGTGACGGCCGAGCCGGGGCGGGCCATCGCGGCCCAGGCGGCGGTGACGCTCTACTCGGTCGGGACGGTCAAGGACATCCCCGGCATCCGCACCTACGTGGCCGTGGACGGGGGCATGAGCGACAACCCCCGCCCGGTGCTCTACGGCAGCGGCTATGAGACTTTCCTGCCCCGAGCCGCGGACGCGCCCCGGCCCCGGCCGGTGACGGTGGTGGGCAAGCACTGCGAGTCGGGCGACGTCCTGGTGCGCGACGCCCGGGTGCCGGCCGACCTGGCCGTCGGCGACGTGCTGGCGACGCCGGTGACCGGCGCCTACGGCCACTCGATGGGCTCCAACTACAACAAGGTGCCCCGGCCGGCGGTCGTGTTCGCCCGGGGCGGCGACGCCCGGCTGGTCGTCCGGCGGGAGACCGTCGACGACCTGCTCCGCCTGGACGTCGGCTGACCGACGACCACGGGGCCGACCCGCCGAACCGCCTTCGTGCCCGCCACCGGCGGGCCGTAGCATGGCCCGCCGTGACCCCCGATACCGTCCGCGTCGGCCTGCTGGGCTGCGGGAACGTCGGCGCGGCGCTGGTCGAGCTCATCGGCCAGCGGAGCGACGCCATCGCCGCACGCACCGGGCTGCGGCTGGAGGTCGCCCGGGTGGCGGTCCGCAGCCTGGCCAAGGAGCGGCCGGTCACCCTCCCCGACGGGGTGGCGACGCTCGACGCCGCCGGTCTGGTGGTCGACCCGGAGATCGACGTGGTGGTCGAGGTCATCGGGGGCATCGAGCCGGCCCGGGAGCTGATCCTGGCCGCCCTCAAGGCGGGCAAGCCGGTCGTGACCGGGAACAAGGAGCTGCTGGCCAACGTGGGCGCCGAGCTGTTCTCGGCGGCCGAGGAGGCCGGCGTCGACCTGCTGTTCGAGGCGGCGGTGGCGGGCGGCATCCCGTTCATCCGGCCGCTGCGTGAGTCGCTGGCGGGCGAGCGGATCGACCGCATCCTCGGCATCGTCAACGGCACCACCAACTACATCCTCACCCGGATGACAGAGGCCGGCGCCTCCTACGCCGACGCGCTGAGCGAGGCCCAGAGCCTCGGCCTCGCCGAGCGCGACCCCACCGCCGACGTGGAGGGCTACGACGCGGCGGCCAAGGCGGCCATCATCGCCTCGATCGCGTTCGGCGTGCGGGTCGTGGCGGGCGACGTGTTCAACGAGGGCATCTCTGGCATCACCACGGCCGACATCGACTACGCCGCCAAGATGGGCTACGTCGTCAAGCTCCTCGCCATCGCCGAGCACCACGACGGGCCGGGCGGCGGCGAGGTGGCCGTCCGGGTCCATCCGGCGATGGTGCCGGCCGACCACCCGCTGGCCTCGGTGCGCGACAGCTTCAACGCCGTGTTCGTGGAGGGCGACGCCGTCGGCGACCTCATGTTCTACGGCCGGGGGGCCGGCGGGTCGCCGACGGCCAGCGCGGTGCTCGGCGACCTGATCGACGCCGCCGTCAACCGGACCAAGGGCGGCCACGCCAGCGTCGGCACGCTGCGCAAGCCCCGGATCCGGCCGATCGACGAGGTCGAGACCGCCTACTACCTCAACCTCGACGTGCTCGACCGCCCGGGCGTGCTGGCCGCGGTCGCGGGCGTGTTCGGCCGGCACGGCGTGTCGATCCGGTCGATGGAGCAGGAGGGCCTGGGCGACGAGGCCCGCCTGGTGTTCATCACCCACGTGGCGCGGGAGGCCGACGTGCAGGCGACCATCCGGGACCTCCACCACCTCGACGCCGTCGACCGCATCACCTCGGTGCTGCGGGTCGTGGGCAGCAGCTAGGAGTCCCGGTGAAGTACGTCTCGACCCGGGGGCGGGCGCCGGTCCTCGACTTCGCCGACGCCCTGCTGACGGGCCTCGCCGCCGACGGCGGCCTGTACGTCCCGGAGACCTGGCCGGTGCTGCCGGACGGCTGGCGGGCGCCCCGGCCCTACGCCGCTCTGGCCGCCGACGTCCTGTGGCCCTACGTCGACGGGTCGCCGCTCGGTCGGGACGCCCTGGGCGCGCTGGTGGACGAGGCCTACGCCACCTTCGACCACCCGGACGTCTGCCCGCTGGTGGAGGTCGCGCCGGGCCTGTTCGTCGTCGAGCTGTTCCACGGGCCGACGCTGGCGTTCAAGGACGTCGCCCTCCAGCTGGTGGGCCGGCTGTTCGACGCCGAGCTGGCCCGGCGGGGGGAGCGGGCCACGATCGTGGTCGCCACGTCGGGCGACACCGGCTCGGCCGCGATCGCCGCCTGCGTCGGGCGGCCGGCGCTCGACATCGTGGTCCTCCACCCGGCGGGCCGGGTGTCCGACGTGCAGCGCCGCCAGATGACGACGGTCGACGCCCCCAACGTCCACAACGTCGCGGTCGAGGGCACGTTCGACGACTGCCAGGACCTGGTGAAGGCCCTGTTCGCCGACACCGCGCTGCGGGAGCGGGTCGGGCTGTCGGCCATGAACTCGATCAACTGGGCCCGGGTCGCGGCCCAGATCGTCTACTACGTCACCGCCGCCGCCGGCGTGGGCCGGTGCGACGTGGCCGTGCCGACCGGCAACTTCGGCAACATCTTCGCCGGGTGGATCGCCCGGCGGGCGGGCGCCCCGATCGAGCGGCTGATCATCGGCTCCAACAGCAACGACATCCTCACGCGCTGGGCCCGATCGGGCGACATGGCCCAGTCGGGCGTGGTGCCGACGCTGAGCCCGAGCATGGACATCCAGGTGTCGTCCAACCACGAGCGGCTGCTGTTCGAGCTGCTGGGCCGCGACGGGGCGGCGACCGCCGAGCTGATGGGCCGGTTCCGCGCCCTGGGTGCCGTCGAGGCGCCCCACGACCCGACGTTCGTGGCGGCCAGCCTCGACGACCGGGCCACGCTGGCCGAGATCGCCGACCTCCGCCGCCGCACCCGCTACCTGGCCGACCCCCACACCGCGGTCGGCATCGGCGCCGCCCGGGCGTGCCGGACACGAGCCGACGCGGACGACCGGCCAGTCGTGTGCATGGCGACGGCCCACCCGGCCAAGTTCCCCGACGCGGTGGAGCAGGCCACCGGCGTCCGCCCCGCGCTGCCCGACCACCTGGCCGAGCTGTTCGACCGGCCCGAGCGGTACGAGGTGCTGCCGGTCGACGTCGACGCGGTCCGGGCCCACGTCGAGCGATGCGTCGCCTCCTGACCGGCGTCCTGACCGGAGCGGCCCTCGTCGCCCTGGCCGCCGCCGGCTGCGGGGGCGACGGCGGCAAGGGCAGGACGTCCGGTGGCGCTGTGGGCGGCGAGCGGCAGGATTACGTCGACGCGATCGTGGCCTCCGCGAACGACGGCGGCGGGATCAGCGACGAGGAGGTCACCTGCCTCGCCGAGTCGATCGTCGACGGCGTCGGCCCCGACGGGCTGCGGGAGGCGGGCCTGACGCCCGCGTCGATCAGGCAGGACCCCGACGCCAGCCCGTCGACGCTCGGCGTCGAGCTCACGACCGAGCAGGCCGAGGAGGTCTACGACCGGGCCAGCGACTGCATGGACGTCCGGGGGATCATGGTCTACGCCTACACCTCCGGCGGGACCGTGCCGGCCGAGGCCCGGGACTGCATCGAGCAGGCGATGACCGACGACCTGGCCCAGGTCCTGTTCACCGAGATCTACACCCAGGCCGACGAGGCGTTCGCCGACCCGGGATCCGATGCCTCGGTTCGCTACCAGGAGGAGATCGGGCCGTGCCTCGCGATGGTGGGCGGATGACCGAACGGCGCTCGATGGCGGTTCTCGGGGTCCCGCTGCGAAACTGAGCCGGTGAAGTACGTGATCTGCGTCCCCGACGGCTGCGCCGACGAGCCCCTCGCCGCGCTCGGGGGGCGGACCCCGCTGGAGGCGGCGTCGATGCCGACGCTGGCCCGCCTGGCGGCGCGGGGCGAGGTCGGCCGGGCCGCGGTGATCCCGCCGAAGATGGCGCCCGGCAGCGACGTGGGCAACATGTCGATCCTCGGCTACGACCCGGCCCGCTACCACACCGGCCGGGCGCCGATCGAGGCCGCCGCCCTCGGCCTCCGGCTCCGGCCCGACCAGGTCGCCTACCGCTGCAACCTGGTCACGATCGGCGCGGACGGCGTGATGGTCGACTTCGCGGGCGGCCACCCGTCGTCGGACGAGGCGTCGGTGATAGTCAAGGCGCTCGACGCCGCCCTCGGCTCGGCCGTCGGCGCCGAGGTCGAGTTCCACCCGGGGGTGCAGTACCGGCACGTCGTGGTCGCCCCCGAGTCGTGGGCCGACGCGACCTGCATTCCGCCCCACGACCTCACCGGCCGGCCGGCCATGATGCCCCGGGGGCCGGCCGCGCCCCGGCTCATCGAGCTGATGGACGCCAGCCGCGAGATCGTCGGCGCCTCGGGCCTCGACGCCACCCAGGTGTGGCTGTGGGGCCAGGGCCACCAGCCCCGGCTCCCATCGTTCGCCGAGGCGACCGGGCGGTCGGGCGCGCTCGTCACCGCCGTCGACCTGATCCGCGGGCTGGGGGTCCTCACCGGCATGGACATCGTGGAGGTTCCCGGAGCCACCGGCTGGTTCGACACCGACTACGAGGGCAAGCGCGACGCCGCCCTGCGGACGCTGGCCGCGGGCGCCGACGTGTTCCTGCTCCACGTCGAGGCGACCGACGAGGCCGGCCACGCCGGCGACCTCGACGAGAAGCTGGCGGCGCTCGAGGCCTGGGACCGTCGCATCCTGTCGGGACTGGTCGAGGGCCTCGACGACCTCGGGCCCTGGCGGATGCTGCTGCTGCCCGACCATCCGACGCCGGTCGAGCTGCGGACCCACACCGCCGACAGCGTCCCCTACCTGCTGGTCGACTCCGAGGTCGACGGCCCCGGCGGCACCTACAGCGAGCCGGCCACCGTGGCCTGCGAACCGGTGCCGGGCCACGAGATGCTCGGGCGGCTGCTCGCCCGGGCTGAGAGCGGGCGTCGCCTCACGGTGCGCGGTGTTTCGGGAGCGACCGACCCGCGCTAGAGTACGGGTGTTCTGCCGGGGGGTACCGCTGCATCAGAGCGGATGATCAGGCGGCCCCCGATTCCCCGGACGGCGGAGCGGTTCCTCTCTCCCGAGTTCGACCGCCTCCGTCGCACCGCGGCGTGCCACCGATCGCCGAGCACGCCCGCCCGATCATCACATCGGTCTCCCTGACATGAGGTGAAATTCCCCGATGAGCGTTGAGCCGACCACCCTCGAACGTTCCGCACTCGAACGCAAGGACCGCGAGGAGCTCACGACCATCGCCCAGGCCCTCGGAGCCAAGCCGCCCTCGCGCGCTCGCAAGGCCGACATCGTGCAGCTCATCCTCGAGCTGACCGGCGTCGAGCCGGGCGGCGTCGCGCCGGCCCCGGCCGCCGAGCCGCCGCGGGCGGAGGCCGGGGCGACCAACGGCCGCGACAAGGAGGCCACCGTGGACGACGACGCGCCGACGGTACCCGCCGAGGACGAGCCGCCCTCCGAATGGGAGATGGAGTTCGGCGGCACCACCGACGTCCCCGACCCGCCCCCGGCCCCGGCCACGACCGCGAACGGCGAGAACGGCGCCGCGTCCCGCACCGGCACCGACGCGTCCGTCGAGACCGAGCGCCGACCCGAGTCCGAACGCCGGGGCGATCAGCCGAGGCAGGCCGGCGGCGAGCAGCCCAAGGGCACCGAGGTCGACACCAACGAGCCCGGCAACCGGCGGCGGCGCCGCCGCGGCCGCCGCGGCAAGGAGGAGACGACCCACGTCGAGGAGTTCGCCGGCGAGCCCGTCGAGGTCGAGGGCCTGCTCGACCTGCGCGACGAGGGCTACGGCTTCCTCCGGGTCCGCGGCTACCTGCCGTCCAAGGACGACATCTACGTGTCGGTCAAGCAGGTCCGCCAGTTCGGGCTGCGGAAGGGCGACCACATCACCGGGGCCAGCCGCCCGGCCATGCGCAACGAGAAGAACCCGGCGCTGCTCCGCATCGACAAGGTCAACGGCGTCGACCCCGAGCAGGCCCGCCGCCGGCGCCGCTTCGAGGACCTGACCCCGCTGTTCCCCGACGAGAAGCTGCCGCTCGAGACCATCGACGACCAGGGCAACATGACGGCCCGCATCGTCGACCTCATCTCGCCCATCGGCAAGGGCCAGCGCGGTCTGATCGTGTCGCCCCCCAAGGCCGGCAAGACCGCCATCGTGAAGCAGATCGCCCGGTCGGTCGAGACCAACAACCCCGAGGTCAAGCTCATGGTGCTGCTCGTCGACGAGCGGCCCGAAGAGGTGACCGACATGCGCCGCTGGCTCCGCAGCGAGACCAGCGAGGTCGTCGCCTCGACCTTCGACCGGCCCAGCGAGGAGCACACCCAGGTCGCCGAGCTCACCATCGAGCGGGCCAAGCGCCTGGTCGAGGACGGGCAGGACGTCATCATCATCCTCGACGGCATCACCCGCCTGGCCCGGGCCTACAACCTGGCCGCCCCGGCCACGGGCCGGATCATGTCCGGCGGCGTCGACTCGGGCGCCCTGTACCCGCCGAAGAAGTTCTTCGGCGCCGCCCGCAACATCGAGGAGGGCGGCTCGCTCACCATCCTGGCCACGGCGCTCATCGAGACCGGGTCGAAGATGGACGAGGTCATCTTCGAGGAGTTCAAGGGCACCGGCAACATGGAGCTGCGGCTCGATCGGCGCCTGGCCGAGCGGCGGGTCTACCCGGCCATCGACGTCGACGCCAGCTCCACCCGCCACGAGGAGCTGCTGTTCGCCCGCAACCAGCTCAACCTCGTGTGGGCGCTGCGCCGGGTGCTGTCCGGGCTGTCGTCCACCGACGGCGGGAATGCGGCCGCCCTCGAGCTGTTGTTCGATCGGATGAAGACGTTCCGCACCAACGACGAGTTCCTGGCCGAGGTGGCCAAGAACAGGTTGGCAGCGGGCTGACGTCCTCCGTAGACTGCAAGGCCTTTTCAATCCGCCAGGAGATCGCCATGAAGACGGGCATCCATCCCGAGTACGCCGAGGCGACGGTTCGCTGCTCGTGCGGCAACACGTTCACGACGCGGTCGACCAAGAGCGACCTGCACGTCGAGCTGTGCAGCGAGTGCCACCCCTTCTACACCGGCAAGCAGAAGCTGGTGGACACCGGTGGCCGCATCGACCGGTTCGAGCGCCGGTACGGCAGGCGCAAGCAGAAGTAGTCGTGTCTTCCCGGCCCGGCGCGGCGGTCGACGTCGAGCGCCGGGCCGCCCTCAACGGTGTCAAGCTGCGCAGCCTGGTCGCCGGCCGCTGGGGCCCTGCCGACCGGACGGCGGGCGCGCTGGGCGCCACCGCCACCCTCCTCGCCGGCAGCAGCGGCTGGGTTCTGCCCGGTGGCGACGCCGACCGGACGCTCGGCCCCGCGCTGGTGTGGGCCGACCGCCACGGCGTCGACGACCTCCACTTACTGGTCGACGCCGATGCCGGTCGTGGTGCCGGGCCCGGGCCCGACGTGGCCGGGGTGCTGGCCCGCCAGGCCGGTTGGTTCGCCCCGGCGCCGTCCGTGTGGGCGATCGAGGGCACCGCGCTGGTCGCCGCGTCGCCCGCGCCGGTCCCCGCTCGGGTGGACGCCCCCGCCCCGGCCGACCTGGTCGACCTGCTGATCGACGCCGGGCTCGAGATCGTCGTCGAGGGCGGCGTCGTGCGGGGCGAGGTCAACGGCCTGGAGGTGGCCCGCATCGTGGCCGGGGAGACGACCGCCGGCGTCCCCATCGACGAGCCGCAGCTCGAGGTCGGCGTGGGCAAGGCCGACCGGGAGCTGACCGCCCTGGTCCACGGCGGCCTCCCGCCGGTGGAGCAGCTGGCCCGGGTGGTCGAGATCGTCCGCGGCCACCGCCGCCCCGGCGCCCCCCGGCACCCGCTCAACCAGCTGGTGCCCGACCGCTGGCTCCGCGCCGTCCTGTGCCGGGCACCGGGCACGGTCGGCCTGGCGTCGCTCCGCCCGGCCGAGGGCACCCGCCCCCGCCGCGACCTCAGCGAGAGGGGCATCGCGGTGGCCACCGGCGAGGCCCCCGACGGTACGCCGGTGGTGGTGGCGTGCGCGGTGGGCATGCCCCTCGACCTCGTCCCCGCCGCGGCCGACGCCCGCGCCGCCCTCGCCCCGGACGCCCGCCTGCTGCTGGCGGTGCCGGAGCGCGACGACCACCCGGGCACCCGGCGCCTGGCCGCCCAGCTCTTGCGGCCGGCCGAGGTCGTGCCGGTCCCCGGCGACTGGCGGGCGGCGGGCTGACGCCGGGCGACAGGCGGCGTAGCCTGGCGTCGCGACGTCTCCCGAGGAGTGCGGCATGGCTGAGAACGGCAATTGGCGGTCCGGCGAGGTCGTCGCCTGGACCGAGCACGACGGCCCCGGGCGTCCGCCCCGGGCCCCCGGGCGCGGGCTGTCGCTGGCGCTCGCCGCCGGGTTGGGGGTGATCCTCTGCGGCATGCTCGCCACCGACACGCTGTGCCCCGAGCACCGCGCGTGGGTGATGACGCTCGGCACGGCCGGGCTGATCGGCACGGTCGCGGCGATCGTCGGCCTGGTGCGGGGCTGGGCGGTGGCGCCGTACCTCACGCTGGCGGTGACCTTCGCCGGCATCTCGATCGGCGTGATCGACGCGATCCACGACCCGACCCGGGGGCGGCTGATCGCGCTCGGGTTCGGCGCCTGCGCCCTGCTGGCCGCCGCGCTCACGGCCGGCACCGTCCCGCTGGCCCTGTGGGACCGCCGGGTCCGGCGCCAGCTCCGGCCCGAGG
>JBKPHT010000099.1:0-2863 GCA_046730015.1 Actinomycetota bacterium
GTGGCGATGAACACCGGCACCCAGGCGGCCAAGGAGGCGGGGAACATGGTCGACCTCGACTCCAACCCGACGAAGCTCATCGAGGTCGTCGAGATCGGCAAGCAGCTCCTCATCACCCGGGGGTCGCTCACCACGTTCTCCATCGCCAACGACGTGGCCAAGTACTTCGCCATCATCCCGGCGATGTTCGTGGGGGTGTTCCCCCAGCTCGACACGCTGAACGTCATGCAGTTGGAGTCGCCCCGCTCGGCCATCCTCTCCGCCGTCATCTTCAACGCGCTGATCATCGTGGGCCTGATCCCGCTGGCCCTGCGGGGCGTCAAGTTCCGGGCCATGGGCGCCGCTGCCGTGTTGCGCCGCAACTTGCTCGTCTACGGCGTCGGCGGGCTCGTCGCCCCGTTCGTCGGCATCAAGCTGATCGACGTCCTCATCACCGCCATGGGAGTCTCGTGATGCGCGCCCAACTGCTCGCCGCGCTGCGCGCGGTGGTCGTCTTCACTGTCCTGGTCGGCCTGGCCTATCCGCTGGTGGTGACCGGCCTGGCCCAGCTCGCGTTCTCCGAGGAGGCGGACGGGTCGCTCGTCCGCCGAGACGGCGAGGTCGTCGGGTCCGACCTGTTGGGCCAGACGTTCACCAGCCGCGAGTACTTCCACGGCCGGCCCTCGGCCGCCGGCGCGGGGGCGTCCGGATCGGAGATCGAGGTGGTCGACGACGCCGGCGAGCCGACCGGCGAGACGATGCTGGCGTCGGTCGACGACATCTCGGTCGCCGCGTCCGGCGCCTCCAACCTCGGCCCCACCAACGAGGACCTGCTGGCGACGGTGGAGGAGCGGATCGCCGAGTACCGCGACGTGAACGGCCTGGCCGACGACGCCCTCATGCCGGTCGACGCGGTCACCGCCTCCGGTTCCGGCGTCGACCCCGAGATCTCGGTGGCCAACGCCCGCCTGCAGGCCCCTCGGGTCGCCGAGGAGCGCGGCCTCGAGGTGGCCGAGGTGAAGCGCCTCATCGACGACCACACCTCGTCCCGGCTGCTCGGCGTGCTCGGCGAGAAGGGCGTGAACGTCCTCCAGCTCAACCTCGCCCTCGATGACCTGGCCGGGTGACCGGCCCGATCGGGCACGATGGAGGTCGCAGATGGCCGTCGACATCGCTCCCGCCGGCTCCGGCGCCGGGACCACCCGGCGCCGGGGCACGCTCCGCATCTACCTCGGCGCGGCGCCCGGCGTCGGCAAGACGTTCGCGATGCTCAACGAGGGGCGGCGCCGCCGGGACAGGGGCACCGACGTGGTCGCCGCCTTCGTCGAGGCCCACGGCCGGGCCCACACCGCCGAGCAGCTCGGCGACCTGCCGGTCGTCCCCCGGAAGACGGTCACCTACCGGGGCGTCGGCATCCCCGAGATGGACCTCGACGCGGTGCTGGCCCGCCGGCCCGAGGTCGCCCTGGTCGACGAGCTCGCCCACACCAACGCCCCGGGATCGCGTCACCCCAAGCGGTGGCGGGACGTCCGCGATCTGCTCGACGCCGGCATCGACGTCATCTCCACCCTCAACATCCAGCACCTGGAGTCGATCAACGACGTCGTCGAGCGCATCACCGGGGTGCGCCAGCGGGAAACCGTGCCCGACGACGTGGTCCGGGCCGCCGACCAGATCGAGCTGGTCGACATGACCGCCGAGGCCCTCCGCCGGCGCATGGCCCACGGCAACATCTACGCGGCGGAGAAGATCGACGCCGCCCTGGCCAACTACTTCCGGCCCGGGAACCTGGCGGCGCTGCGGGAGCTGGCCCTCTTGTGGGTGGCCGACCGGGTCGACGACGAGCTGGAGGGCTACCGCGAGCGGCACGGCATCACCCAGCCGTGGGAGACCCGGGAGCGGGTGGTCGTGGCCGTCACCGGGGCGCCGAGCGCCGGCCAGCTCATCCGGCGGGCGGCCCGGATCGCCCAGCGGTCGCGGGGCGAGCTCATGGGTGTCCACGTCAGGTCCGACGACGGGCTGCGGGGCGCCAACGACCGGGTCGACGAGCAGCGCCGGCTGCTGGAGGAGGTCGGGGGTACCTACCACGAGACCGCGGGCAGCGACATCGCCGCCGCGCTGGTCGACTTCGCCCGGTCCGAGAACGCCACCCAGCTGGTGCTCGGCGCCAGCCAGCGGTCCCGGGCCGCCGAGCTGATCCGTGGCTCGGTCATCAACCGGGTCGTCCGCCTGTCGGGGCCCATCGACGTCCACGTCATCTCCCACGCCGAGCACGCTGAGCACGGCGAGGGCGACGACCCGACTGAGCCGGCCGTGCCCCGCGTCCGCCGGCACCCGGCGGCGCTGCCTCCCAACCGCCGGCTGCTGGGCTGGCTCCTCGCCGCCGTCGGCCTGACCGTGCTGAGCGCCGTGCTCGTGCACATGCGGGACCACGTGAGGCTGCCGAGCATCCTGCTCCTCTACCTGCTGCTGGTCGTGGTGGTGGCGACCGTCGGCGGGCTGGCCCCCGCGCTCGCCACCGCGCTCGTCGGGTTCCTGGTGGTCAACCGCCTGTTCACGCCGCCCATCCACACCTGGACCATCGCCGAGGCCGAGAACCTGTTCGCCCTGGTCGTGTTCCTGGCGGTGGCGATCGTGGTCAGCGCCCTGGTGGCCGCGGCCGCCCGCCGGGCAGCGGAGGCGGCCCGGGCCGCGGCCGAGGCGGAGACGCTGGCCGGCCTGGCCGGCACCGTGGTCGGCCCCGACCCGCTGCCGGCCCTCGTCGAGCACCTCCGCCGGGCATTCGGCCTGTCCGCCGCCGCGCTGCTGCGGGACAGCGGCGACGGCTGGGTCGTCGAGGCGGCGGCCGGCCCCGACCCGCCGTCGACGCCCGACGAGGCCGACC
>JBKPHT010000100.1:0-12584 GCA_046730015.1 Actinomycetota bacterium
CTCGAGTGCCTGGCCGCCGTCCACGAGGAGATGGACCGCCTGAAGCAGTCGCACGAGGCCGAGGCCGGTCGGGCGCTCACCCAGCTCGCGGGCGCGGTGCCACCGGCGCTCATGGCGCAGGGCACCCGCCTGCCCGCACGGCTGGTCTCGAAGGTGCCGCAGCGGACCATGAACACCGTGACCACCAACGTTCCCGGCCCGCAGTACCCCCTCTACTTCGCCGGCCGGGAGATGCTCGACTACATCCCGTACGTCCCGATCGGACCGGGTGTGCGCATCGCCGTGGCGATCCTGTCGTACAACGGCCGGCTGCAGTTCGCGGTCACCGGCGACTACGACACCGCCCCGGACATCGGTGTCCTCGCTGAGGGGATCGACGCCGCGATCGCGACGCTGCGGCGGCTCGCCGGTGCGGACGCGACCGAGCCGGCCAGCGACCCGGACGACACCTCCGAGGCGACCGCCCCCGCCTAGTCGGCGCCGGTGTCCTCCCGCCCGCAGGATCCTCGCGTAAGTCGTCCCGGTCAGGGTCCAACGGCCATGACGGACAGCGGGATGGGACGCGGGCATCACCGTTGCCCAGCGACAACGTCAGTCCGCGGGGGCCGGCACTGCCGCCTGACCCGCGCGTGGCACCACGTGCCGTTCGTGCCCCCGGATCGGGACCAACGACCCTGCCAGGAGTGGGCGAGCCCCGTCCACACTCGGGTGTGTGATCGTGGACGACGGACTCGAGCTGCTCTCCGAGGAACAAGCGCGCAGCCTGCTGGCCGCGGGCGAGGTCGGGCGGGTCGGGATCACCCTCGGGGCGATGCCCGCGATCTTCCCGGTCAACTACCGGCTGATCGACGGTTCGATCGTGTTCCGGACGGCGCCGGGCTCCAAGATGTCGGCCGCCGCCGAGGGCGCGGTCGTCGCGTTCGAGGTCGACGACTACCAGTTGGCGGACCGGTGCGGCTGGAGCGTGCTGGCCGTCGGCCGGGCCGAGGTGGTCCATGACCCCGCCCTGACGGCCAAGGTGCGCGACGCCCGGCTCGAACCGTTGGCCGGTGGGAGCCGGACGACAATCGTGCGGATCGAGCCGACGTTTCTCTCCGGTCGACGCATCATCCCCGACCCGTCGCCGTCCGGAAACTGAACCGGACCCGGCGGCAGATCCCCCGGCGCAACTCGTCACGGCCGCCTGAGCTGAGCCAGCCACGAGTGGGAGGGCGTCGCGCCGGCCAGGCGGGGCGGCTCCTCCAGCGGGACCGGCGGATCGCAGTCGGCATCGGCGGCGACGGTGAGCACGAAGGCGCCGTAGCGCCGCCACCAGCCGGGGAAGGCGCCGCCCTCCTCGGCCCGCACGGCGAAGCGCGCCCAACGCTCGTGCCCCGCGTCCTCGACGACGTCGACCTCGACCGAGCGGGTGTCACGGCGCAGGCCGGTCTGGAGCACCTTCAGCGCGCTCTCCTTGGCCGACCAGACGAGGTTGGCGAGGAGATGTCGCTCGTCACCGCGCTCCGCCCCGAGGACCAGGTCCTGCTCCGCGGGCGTGAACCAGTCCCGTACGAACGCGTCGGTCCGGGCCTCCACGAGCTCGAGGTCGCAGCCCACGGCGAGGCCGGCGGGCGCCACCACGCACACCGCCCAGTCGGCCCGATCTGTCAGGGAGACGGCCACGGGGGTGCGCTCCGCACCGATGAACACCGCCGGAGCCCCGGTCGGCGCAGCCCGGATCTCGATCCGGGCGAGGCTGCCGGCATCGTCGTCCAGGTCGAGGGCCCGGGCGATCGCCTGCTTGGCGGTCCAGCGGGACAGTCGCACCTCGGTGCGCCGCTTGGGAAACCGCAGGGTCGCGAGCCGCGCCGACTCCGCAGGCGACAGCCAGGCGGCCGACGCCGGCACCTCGTGCATCCCCCGAGCCAACCAACGGACCGGCACCGGCGCCATCTTCCCGCGGCCCGCCGCGGCGAGCCAGACCGGGAGGGCCGCCGGCGACGCCGGCCCGTCGGCTGGCGGTCGAAGGGACTTCGGCCCTGTCCGCACCGTCGCCTCGCCCGTACGGTCGAGTTTGGACGACGGGAGGAGCCGAATGTGGAAAACGTGCAGACGCCGTTCACCGAGACCCTTGTCCCGCTCGACGGCTCGGTGACCGCGGAACGAGCGCTGACGCCCGCGCTCGAGCTTTGGCGCCCGCTCGTACTGCTCGGCCTGGGCGGTTAGCCGCGCGGAAGCGGCCCGATCTGCCCGTTTGCTCTCGGCACTCTCATTGGGCCGGATGTCCGAGTCGTCGCCGCCCGTGAAGGTAACGACGGCGAGGACGGCCGCCACGATGCACACCGCGATGATCGCAGCCCAGGGAGGGCTGATCTGCCCCGCAGATGCCGAATGGCCCGGGGACCGGGACCCAGGTCCCTTGAGGCCGTGCCGTCTGCGGCGCAGCATGATCGTGATGACTGGCTCCACCACCGGCGACCTCACTCCCGGGTCGGGGCTCGGCCCCGAGCCGACGCGGTTCACGGTCGAGCCCGTCGACGTGGCCCACGTGCTCGTACCGCTCGACGGCTCGCCGTTCGCCGAGCGGGCGCTGCCCACCGCGACGTGGATCGCGGCGGGCCTGGCGGCCGACACGCACCTCGTCGAGGTCGTGCCGTCCGAGGCCGGGGAGGAGGCCGAGGCCGCCATCCGCTATCTCGACAGCGTCGCCCGGTCGCACCGCGCCGCCGCCTGGGACGTGGTGGAGCACAACGACGTCGGCGCCGCGCTGGCCGACTCGGTTGCCAGCACGCCGGGTCGCCTCGCTTGCCTGGCGACGCACGGCCGGGGCCGCAGCCTTCCTCTCGGCTCTGTCGCCGTGTTCCTGCTGGAGCACAGCAGCCGGCCGGCGGTCTTGGTCGGGCCCGACGCGCGGGTGGTGATCGCGACCGATGCGCCGATCGTGGTCGCGGTCGACGGCACGACACGCGACGACGTGCTGGTGCCGGTCGCGCTCGGGTGGGCCGCCCGCCTGCGGCGCCCGCTCCAGATCGTGACGGTCGCCGAGCCCGCACCCTCCGGGTACTGGGGGGCCAGCCGCGTCCGGCGGGCGTGGGGCCCGGCCGAGCCCGAGCGCTATGTCCAGTCACTCGCGGCACGGGCCGGGAACGAGGGGATCGCCGCCCGGGGCCGGGTGGTCTACGACCCCGTCAGCGTGCGGGACGGCCTGGTCCCGCTCCTGGACCGCACCGCGGCGTTGGTCGTCCTGGGAACCCGCCATCGGCCGGGGTTGGGCCGGATGGTGCTCGGCAGTCACGCCGTCCGCATCGTGCACGACTCGGCCGTGCCGGCCCTCGTCGTGCCGATGCCGCCGAACGTGTGAGTGGGTGAGCGACCGCGGCAGCGCGGCCCCGGTGCGTGGGTGCTCTGCCTCGCGGCACGTCGGCCATGGGCGACCATGGCGTGACCGGACGAGGCGGTTGGCCACCTGGCACGCCGCGCGGGCGGTGGAGCCGGTGGCGACGCCGTCGTCCACCACGATCGCCGTGCGTCCCGCCAGCGGCACGGGAGCTCGGTCGCCGCGGAGGTGGCGGGCCCGCCGGTCGAGCTCGGCCCGCTCGCGGGCCTCGACGGCCGCCAGCTCCTCGTCGCTGACCGGCGCGCGGCGGACCAGGGCGCGGTCGACGATCCGAACGCCGCCCTCGCCGATGGCGCCCATGGCCAGCTCGGGCTGGGAGGGAGGCCGAGCTTGCGGACGACGATGACGTCCAGGGGCGCGCCGAGCGCCCGGGCGACCTCGAAGGCGACCGGGACACCGCCACGGGGCAGGCCCAGGACGACGGCGTCTGCGCGGCGGAATCGCCCGCGCTCATGAGCTGGACGGCCGGCGCGGGGTACGGTCGGCAAGCCGGCGAGGAGGAGCGACACATGGCCGATGAGCAGGTCGACGTGGTGGTCGTGGGTGCGGGGTTCGCGGGGCTGACCGCGGCGCGGTCGCTGCACGAGGCAGGGCGGTCGGTGGCGGTGCTGGAGGCACGCGACCGCGTCGGCGGGCGGACGTGCACCGAGGTGCACCACGGCACCTGGGTCGACCTCGGCGGCCAGTGGATCGGGCCCGGCCAGGATCACATCGCCGAGCTGGTCGCGGAGCTGGGCTTCCGGACGTACCCGCAGCCGGAGCAGGGCCACGACGTGGTGCTCGACGGGAGCGGGGCCCGGCGGGTGCCCAGCTTCGCCCTCGCATTCCGCGACGACGAGCTCGTCGCCTACTTGGACCTCGTCGGCGATCTGGAGGCCATCGCCGACAAGGTGCCCGTCGACGCACCGTGGAGCGCACCGGAGGCGGCGGCGTGGGACGCCGTCAGCGTGCGCGACTGGGTGCGGGGCCACCGCGTGCCACCGCCGGTCGCCGGGTTGTTCGAGGTGGGCGTCCAGGCGGTGTTCGCTGCATCGACCGCCCAGCTCTCGCTCCTGCACGCCGCGCACTACGTGAACTCGGCCGGTGGTTGGTCGAAGCTGACGGACACCGAGGGCGGCGCCCAGCAGGACCGCATCGAAGGCGGGGTGCAGCCGGTGGCCGAGCGCCTCGCCGGCCGGCTGCCGGCGGGCGCGCTGCGCCTGTCGTCGCCGGTGGTCCGCATCGGCCAGAGCAACGGCGCCGTCGAGGTCGAGGTGTCGGGCATCGACGGGTCGGGGTCGCTGGTGCGGGCCCGGCGCGCCGTGGTGGCGCTGCCGCCGACGCTGGCCGGGCGCATCACCTACCACCCCCCGCTGCCCGCCCGGCGCGACCAGCTCGTGCAGCACATGCCGCAGGGCTCGGTCATCAAGTTCCACGTGCTCTACGACACGCCATGGTGGCGGGCCGAGGGGCTGTCGGGGATGGTCCTGTGCCCCGACGAGCCCATCGGCGTGACCTTCGACTGCACGCCGCCCGCCGGCGCGCCCGGACTGATCACCGGGTTCTTCGAGGGTCCGGCAGCCGTCGCCGCCGGCGCGCGGACCCCCGAGGCACGGCGGGCGGCGGTCGTGGACGTGCTCGCCCGGACGCTCGGCGACCGCGCCCGTGAAGTCCTCGGCTACGTCGATCGCGACTGGTCGGCGGAGCCCTTCACCCGGGGGTGCTACGGCGCGCACCTTCCCCCGGGCGCGTGGACGGTCTACGGGCCCGCCCTCCGCGAGCCCGTCGGCCGCATCCACTGGGCCGGCACCGAGACGGCCGAGCATTGGACCGGCTACATCGACGGCGCGATCGAGAGCGGCCGGCGGGTCGCCGCCGAGGTGATGGGCGCGCTCGTCGCCGAGGCCGCCGGGTAGGCCACCACCATGTGCGACACCGCCTGCGTCCGGCGGCCCGGCGGCGTGCTCTTCGCCAAGTCGAGCGACCGGCCCATCGACGAGGCTCAGGTGGTGCGCTGGGTCGGGCGGCGCCGCCCGCACGACGAGCCCGTGCCGGCGACCCACATCGCCGTGCCGGATGCGGGCGCCGCGGCGCTCCTGGGCTCGCAGCCAACCTGGATGTGGGGCCTCGAGCACGGGGTGAACGAGCACGGCGTGGCCATCGGCAACGAGAAGGTGTGGACGGTCGACGACCCACGCGCCGTCCCACCGGCGCTGCTCGGGATGGACCTCGTGCGCCTCGGCCTCGAACGGGGCACCACCGCCGACGGCGCACTCGATGCCATGGCGGCGCTGCTGGAGGACCACGGGCAGGGCGGCTCGGGCGAGGAGCGGCACGACGAGCCCTACTGGTCGTCGTTCCTCGTCGTCGACGGTCGAGGCGGTTGGGTGCTCGAGACCTCGGGCCGGTCGTGGGTGGCCCAGCCGGTCGGTGACGGTGCCGCCATCTCCAACCGGCTCACGCTGTCGACCGGCTGGACCCGCTCGTCGCCCGACGTGCCGGCGGGCGGCGACTGGGACACACGCCGGGCGCCCGACGCACCCACCGGCATCGCCGACCACCGCCTCGCGGCCACCCGGGCGTGCGTGGCCCGCGGGCCCCACGTGACGCCTGCCGACGCGGTGGCGATGCTGCGCGACCACGGCACGGGGCCCTGGGGTGCGCCCGGCGCGCCGGGACCCGCCGATCCACCACCCCCTCCCGAGGACGTGCGGGACGACTGGTCCGGCGTGACCGTGTGCATGCACGTGCGGGGTTACCAATGCACCACGGCGTCGCTGGTCGCCGACCTGCCCGACGACGGGGACGCACCCGTCCGGGTGTGGGCCTCGTTGGGTACCCCGTGCACCGCCGTGTTCCTGCCCGTCGCCGTGTTCCGTGGCTCGCCGCCGCACCGCCACGGAGCCGGCTCGGACCCCGGCCCAGTCGCCGTCGTTCCCGGCGCGCTGGGCGACATCGACGCCTGGCGGTCGTTCGCCGCTCTCAGCCGGCGGGTCGAGGCCCCCGGTGAGGGAGGAGCAGCCGCGCTCGCCGCCATCCGCTCCGCGCTGGCCTCGCTCGAAGCCTCGGTGTGGGACGAGGCCGACGCCCTGTGGGCCGCGAGATCCGACCCCCTGGCATGGCGCGCCGCTGCCACCCGCTGGGACAGCGCCGCTCGCGCCGCACTCGCCTCGCTCGCGTGACGCGTGGCAGCGTTCGGCCCGGGCGCCCCCGCCGAAGAGGTGGACGTCCGGGCGGTGGCACTTCCGGATGTTGGGAAGCCTTAGGCCCTGCCGGCGGAGGCGTCCTCCGGTCAGGCGCCCTCCCGACAGTCGGTCCCGGTCGACGCGGCGGCGTCGGCTGTGGCGCGGTAGACGACGTCGACGACGCCCGGGACCAGCCGGACGAGCCGGCAACGGCGTCGATGTCCTCCGTCCCCGCCGGCTGGCCCTCGAGCGTCACGATTCCGTGGTCTGCCGTGACGCCCACGGGGCCTCGTTGCCACCCGGGTCGACATCACGTCTCCCACTGTTGCGCCATCGTCGTGCCTCCCGTCCTCGCGTGCCCGTTCGAGTGTGAGCCGTGACGCCGCACGTGGTTAGGGCCGAAGGCAACCTCGGGAAGACCGTGACCCCGGCCCCCTGTCGCCCACCGGCGACGACGGACGACGATCCCGCCCGGAGGGCCGTTCGGTCGCGACGCCTCAGCAGGCTCGGCATCTGGCCGGGACGACGAGAACGGGAACCGTCGCACCGTGGATCGTGCCGACGGTCACGCTGCCCGTCCGAAGGCGGCGCCAGCCGGTGCGGCCATGGGTGGCCAGCACCAGCAACCCGGTCGGCGGCGACGGCGACGCCGCCAGGTCGACGAGGCCGCGGACCGGGCTGCTGTCGTGGAGGACGTCCCAGCCGTCCACACGGGCGGCCCGCGCCAGCGCGGCCAGCCATCCGGACTCGACGATGTCGCCTGCGGTGCCCGGGTCGTGCCGCTCACACACCTCGACCAGCCACAGCGGCTCGCGCAGCATCGCCGCCCAGGCCAGTGCGGGGGCGACGACGCGCTCGGACTCCCGGGAGCCGTCCAACGCGGCGACCACCCGTCCCCGCAGCGTCGCACCGCCCGCATCGGGGCCGACAACGAGGGCCGGTCGGTCGAGCATCCGGAGCAGCGCCTCGGCGATGCTGCCCATCGTCGCCCGCATCAGCCCGCCCCGGCCATGCGATGACAGGCACATGAGGCTGCCTGGTCGGAGGCCCTCCACGATTGCGTCGGGGATGCTCTCGTGGTCGACGACTTCGGTCTCGACGTCGGTGATCGCGGCGTGGCGGTCGGCGATGCCGGCGAGGTAGGTGGTCAGCTCCTCCTTGTCGTCCGCGAGGACCCGGCTGAGAACGCGCAGCGGCGCACCGGTGCGGCAGACGAGCTGGAGCGCAGGCCCGAGAGCCCGCTCCGCGGCCGGCGAGCCGTCGAGGGGGACGACGATGTCGGTGAAGGGCCGGTCAGGATGCGGTCCTGGGGCAGCGCGATCAGCGGCAGGGGTGCTCCGGCCAGGGTCGTCGCGATTCCGGGAGTGGCAGTGGTTGGCATGTCCTATGAACCTCCAGTTGGTACGGATATCCGTATGGCAATCCGAGTATCCGTACTGTACGGTGTAGGGGCGCCGGAAGGCAAGAGGCAATCTTCCGACCGTCGAAGGGAGCGCAGATCGCATGCCAGCCCGTCCGCACCGCACCGTCGACCGGGTGACGGCGATCCTCGAAACGGTGTCGCTCACACCGCAGGGCGTGACGCTGGCGGAGCTCGCCACCGCGCTCGACGCCGCCAAGAGCTCCGTCCAGGAACTGACCAACGGTCTGCTCGCGCGCGGCTACCTCGTGGAGGACGACGGTCGCTTCCACCTCGGCCCGGGACCGTTCATCCTGGCCGCCCGAACGAACAAGCTCGCCGCCCTCTCCCTCGACCACCGGTTCGTCGTCGAGCTGAACAGGGTCCTCGGCTGCAACGTTCTCGTCGGGGTGCGCGTCGGGGACGCAATCGTCTTCGTCGACCACGTCGGTCAGGAGTCACCCGCCCTCACCTACGTCGCCCGCACGCACGCCCGCCGCCCGCTCTACACGAGCGCCGCGGGCAAAGCCCTGCTCGCCAACCTCCCCGACGAAGAGATGTACCGCGTCCTCGATCTCGCGGGGCCTGAGCGGGCCGACGACGTTCGACGGTTCCTCGCCGAGCTTCCCGAGATACGCGCGACCGGGCTGGCGTTCAACCGCGGGACGACTTTGGCGGACGCGTTCGTCGTGGCCACCCCCCTGGTCGCACGCGACGGCTCGGTCATCGCGGCGATCAGCGCCGCGGTCGAGCCACCGGAGGCCAATCGACTCGACCACCTCGGCGAAGAGCTCAAGCGAGCCGTTGCGGACCTCGCCCAGCGCGACGACCTGGGCCGCACGTACCAGGGCGAGTGACTCGTCGTACGGTCATGCCTGCACTCGCCGCCGCGCCGCGCTCAACGGGTTGGCTTCGGTCGCCGTCAGCTCGGCGGTCGTCAACCGAGGGTGTCAAGCATCAACCAGGCCAGACATGGCTCTTCGGCTCTGCTCTGCCGAATTTGGCTCTATGGGGGGCAACGAGCCCGGCCTGCGGGCGGCGCCTGGCGGCGCCGTCCTCGGCCGGATACTTCTCCGGTTCAGCGAGCGAATGTCAGCAGCGCTGTGAGCACGACTGCGCTACTGTCCGCCACGCGGCGGTGGCCCGTAGCTGAGGGAGGGGTCATGAGGGTCTTGCGGGGAAGGCGATTGCACGCGCCGGTGGCAGCGTTCGTCTGGGTTGCGATCGCGCTAGGCAACGTGCCCTCGGCTGGGGCGGAGGTCATACTTCCGCCTGGGTCGATCCCGGTCCCGAGTTCGGGGACATTCCTGTACATGAACAGCGAGCTGGGCGACTTCATCGGACAGGGCATCGAGCAGCTCTACACGTCCGACGATTCGACGATTCAGGGGACGTTGCCGCCGGGCGGGGGCTTGTTCTCTGCTTCGGTGATCCAGGGCAATTTCGACCATTGGTGGTTCGTCGAAATGGCCGCGCCGCCCGGCGAGCCGCTGGCAGAGGGCTCTTACACCGGCGCATTGCGCTTTCCGTTCAACGACGGCGCCCCGGGTCTCAGCGTTTCCGGCGATGGGCGCGGGTGCAACACGCTTACGGGGCAGTTTGACGTGAACGAGATCTCCCACGCGTCGACCGGCGAGTTGCTCGTCTTCGACGCAACCTTCGAGCAACACTGCGAGGGCTTCGATCCGGCGCTCTTCGGTCGCATCAGGATCGAGAACCCGCCGCCACCGCCCGATGTAACTCCACCGACACTCCTCCTACCAGGTGACCTCACCGTCGAGGCCCCAGACGCGTCCGGTACGAACCTCGCATACTCGGTGACGGCCAGCGATGATCGCGATCCGAATCCGACCGTGACTTGCAGTCCTCCGTCGGGCTCGTTCTTCCCCGTCGGGACGACAACCGTCAGTTGCCAGGCGACCGACGCTTCGGGCAACGTCACCACCGGGAGCTTCCTCGTCCAGGTCTTTGCGCCGCTCCAACTGACCGTCGCCGTGAACAGCCAGGGGTCGGTGAGCCCACAAACGGGGGCCGCAACGGTCTCGGGCACGGTCACGTGCTCCCGGCCGATCTCGGTCAACCTGAGCGGCACGCTCAACCAGCAGTTCGCGAGGCGCGTCACTATCAGCGGGACGTTCTCGACGCAGGTTGATTGCACGGCGCCGTCGACCGGCTGGTCCGCGTCCGTGGTTGGTGACAACGGACGCTTCGGAGCTGGCTCGGCCAACGTCACCGTGAACGCATTCGGATGCGAGCTCAGTTGCCACTCGGCCTCCGTCACATCGACCGTTCGTCTTACCGGCAGGTCCTAGACGGTTGGCCGCCGCGAGTGACCGCGACGCTCCGGCGCGAGCAACACGATAGGGACACGCCTAAGGACCTGAGCGGATAGGCGTCAGGTTGGGTTCCATCGCCTTCGTCGCGTTGACGGTGGGAAGGGCCAGGGTTACCGTCCTCGTGGCTCGGGGCTGGGGGAATGGGTCGGAGCCGGGAGGAGGCCCAGATGCGGAGCGCCTTGGGGGCCGGTGGGGTGCTCGTGATGGTGCTGGCGTTGGTATCGACCGGCACGTCGCCGGCTGTGGCCGCGCCCGGAGACCTCGATCCGAGCTTCGGGGACGGCGGGATCGTGCGGACGGGGCCGGTCTTCGTCGGCACGGTCGCCGTGCAGCCCGACGGACGGATCGTCGGCGCCGGCGTCGCCCGGCCTACCACCAGTCCGTTCGAGCGTGACTGGGGGTTGGTCAGATACAACCCCGACGGCAGCATTGACCTCGGTTTCGGCACTGGCGGCAGCGTGACCACCGACTTCGGTGGCAACTTCGACTGGGCGGGCGATCTCGTCCTGCAGCCCGACGGCAAGATCGTGGTCACCGGGGTCGAAGGTGACGTGTCAGGGGCGGAACGGGACTTCGCGGTCGCCCGCTACCAGCCCGACGGGGCCCTCGACGCCAGCTTTGGCGTCGGGGGGATGGTCACCACCGACCTCGGTGGCACCGACGACACCAGGGCCATGATCCTCCAGCCCGACGGCAAGATCGTGGTCGGCGGCCAGACGGCGAACGATCTCGGCCTGGCTCGCTACAACCCCGACGGCAGCCTGGACCCCGACTTCGGTCAGGGTGGCATCGTCACCGACGGCATCGACGGCTCCCAGTCGGCGGACGCTCTGTTCCTGCAAACCGACGGCAAGCTGCTGGTCGCCGGCAACTCTGGGTTCGACCTCCTGCTGGCCCGCTACAACGCCAACGGCACTCTGGACCCCGGCTTCGGCACCGGCGGCGTCATCACCTATGACCTGGGTGTGGACAACCTGGTCTACGACGGAGCGGTGCAGCCCGACGGCAAGATCGTCGTCGTCGGCCCGATGACGCCGTTGGATTTCGCGCTGGTCCGCTTCCACCCCGACGGCAGCCTCGACACGGGCTTCGGCACCGCGGGCCTGGTGACCACCGACTTCTACGGCGACGACGACATCCCGAGCGCGGTCGAGGTGCAGCCCGATGGCCGCATCCTGGCTGCCGGGTTCGCCGCGAGCGCCGAGGGCGACGACAGCTTCGACGAGGACTACGCCCTGGCTCGCTACCAGCTCGACGGCAGCCTCGACACCGGCTTCGGCACCGGGGGCCTGGTGGCCACCGACATTGACGGCGACAACGAGGGAGCCAGCGGCATGGCCTTGCAGAGCGACGGCCGGATCATCCTGGCCGGAAGCGACGGGCTGGTCCGCTACCTGGCCGACGGTGTTGCGCCGCCGACGATCGTCGTCACCGGGGGCCGGTGCCAGGACTCGAACCAGGCCTCCGGGGTGGTCGACCTCCGGGTCAGCCTCCCGGCGGCCCAGGTGTCGGCCACCTCCTCCAACCAGGAGCTGCTCTCCGACGCCAACCTCGAGGTGTCGGACACCGGGCCGGAGCGCCGGCTGCGTCTCGCCGCCACGCCCGGACGGAGCGGCACCGCCACGATCACCGTCACGGCCCAGGGCGACGGCGGCACCGGCTCGCTGACGATCGGCGTCGTTGTCGGGACGCCCGGTCCCGAGACGCTGGTCGGCGGTCTCGGCCCCGACGTGGTCTTCGGGCTGCGGGACGCCGACATGTTGGACGGACTCGGAGGCTCCGATCTGCTGTGCGGCGGCAACGGCGACGACCAGCTCGACGGAGGCGACGGCGACGACGGACTATTCGGTCAGAACAGCAGCGACTGGCTCACCGGCGGAGCCGGGGCCGACCACTTCAGCGGGGGCCGGGGGCTCGACCGGCTGATTGACCTCGACCCCGCCCAGGGCGATACCACCGACGGTTCCTGAGGCCCGAAGTAGCCAAGAGGATTGAGTGGGGCGGGCCAATGCGCTCTGCCGAGTTCGGCTCTTGGAAGGATGAAGCGCCTGGCCTGCGAGCGGGTGCCTCCGGCGCCCGTCCTCGGCCGGACGGCCGCACATAGGCGCACCGGCCGTTCGATCGCGTGATCCGGGCGCGCCGGTGGCGAGGTCAGCGCTGCGTGAGGTAGGTGGCGAGTTGGACCCGGGAGCTGATGCCGAGCTTGAGGAAGATCTGGCGCAGGTGGTAGTCGACGGTGTAGGGGGACACGAACAGACGCCGAGCGGCTTGGGCGTTGGTCAGGCCTGCCCCCACGGCCTCGACCACCC
>JBKPHT010000101.1:0-6173 GCA_046730015.1 Actinomycetota bacterium
TGGAAGCCGAACGGCACCCGCACCGGCAGGTGCACGGTGGCGACCGGCTCGCCCGCGAAGTCGCCGGCGTCGAGGATCACGACGTCGCTGCGGTCGGTGGTGGCGTCGTAGACGTAGGACATCACCCACCCATCGTCCTCGGCGGCCGAGGCCGACCGGGGTACGAACACGGGCTCGAGCGTCACCCTGCCCTGGCCGTAGTCGTGCTCCTCGCGGGTCCCGGTGGCCAGGTCGTGCTTGAGCGCAGGCCCGTGCTCGACGCCCTGACCGAACGACGCGGTGTACCCGTAGCGGTGGGGTCGGCCGGTGAGCCGCTCGTCGATGCGGGGGAACTCCTGACCCCGGTCGTCGAGCACATCCGTGGTCACCTTGCCGGCGTCGAGGTCGATCGTCCACCGCTCCAGGCTGGGCAGGCCCTCGTAGGGGCCGGTGAGGAGGGTGGCGAACATCCGGGGGTGGCGGACGAGGTCGATCACCACCTGGTCGCGGCCGCCGTCGGTGACGTCGTAGGCGTTGAGGGTGTGGAACACGAAGCACGACGGGGCGTCGAACCACCGGACCGCGTCGGCCGGCCCGTCGAGCGGCAGCAGCCCGATCCGGGGCGCGTGGTCCGGGTTCCACCGGTAGGGCAGGCTGGCGCCCTCGGCGGCCGCGTCCATGCTGAACGTGACCGGCAGGTCGTAGAGCACGACGTAGCGGCCGGTGATCGCGCAGTCGTGGACCATGGGGGCGTCGGGGACCGGAACGTGGTGCTCTCGGTTGACGCGGGCGTCGGGCCCGACGACGACGTGGCGGATGTGGTCCCAGCTCCAGTGGTAGGTCACGGCGTGGAGCTCACCGGTGGCCGGGTCGGCGTGGGTGTGGGCCGTGAAGGAGCCGTCGAGGGTGCCGCCGAAATCGCAGACGCCGACGGTCTCCAGCTCGTCGGTCAGCTCGACCGGCGGGTTGCCGGCCTCGACGGTCGCGATGGTCCGGCCACCCACGCCGATCACATGGGTGTTGACGACCGCGGGGCCGCGCACCCAGCGGTTGCGGTACCAGCGGGCCCGCCCGCCGTCGAGCCGCACGCCGTGGACCATCCCGTCGCCGGTGAACCAGTGGTAGGTGGCGGGGTCGGGCGGCGTCTCGGGGTTGGGGCCGATGCGGACGAGCCGCCCGACGAGCTCGTCGGGGATCCGACCGGTGACCGGCAGGTCGATGCTGGTCACCTCCTCGGTGACGGGGGCGAAGTTGCCGTCGAGGAACGACAGGGTGGGTGTGGTCATCGCAGGTCTCCTTCTGGTCCGAGCATCAACAGGGAGGACAGGGACTGGAGCCGGACCGGGTCGGCGTCGACGACGGCGCCGGTCAGTCCGCCGTGGAGGGCCAGGGTGGCGATGCCGTGCACCGCGGCCCAGGCGACGGCGGCGAGCTCGTCGGCCCGTTCGTCCGGGTGCCAGCCGTCGGCCTGGGCGGCCTCGACCAGGCCGACCAGCTGGTGGAATGCCTTGTAGCCCTCGGCCTGGTAGGCCGGGTCGGTGAGGTCGACGCGCTCGGGCCGGAACGTCACCGAGAACACGCCGGGGTCGTCGAGAGCGAAGCGCACGTAGGCACGCCCGGCGGCCGCGAGTCGTCGGCGGGGGCCGAGGTCGTCGCCGGCGGCAGCCGCCTCCCGCTCGGCGGCCTCGATGCCGGCGGTGACGGTGGCCTGGAGCCGGGCGAAGCCCTCGGCGGCGACCGCGGAGAGCAGGGCGGCCAGGGTGGGGAAGTGGCGCAGTGGGGCGCCGTGGGAGACGCCGGCCTGGCGGGCGATGGCCCGGAGGGTGAGCCCCTCCAGGCCGTGGTCGGCCAGCACGTCGCGGGCGGCCTGGAGGAGCCGGTCGCGGGTCGTCCCGTCCGCCGGGCCGGCGGGGCCCTCCGGGGTCACCGGGGTCACCGGGGCGGCGGTCACGCGGCGAGCAGCCCGATGCCGAGGGTGGCGAGCCCGATCGCGAGCACGACGCCGCCGGCGGGGACGAGGGCGACGAGGCGATTGGGCTCGGTGGCGCCCGGCTTGATGACCGATAGGAAGAACGCGCCGGGCAACAGCAGAGCGGCGATCGGGATGAAGGCCCGGGCCACCCACTCGGCCAGGCCGCTGAGCGTGGTGGCGTCGACCAGGACCTGGGCCACGAGGCCGAGGATGAGGTAGACGCCGGCGTGGGCGTGACCGGCCCGGAAGAACGCCTGCTGGATCGGGGTCGCGGGCTGCTGTCCCCGCAGGATCCGGAACATCAGGAGCCCGCCGGACTCCACGGTCACGAGGCTGAGGCAGAGGATCCCGGCCAGGATCCGGGATGCGTCGGACAGTTCCATGTAGACAGTGTCTACGCCGCTGTAGACACTGTCAACAGGGGTGGGGTGCGTCGTTGGTCACAGGCGGGGTGGTGGGTCGCCGCCGGCGGCGGTGACGAGGGCGAGGAGGGCCTCGTCGATCAGGTCGACCACCTCGTCGCGGTCGAGGGAGCCGCGGGACAGCCAGTCGACCGTGACCTCCTCGGTGAACGCCACCCATCCCCGGACGGCCAGGCGCAGGCGGTCGGGGTACGGCGCCGTCAGGCCGAGGCCATCCAGCACGCGGTCGGTGAAGGCCCGGCGCGTGTCCTCGTACACCTCCAGGAGCTGGGGGTCGCCGCCCGACGACCCCTGGATGAAGGCGATGTAGGCGTCGCGGTTGGCGGTCACGTGGTCGACGTACGCCTCGACGTTGGCCCGCAGCCGCTGGATCGGCGGCAGTTCGCCACCGATGTCGGTGCGGGCGAGCAGGTCGGCGGCGGCGGCCCGGGCGACGGCGACGTGGAAGTCGCGCTTGGTCGGGAAGTAGTGGAACAGCAGCCCGCGGCTGATGCCGGCCTCGGCGGCGATGTCGTCGATCGCGACCTTGTCCAGGGGGCGGGTGCTGAGCATCCTGAGCCCGAGGGCGACGAGTTGGGCCCGGCGCGCGTTGGGGTCGAGGCGGGTGCGAGGGGTGTGCGCCACACCCCGATCCTATTGACGGGTGGTCAACACTGCTTGGACTGTTGTTGAATGTGACTCAATTGCTGGTGGGTCGACACGTCGACAATCGGAGCCTCGCCATGGGAACGCGCAAGGACGTCCGGCTGGAGGGGGCGCTCGCCCTGGTCACGGGGGCGGGGAGCGGCATCGGGCGGGCGGTCGCCCTCGAGCTGGCCCGCCGGGGGAGCCGGGTGCTGGCCGTCGACCTGCACGCCGACACCGCCGAGAAGACCGCCGCGGCCTGCGCCGAGACAGGACCCGAGGCCCACGGCCTCGTCTGCGACGTCGCCGACCTCGACGCGGTGACCGCGCTCGCCGGCGACGTGCACGACCGCTTCGGCCCGCTGGACGTGCTGGTCAACAACGCCGGGGTCGGCATGAGCGGCCGTTTCACCGAGATGAGCATGGACGACTGGCGCTGGATCCGGGGCGTCAACCTCGACGGCGTCGTCCACTGCTGCCACGCCTTCGGGTCGGCGATGGTCGAGCGCGGGCGCGGCCACGTCGTCATCGTGTCGTCCGGCCTCGGCTACACGATGCACGCCACCGAGCCCGCCTACGTCGCCACCAAGGCGGCGGTGCTCGCCCTCAGCCAGTGCCTCCGGGCCGACTGGGGCAGTGCCGGCGTGGGCGTCAGCGCCATCTGCCCAGGGGTCATCGACACGCCCATCGTCGACGCGACCCGCTACATCGGCACGCGGGCCGAGTCCGAGGAGCGGACCCGCAGGCTGTTCAGCCGGGGCCAC
This sequence comes from Actinomycetota bacterium, assembly GCA_046730015.1. Lineage (GTDB taxonomy): Bacteria > Actinomycetota > Acidimicrobiia > Acidimicrobiales > VFJN01 > ZC4RG19. Next base: position 3,762 of record JBKPHT010000101.1, read on the forward strand.
CCGCCCGAGCTGGTCGCCCGCGACGTGGTCGTGGCCATCCAGAAGGACCGGGTGATGGTCCCGTCCGGTTGGGAGGCCAAGGCCGCCTGGTGGGCCCACCGTCTCCTCCCCCTCAGGGTCCACCAGGCGCTGGCCCGGTGGGACGTCTGACGGGGTTCCCGCCGGCAGCTGGGATCTGACGGCATGTCAGATCTCCGGGAGCCCGCCGTCCTGGTCGAGCGTGACGGTCAGGTCGTGACCCTCACGCTCAACCGTCCCGACAAGAAGAAACGCGTTCAACGCCGAGGTCCTGTGCCGGCTGTGCGACGCGTGGGACATGATCGACGATTGGGGTCGATCGGTCGTTCCCGAGGCGATAGGGGTCGGGGGCCGACAGCTATCGCCTCGAGAACCGGGAATAGGGGTCGGTCGGCGGGGCTCAGGCCGCCCGGCGGGGCGGCGGTTCGGCCGAACAGCGGCGGCGCGCCTCGACCAGGGCCGCCGGGGTGCCGCCCGCCAGCCGGAGGGTGCCGAGCAGCGCCAGGGTGGCCGGGCGGACCACCGCCATCTCCACCAGCGACGGCTGGCGGAGGCCGAGCATGTCCCGCGCCCAGTCCGGCAGCAGCCCGATGGCCGCCTGGATCACCACCTGGTGGGCCCCGGTGACCAGCGGGACCGGCGGCGAGGCGCGCAGCGGGGTGGTCAGGAACCGCACCGCGCCCCGCGCCTGGTCGCCGACCGCCAGCTCGGGCTGCATGTCGCGGAAGTAGGCCCGCAGCGCCACCCGGCTGCGCGGCACCCGGGCCGGGTCTGCGCCCAGCCGCTCGGCGATGACCGCCATCTCGTGGACGTAGCGGTCGGCCTGGTCGCCCCGCACCGGGAACGGCACGAACCGCTGGTGGGCCCGCAGGAAGCTGCGGACCTCGGTCGCGTGGATCCAGGTGATGAGCTCGGGGTCGTCGGCCGAGTAGGGCCGCCCGTCGGGCGCCGTGCCCCGCACCTTGCGGTGGATGCCGCGGACGAGCTTGATCAGCCGCTCGGCAGCCTCGGTCGAGCCGTAGGTGGTGCCGGTGACGAACGAGCCGGTGCGGCTCAGCCGGCCGAGCGGGTCCTCCCGGTAGCTCGAGTGGTCCTCGACGCCGGCCATCGCCAGCGGGTGCAGCGCCTGCAACAGCAGGGCCGCCAGGCCGCCGACCAGCATCGAGGGGTCGGCGTGGACCCGCCAGGTGGCACTGCCCGGCCCGAACAGGCCGGGGTCGCCCGGTGGGTCGGTGTACTGCTCGAACGGCAGGCGGTCCGCCGCCAGCGACCGGGCGATCGGCGCCATGAGCTGGTGGCGGAGGGCGCCGCCGATGACCGGCAGCGTCCCCAGCGGCGGCAGCGAGACCATCGGACCTCCTCGGCCGGTCGGGGTGACCGCAGTGTATTGACGAGCGTCACCACGAGGCCGCCCCCTACGGCGGCCGGCTCGACCACGTCGACGAGCGCCGCGGTCGACGTCGCGGTGCAGGGGATGGTTCCCGGACCGGCTAAGCAATGCCCATGACGACAGACCCAGCCGCCCTTGCCGATCACGTCTCGGCCATGTCCGACGAGCCGCTGGTCGAGGGCGACGAGCCGCTCTCGATCTGGATGCTGGTCAAGTCCCGCGACAGCGAGGGCGACATCGTGTGGGGCGTCCGCAACGCCGGCGAGCCGTTCACGTCCGAGGAGCTGCTCGGGGCGCTCACCGGGTTCACCGAGTCGCTCAAGCGCGACCTGGCCTCCGACTGGGAGTAGGCGCGGGTCAGTCCGCCACCACGCCGCGGAGGCCCTCGGCGCCGAACAGGCCCTCCAGCAGGCCCGACAGGTCCGGCCCCCGGCGGACGGCGTGGCCGCCGTCGACGCTGATGTTCTCGCCGGTGATCCAGCTCGCCTCCGGGCCCAGCAGGAAGCGGACGAGGTTGGCCACGTCCTCCGGCTCGCCGATGCGGCCGAGCGGGGTGCAGGCCAGGTAGTCGTCGAGCACCGGACCGGGCGCGGTGATGGCCTCGACCAGGTCGGTGCGGGTGAGGCCGGGGCGGACCGAGTTGACCCGGACGCCGCTCGCCCCCAGCTCGTCGGCCGCCACCCGGCAGAGCATGTCGATGCCGGCCTTGGCCGGCCCGTAGGCCCCGAACCAGCGGTGGGTGACGGCACCGGCCACCGACGAGATGGCGACGATCGACCCGCCGCCCTGGCGGGCCATGATCCGGGCGCCGTGCTTGATGGTGAGCAGCGTGCCGGTGAGGTTGAGGTCGACCGTCCGCCGCCAGGCCTCGGCGTCGACCTGGGTGAGGGGGCCGATGGTCTCCGAGCCGCCGGCGCTGACGACGATGCCGTCGAGCCGCCCGGTCGGCTCCGCGGCCGCGGCGATGGCGGCGGCCAGCGCGTCCTCGTCGGTGACGTCGGCCG
>JBKPHT010000102.1:0-10556 GCA_046730015.1 Actinomycetota bacterium
GCCTGGGGCGTCGCCCGGTCGGGCGGGGCCAAGACCGTCTGGTGCGAGCTCGAGCCGGGAGCCCCGCCGACACCCAGGTGACGGCCACCGCCTAACGTGCCGTGGGTGACATCGGGCGCGGGACGGAAGTAGGGCCAGGCGCTGGCGTAGACACTCGGGGTCGACGTCGGGACGACCTACACGGCGGCCGCGGTCGTGCGCGACGGGCAGGCGGAGGTGGCGACGCTCGGCACCCGGTCGCTCGAGATCCCCTCGGTCGTCCTGCTGCGGGACGACGGGGTGCTGCTCATCGGCGAGGCGGCCGAGCGCCGCAGCCTGACCGAGCCGGGCCGGTTCGCCCGGGAGTTCAAGCGCCGGATGGGCGACCCGACGCCGATCCTGCTCGGCGGCAGCCCGTTCTCGGCCCACGCGCTGATGGCCCACCTGCTCCGGCGGGTGGTCAAGGTGGTGGTCGACCGGGAGGGCGGACCGCCGGCCCACACCGGCGTAACCTGCCCGGCCAACTGGGGCGACTACAAGCGTGAGCTGCTCGACCAGACCGTGCAGCAGGCGGACGTCGGCCCGGTCAGCGTCGCCACCGAGCCCGAGGCCGCGGCCGTCCACTACGCCTCGACCACCCGGGTCGCACCCGGCGAGGTCGTCGCCGTCTACGACCTCGGCGGGGCACCTTCGACGCCGCCGTGCTCCGCAACACCGGCGACGGCTCCGAGCTGCTGGGCGACCCCCGGGCTCACCGACCGCGACGGGCCGGCCGACATCTACGTCCTCGACCTCGCGACCGGCGAGCTGACCAAACTCACCAACAGCCCGGAGGACGAGGGCGACCCCGCCTGGTCGCCCGACGGCGCGTCGATCGCCTACTGGAGCCGGTTCGGCGGCAACCAGGACATCTACGTCATCCCGGCCGACGGCGCCGGCACCGCCCGCCGGCTGACCGAGGACCCGGGCGACGACGGCGACCCTGCCTGGAACCCGCGGACCGGCACGCTGGTCTTCTCCCGCCTCACGGGCGGCGACTGGGAGATCTTCACCATCGACGCCGACGGGGTCAACGAAGTGCAGGTCACCGACGCCGACAAGGACGACCAGGACCCGTCGTGGTCGTCGGACGGCGCCCGCATCGCGTTCGAGACCAAGCGCGACACCCCCGAGGTCGACGACCAGGCCGAGGTCTACGTCATGAACGCCGACGGCTCGGACCAGCGGAACGTCACCAACCGGCCGGGCCTCGACGTCGACCCCGCGTGGGGCACGCCGCCCGCCTAGACGGGGCGGCGGCGGACCGCGACCAGCACCACCGCGGGGAGCACCACCGCCAGCACCAGCGACGCGATCGTGGCCACCTTGTCGCTGCCGTCGTACACGTCGACGTGGCGGGCGTGGTAGATGAGGTGCGGCACCTGGAACACGAGCCAGGCGAGCGCGGCGGCGATGACCACCTCCCGGCCGAGCGTTACGAGGGCCACGACGGTGACGACGGCCAGCGCGAGGTTGAGGGCGCCGACGTCGCGCACCAGGTGCTCGTTGTAGGGCCCGTCGGCCGCCACCCACGACCGCCCCCCGCCCGGGAAGTCGTCGTAGAACGAGCGCGGCGCCAGCGCCGCCCACAGCCCGGTCACCAGGCCCACGACTGCCAGAGCGGCGAGTGCCGCCTGCACGACGCGCGTGGTCATGGGCTGAACGTAGCGCCGTCGGGGTACCCCCTGGGGGCAGTTCTTGCCCGTGGACGGGGGAGGTCCCGATGACGTGGGTGATCGTGTTGCTGGTGGTCGTCGCGGCGCTGGTGGTCGGCGCCCTGGCGATCGAACGGAGGCGCTCGGCCGCGCTGCGGTCGCGCTTCGGACCGGAGTACGAGCGGCTGGTGGAGGAGAGCCACGGCGACCGCCGCGGCGTCGAGGCGGCGCTGCGCGAGCGCCTCAAGCAGCGGGACGAGGTCGACCTGCGGGCGATGTCGCCCGCCGCCACCGAGCGCTACGTCGCCCAGTGGCAGGCCGTGCAGGCGGGCTTCGTCGACGAGCCGCGGCAGAGCGTCGCCGCGGCCGAGGCGCTGGTCGACCAGGTGCTGACCGAGCGGGGCTACCCCGCCGACGCCGGCGACGACGCGACCGACCGGCTGGAGCTGGTGGCCGTCGACCACGCCCCGCTGGTCGCCGACTACCGGCAGGCGCAGTCGGTCGTCCACCGCGACGGCGACGCGTCCGCCGAGGTGTCGCTCGACGAGCTCCGGTTCGTGTTCATCCGCTACCGGGCGCTGTTCGACGCGCTCGTCGACCGCAGGGCCGAGCGGCGGCCGGCAGTGGGCTCCGCCTCGCCGGAGGTGTCGTCATGAGCGTCGTGTTCGGCCGGGAGCCGTCCCGCCCGCGGCCCGACCCCGACCCCGACGCCGACCCGGCCGTCCAGGCCGAGGTCGTCGACGCCGAGGTCGTCGAGGAGAACGAGGCGCCGGCGGAGGACCGACTGCCCGAGGAGGAGACTGCCTCGGAGGAGGACGCGCTGCCCGAGGAGGACACGCTTCCTGAGCAGGACGCGCTTTCCGAGGAGGACACGGTTCCCGAGGAGGACACAGTCCCCGACGAGGACACAGTCCCCGACGAGGACACGGTTGCCGAGGAGGACACCGTCCTCGACGAGGACAGGGCCCCCCAGCCGGACGACACCGACGACGCAGCGGCCGGCCCGCTCGCCGTCGGCGTGGCGGCCGACGAGCTGCGGGAGCGTTGGGAGGGCGTCCAGGCCGGCTTCGTCGACGAGCCCCGCCGGGCGGTCGAGGCCGCCGACGGCCTGGTGGCCGAGGCGATCGCCGAGGTCGAGCGCCTGCTGGCCGCCGAGCGCGAGGAGCTCGGCGCGGCCTGGCGGGAGGGCGAGGCCTCCACCGACGACCTGCTCGTCGTGTTTCGGCGCTACCGGGCGGTGTTCGAGCGGCTGCTCGCCACGGGGCCGGTCACACCAGCCCGGTGACGTCGGTCATCCACGACATGTCGCCGCCCATGAGCTGGTCCAGCCAGCCGGCGGGAGCGGCGCCCATGAGGGTCCCGAGATCCCAGTAGTCCTTCCACAGGGTGATGGTTCCGGCCTCGACGTGCTGAACCGAGACGAAGGGAAGGGTGGCCCGCTCGCCGGTGGGCCACTCCCACATCTCGGTGTGCTCCGTGACCACGATGCCGCCCTCGGCCACCACGGTGGCCGGGCCGTGGTCGTAGCCGGTGAGGTCCTCGAGGCCGAGCCGCAGCCGCTTGACGATGTCTTCCGGTCCCCGGGCGGCGGCACCCGGGCCGGTGGGCACGTCGAGATAGATCGAGGCGGGGCCGAAGAACCCGGCCACCCGGTCCCAGTCCCGGGCGTAGAGCGCGTCCCAGAACGCGGCGGTGACGGCCTTCGGGCCCGTCACCGGGCTCCCCGCAGCAAGGCGCCCGGGGTGGTCCCGGTGTGCTCGCCGTCGGCGAACGTGACCGTGCCGCCCTTCACCGTCCGCACGTAGCCGTCGGCTCGCTGGATGAACCGCGACGCCCCGCCGGGCAGGTCGGCCACCATGGCCGGCCGATGCAGCCTGAGCCGGTCGAAGTCGATGACGTTGACGTCGGCCACATAGCCGGGGGCGAGCACCCCCCGGTCGCCCAGGCCGTACAGGGTGGCGGTGGCCTGGGTGGTCTTGTGGACGGCGAGCTCGACCGGCAGCCGCCCCTTGGCCCGGTCGCGGGCCCAGTGGGTGAGCAGGAAGGTGGTGGTCGAGGCGTCGCAGGTCTGGCCCGCGTGGGCGCCGCCGTCGCCGAGCCCGAAGGCCGATGTCGGGTGGAGCAGCATCTCGCGCACCGAGTCGAGGTTGCCGTGGCTGTAGTTGGCCACCGGGCTGTTGAGCAGCTCGCGGCCGCCGTCGGCCAGCAGCAGGTCGAGCAGCTTCTCCCAGGGGTCGACCCCGGCCGCGGTGGCGAGGCCGGTCACCGAGTCGGCCGCCCCCGGCTCGTAGTCGGGCGGGTCGCCGAGCAGGTAGATCCGGTCCGGGTGCATGAAGCCCGACACGATGGGGTCGTCGGCCAGTCCGGCGATCTCGGCCAGCAGGCGGGCGCGGAGGGCGGGCTCGGACTCGATCCGCCGGGCCTGCTCGTGCCACGGCAGCAGGCCGACCCCCGTCTCGCCCCAGGCGGCGGTGAAGTTGAACGGGTGAAAGGTCTGGAACCCGAGGAGGATCGACACGGTCCGTCCGTGGACCTGGGGCCGGACGGCGATGCCCTCGGCGGCGGCGGCCGCCGTGAGGTCGAGCTGGCGGCGCCACAGGTCGGGGTCGGTGTTGACCTGCAGCAGCGCGTAGGTCACGGGCCGGCCGACGGCGGCCGAGAGCCGGCGCATCCAGTCGACCTCCCGCTCGGGTGCGGCCAGGTCCTCGCCCAGCGCGCCCGCCGGGGCCAGCTCGAACACGCCGGTGCCGAGCTCGCCGAGCACGGCGCCGATGCCGAACAGCTCGTCCTCGGCCGCGAACGTGCCGGGGACGGGCTCGCCGTCGATGGCCCGGTGGGCGAGGGTCCGCGAGGTCGAGAAGCCGAGCGCCCCGGCCCGGATGCCCTCCCGGACGATGGCGGCCATGGCGGCGATGTCCTCCGCCGTGGCGGGCTCGTTGGCGGCGCCGCGGTCGCCCATCACGTAGGCCCGGACGGCGCCGTGGGGCACCTGGGCGCCGATGTCGACGACGTGGGGGTGGGCGGCGATCGCGTCGAGGTACTCGGGGAAGCTCTCCCAGCCCCAGCGGATGCCCTCGCTGAGGGCGGCCCCGGGGATGTCCTCGACGCCTTCCATCAGGCCGATGAGCCAGTCGTGGCGGTCGGGGGCGACGGGGGCGAAGCCGACGCCACAGTTGCCCATGACCACGGTGGTGACCCCGTGCCAGCACGAGGGCGACAGCAGGGCGTCCCAGGTGGCCTGGCCGTCGTAGTGGGTGTGGACGTCGACGAACCCGGGCGTGACGAGGGCGCCGTCGGCGTCGATCTCGTCGCGGGCCGGGCCGTCGACCCGCCCGACCTCGGTGACGATGCCGTCGGTGACCGCGACGTCGGCGGTCCGGGCCGGGGCGCCGGTGCCATCGATGACCGTGCCGCCCCGGATGACCAGATCGTGCATCGGACGCTCCCCTCGTCTGACGTGACGTCAGAGACTGATACTAGTGTCAGTAGTCGAACGGACGACAGTCCCGGATGGATGTGCCGGCGGACCGCGATACTGCTGGTCGTGCCCCTCTCGCCCGAAGCACTGCAGCAGACGGCCCGCGACCACCTGTGGGGCCACTTCTCCCGGCTCACCCCGGGGGACGATGGGGTGACGGTCATCGAGCGGGGCGAGGGCTGCTACGTCTGGGACAGCAACGGCAAGCGCTACCTCGACGGGTTGTCGGGCCTGTTCACGGTGCAGGCCGGGCACGGCCGGGCCGAGCTGGCGGCGGCCGCCGGCAAGCAGGCCGCCGAGCTCGGCTACTTCCCGCTGTGGAGCTACGCCCACCCGACCGCCATCGAGCTCGCCGGCCGGCTGGCGGCGCTGGCGCCGGGCAACCTCGACCGGGTGTTCTTCACGTCGGGCGGCAGCGAGGCCGTCGAGTCGGCCTGGAAGCTCGCCCGGGCCTACTTCACCGCCATCGGGCAGCCCCAGCGCCGCAAGATCATCTCCCGCGATCTCGCCTACCACGGCACCACATTGGGGGCGCTGTCGATCACCGGCCTCGCCGCCCTCCGGGCCCCGTTCGAACCCCTGGTCCCCGGCACCTCCCACGTCCCGAACACCAACCGCTACCGCTGCCGCTACTGCACCGCCGCGCCGCAGTGCACGCTGGCCTGCGCGGACGAGATCGAGGCCGCCATCGTCCGGGAGGAGCCCGGTACGGTCGCCGCCGTCTACCTCGAGCCGGTGCAGAACTCGGGCGGCTGCTTCACCCCGGCCGACGGCTACTTCGCCCGGGTGCGCGAGATCTGCGACCGCTACGGCGTGCTCCTGGTGTCGGACGAGGTCATCTGCGCGTTCGGGCGGCTGGGCGCGATGTTCGGATCGGAGCGCTTGGGGTACCAGCCCGACATGATCACGATGGCCAAGGGCCTCACCTCGGGCTACTCGCCGCTGGGCGGGGTGATGGTCGGCGACCACATCGCCGAGCCGTTCCTCGAGCCGGACGCCTCGTTCCTCCACGGCCTCACGTTCGGCGGCCACCCGGTGAGCTGCGCGGTGGCGCTGGCCAACCTCGACGTGTTCGAGGCCGAGGGCCTGGTCGACCGGGTACTGCGGTACGAGGGCGAGTTCCGGTCCGCCCTGGAGTCGCTCTCCGACCTGCCGATCGTGGGGGAGATCCGGGGGATGGGATACTTCTACGGCATCGAGCTGGTGAAGGACCCGGTGACCCGTGAGACGTTCCACGACGACGAGGCCGAGCGCCTGCTGCGCGGCGTGCTGAGCCCGCGGCTGTTCGACCGGGGCCTGATCTGCCGGGCCGACCACCGGGGCGACCTGGTGATCCAGCTGTCGCCGCCACTGGTGGCGGGTCCGGACCAGTTCGACGAGATCGTCGCCACCATCCGGGTGGCGCTCGTCGAGGCGATGAAGGAGACGGGGTGACACTGCGGGTCGGCGTCCCGACGGAGGTCAAGATCGACGAGTTCCGGGTGGCCCTCACCCCCGAGGGCGTCCGCGAGCTCAAGATGCACGGCGTCGAGGTGCTGGTCCAGGCCGGCGCCGGGGCCGGATCGGGCCTGAGCGACGACGCATACCGGCGGGCCGGAGCCGAGGTCGTCGCGTCGGCGGGCGAGGTGTGGGAGCGGGCCGAGCTGATCTGCAAGGTCAAGGAGCCGCTCGAGGAGGAGTTCGGTTGGTTCCGCGAGGGCCTGACGATCTTCACCTACCTGCACCTGGCCGCCTACCCCAAGGTGGCCGACGCCCTGCTCGACGCCAAGGTGACCGGCATCGCCTACGAGACGGTGATGCTCGACACCGGGACGCTGCCCCTCCTCGCACCGATGAGCGAGGTGGCGGGGCGGATGTCGGTGCAGATCGGGGCCCACTTCCTGGAGCGCCACAACGGCGGCCGCGGCGTGCTCCTCGGCGGCGCCCCCGGCGTGCGGCCCGCCCGGGTGGTGGTGCTCGGGGCCGGCAACGTCGGCTGGAACGCCGCGTGGATGGCGGCGGGCCTGGAGGCGCATGTCGACCTGCTCGACAAGAACGTCGACCGGCTCCGCTACGTCGACCAGATCCAGATGGGCCGGATCACCACGCTGGCCTCCAACCGCGGCAACGTCGAGCAGGTTGTGTCCGAGGCCGACCTGGTGATCGGCGCCGTACTGGTGCCCGGTGGCCGGGCGCCGGTGGTGGTCACCGAGGAGATGGTGGCCGCCATGAAGCCGGGCGCGGTGGTGGTCGACATCGCCATCGACCAGGGCGGCTGCGTCGAGACGTCCCACGAGACCACCCACAAGGACCCGGTCTACGAGCGCCACGGCGTCATCCACTACGCGGTCGGCAACATGCCCGGCGCGGTGCCCAACACGTCGACCTACGCGCTGACCAACGTGACCCTGCCCTACCTCGCCGAGCTCGCCCGCCTCGGCGTGCCCGAGGCCGTCCGCCGCGACGCCCCGCTGGCCCTGGGGGTCAACACCGCGGCGGGCCACGTGGTCAACGCAGCCGTGGCCGAGGCGCTGGAGCGACCCCACGTGGCGCTCGACACGGCGCTGGACGGCCCCCGTTGATCGAGTCGCGCAACCGGGCGGAACCCAGCGTCAGCCCGCGGTGACGCGCCCGAACACGTAGCGGCTGGTGGGCACGACGTCGAGGTTGCGGTCGGCGCCGAACCGGGCGGTGCTCTCGGTCATCCGGCCCAGGTTGCGGGCCAGCTCGTCGTCGTCGGCAGCGGCGAAGAAGGCGTGCATCGACGTCAGCGCCTCGATCGGGAAGAGCTCCTCGACGATGGCGTCGATGGACGGGGCGTCGGGGGACAGGGGCCGGGTCACGACGTTCTGGACGTAGCCGAACGTGGACTGGGTCTCGCTGGCGACGTCGGTGTGGCCGTTGTGCCAGGCGTCGATCCACTCGGTGAGCGGCATCCCGGCCGGCCGGCGGAGGAAGGCGAGGTTTGCGAACCCGGCCGTCCGCTCGCCGGGCCCGGCGGGGTGGGCGGTGTTGGGCATCGGTTCCGACTCGGTGACGACGTAGGCCTCGACCCGGCTGACGCCGGGGAGGCCGGCCAGCGCCTCGTCGAGGGGGCGGCGGGCGGCGTCACGCGCGCTGTCGACCCACATCGACACGGTCGCCTCCATCTGCGGGTCGAGCTCGACGATGCGGAGCAGCGCGCCTGCCACCGCCTCGTCGGCCACGTTGACCTGGACGGCGCCGGCGCCGGCGGCGGCGAGCCGGGTCACGCCGTCGGTCCGCAGGGTGGACGACCAGGCCTCGACGGGGGTCGCCTCGTCGCGCCAGAGCAGGTAAATGATCTTCTCCACGGATCTGACGATATGTCAGGACTGGATGAGCCGCTCCATCACCACGACGTCGAGCCAGCGGCCGAACTTGCGGCCCACCTCCCGTTCGGTGCCGACGACATCGAAGCCGGCCGCCTCGTGCAGCCGTATGGATGCCTCGTGGCCGCCGACGATGCGGGCGAACACGGCATGGAAGCCATGGGCGGTGGCCACGTCGACCAGCTCGGACAGCAGCGCCCGGCCGATGCCCCGCCCCTGCCGGTCCTGCTGGACGTAGATCGAGTCCTCGACGCTGGTGGCGTACGCGGGCTTCGACCGCCACGGCGAGAGGGCGCCGTAGCCGACCACCTCGCCGGCCTCGACGGCGACGATGACGGCGTGGGCGCCGCTGCGCTCGCTCAGGTAGCGGCGCTGCTCGTCGAGGCTGCGCGGGACGATGTCGAACGTCACCGTCGAGCTCGTCACCTCGGCGTTGTAGATCTGCCTGATCGCCTCGGCGTCGTCGAGGCGGGCCGGGCGCAGCGTGAGGGGTTCGGCCATCCGGGCCACGTTACGGACCTCACCCGGGCGCGCCGACGGGCCACGTCCCCCAGGGGGCGTGACCCGCGGCGTCGCAGGACGGTGCGTCAGTCGGCGGCGAGCGCCGGCTCGACGAGGGCGAGCTCGCCGGCCAGGGCCTCGAGCCGGGCCCAGCTCGCGATCGCCTCGTCCTCGGTGAGCAGGATCACCTGCAGGTCGCCGACCAGGCCGGGCAGCAGCTCGAGCAGCAGCGGCACGACCGCGGGCTCCAGCTGGTCGAACGTCTCGTCGAGCAGGACCGGGGGCCGGCTGCCGGCGCTGTTGGTGGCGGCGGTCATCTGGGACACGATGCCCTGGGCGAGGGTGACGGCCTCGTCGTCGGACAGGTCGGGAGCGCTCGACGACAGCGACCGGAGGGCGGCGATGTGCTGCCGCAGGCGGGCGGCGGCCTGGATCTCGGTCCGGTGGTCCATCGCCCAGTGGACGTCGGTGTCGCCGGCCAGGTCACGCCAGCGGGCGGCGGCGTCGCCGCGGCCGCTCGACCGGCCGAGCAGCTCGTCGGCGGCGCTCCACAGGGCGACCTGGTCGAGCGCGGAGAGGGCCCGGACGGCGTCGTTGCGCGGTGTCCGGTTGCGGAGGTCGGCGGCGGTGATGCGGGTGATCGTCGAGCGGCCGTACTGGCTGCTGAGCAGGTCGACCCGGCCGTCGAAGCCCCGGTGCTGGTCCGTGACGTCGGCCGCCGTGGCCACGTCGATGACCCGGTGCGGCCCCGACGCGGGGCGCAGCACCACGAGGCGTCGTCCCGTGTCGTCCACCACCTCGAGGTGAACTCCGCGCACTGTTCCGTGGAGGGCACCGGAGAGAAGGGAGCCGAGGGCCCCGCGAGCGTCTCCTGGCATACCGCCCAGCACGGTAAGGCGCGGATGGAAGTCTACGGACGCGGCTTCGCCGTCGCCCTCAACGATGAGGCGTTCCACCAGCACGAGTGATGTATCGGCGCCCATGACCACGGACTTGAGCATTTTCTTTACGAACGTGTCGCGAACAGGCGACAGCACCACTCTGAGTGGGATTTTCGGCCGGAATCCGGACTCTCGGGCCCTTTCGGTCCGTGGCATCCGTCACGTCCGCCCGGCGGGCGGGATTCGCGCGCGATCGGTTGGCCGGTCGGCGTCGTCCGGCGATACTCTGTGCGGCCCCTGGGAAACCGGGTAGGCCCCCTTAGCTCAGTCGGCAGAGCACAGCCATGGTAAGGCTGGTGTCGTCGGTTCGATTCCGACAGGGGGCTCGCAACCGAGTCGCGGCCTGGCCGCGCTTGCGGCGCGTTGCATCACAACCACAGTCCAGGGCGGCGTAGCTCAGTTGGTTAGAGCACTCGGCTCATAATCGAGGGGTCGCCGGTTCGAGTCCGGCCGCCGCTACCACAGTCATTCTCGGAACCAGGAGATCCGCACGATGGCCAAGGCAAAGTTCGAGCGGAACAAGCCGCATCTGAACATCGGCACCATGGGGCATATCGACCATGGGAAGACGACGTTGACGGCGGCGATCACGAAGGTGTTGGCGGAGGCGAATCCGAACGTGCAGGTGATGGCG
>JBKPHT010000103.1:0-10342 GCA_046730015.1 Actinomycetota bacterium
AGCTCGGTGCGGTTCGCGACGCCGACCTTGGCGAAGACGTGGGCGAGGTGGGTCTTCACCGTGCCACGGCTCATGAACAGGCGCTGGCCGATCTCGGGATTGGTCAGACCCTCGGCTGCGAGTCGCACGACGTCGAGTTCGGCGGGGGTCAGGCTGTCCCACCCGGACGTCGGCCTGCCCCGAGCGCCCCGGGCCCGGCGGACGTAAGCCACTGCGTCGTCGAGCGTCAAGGTTGCGCCCTCGGCCCAGACCGTCGCGAACGTGCGCTCGCCGAGCGCCGATCGCAGCCGGTGGACAGCCGCTCCGGACTCGGGTTCGTCCGCGGGACGTCGCGGGTAGCTGATGGCGTCGCGCGCGACCGAGCTGGCGGCGTAGATGCGCGCTGCCTCGGGCAGGCTCTCGGCGTCGATGGCGAGAGCGGCGAGCGCGTCCAGGCTGTCGACGTACGCAGTACGCAGCCCGTGTTCGACCCGGAGGGCGAGGGCTTCGTGGTGGAGGTTCTCAGCTGTCCCGGTGTCGTCGCGCGCAGCGAGGTGGGCCGCCTGTTCGAGGGCGTCGGCGACGACGTGCCACATCTCCAGGTGGCGAGCGGTCGCGATCGCCTGCTCAGCGCGCTCGTTTGCTTCGTCGTCGCGCCGTAGCTGGCGCAGCGCGGCCGCCAGTCCGGGCAGCGAACGGGCCACGATTTGGCTGGGCGAGATGGGGTCGGCGTGGCGGACGTCGCGCTCGAACCATGCGAGGGCCACTTCGTAGTCCGCTGCCCAGAGGTGCAGCTTGCCCAAGGTGGGGACGAGGCGAGGAACGTACGTTCGATAGTCGGCGTCGTCGATCGAGCGGACGACGGGATCAAGCAGCCGGCGTGCGCCCTCGATGTCCCCGGCGTAGCCGCGCGCCAGCGCCAGGTGCGCGAGCGCCTGGCCGACGCATTGGAAGTCCGCCAGGGGCTCGGCGACCGCGAGGGCTTCCTCGGCAAGCTCGCACGCGAGACCGATCTGGCCCGTCAGCAGCGCCTCGTCGTCGAGATAGTTGAGCGCGAGCGCGGCGAAGTACCGGTTCCCGCGGCGAACGCAGCCTTCATAACCGTCGCGCAGTAGCGGCCGAGCGTCGGCGAAGCGATCCCGGTGCGAGAGCAGGATCCCCTGGGCGATCTTGGCGCCATCGGCCACTAACGGATCATGTGCGCGGTCGGCGTGCTCGCGGGCGTCGAGGCAGAGAGTCCACGACCGGTCGAAGTCGACGAAGGCCTGGACGAACGCGAGGAGGAACAGGGCGCGGGCGGCGTACGTGTCGTCGCGACATTCGCTGGCAACGGCATAGGCGCGCTCGGCGGCCTCAGCAATGACGGCGACCTGCCCGCCCGGAATTGCGACGGCGGCGACGCCACAAAGCAGCTGCGCCTGCCGCGACGTCCGGTCGTCGGGCATGAGGTCGAGTACGGCGCAGGTAGCGCAAGCCCTCGACGGGGTGGCCTCCGAGCCGCCACAGATGGATCATGGCCGCCGAGAGCCGGCGTGGTCGGTCTGGGTCTCCGGCTGCGAACGCCCACTCCAACGCGGATCGAAGGTTGTCGTGCTCAGCCGACAAGCGCCGCAACGCGTCGTCTTCATCGACATGGACGACGTCGTGATCGGCCGCCTCGGCGATGCGGGTGAAGTAGTCGAAGTGCCGGATGCGCACGTCGTGTTCCTCGCCGGCGTCGGCGAGCCGGTCGAGGGCGTACTGACGAATGGTCTCGAGCAGTCGGTACCGGCCGTCTCCGTCCAACTCGTCGGCTACGACGAGGGACTTTTCGACGAGATCGCCGACCAGGTCGAGCATGCTCGTGGCGTCGATGTCGTCGCTCGAGCACACGGCGCATGCGGCATCGAGGGTGAAGCCGCCCGCGAAGACGGCGAGGCGTCGGAACACGCCACGCGCTGGCTCTCGGAGGAGGTCGTGACTCCACTCGATCGCGGCTGCCATGGTCTGTTGGCGAGGCACGGCGCGACGGGGCCCACGAACGACGAGCGCCAGGCGGGCGTCGAGCCGAGCCGCTATTTGCGAAGGCGTCAGTGTCCCCATCCATGCCGCGGCGAGCTCGATGGCCAATGGGATCCCGTCAAGTTCGCGACAGATTGAGCGGACGACCGACTCATTGGCGGTGTCGAGCGCGAGCCAGGGTCGCACCCGGCTCGCCCGCTCGACGAACAGGGCAAGCGCCTCGCCGTCGCTGATGGGCGGGACCCGCCACACGACTTCGCCTGACACCCCGAGCGGCTCTCGGCAAGGACTGACACGTCGGGACAGGCGCGCAGCAGCGTCTCGACTACTTCGGCGGCGCCGTCGAGGACCTGCTCGCAGTTGTCCAAGCACACCAGGAGCCGACGGTCGCGGAGATGCACGGTGAGCGCCCGCAAGGCGCCGGCCCGAGGTTCAACGAGGACGCCCGTCGCTGCCGCCACCTGCCCTGCGACCGAGGCGGCATCGGTGACTGCGCACAGGTCTACCCACCACGCGCCGTTTGGCCAACGCTCGATCTGCTCGGCGGCCGTCTGGGCAGCCAGTCGGGTCTTGCCGCACCCGGGCGGGCCGGTCAGGGTCAATAACCGAGACGACGAGATCAGGTCGGCGATCGAGGAGAGCTCGTCCCGGCGGCCGACGAAGGTGGTGAGCTGCACCGGCAGGTTGTTGGGCTCGACGTCGAGCGTCAACAGGCCAGGCATGACTGGCCCAATTCGCATATCGACCAGCTCGAAGATGCGCTCGGGCTGCGCCAGGACATGCAACCGATGAACGCCAAGATCCGCGAGCCTCTGGCCCTCCGGCACCGCCTGAGCCGCCAGGGAGGCGGTGACGTCACACACGAGAACGTGGCCCGGCTGGGCGACGTCGCGTAGGCGAACGCCGCGATCGAGGGCGGGCCCACGGTACTGACCGTCGGGACCGATCTGGCCATCACCGGTCGTCAAAGCCACGCGGGCTGCCGCCGCGCCGTCGGCACGCTGGGCGGCGGCGGCCGAAATGGCCTCCGTTGCAGTCGCGAACACCTCGACGCTGTCGTCAGCTACGAGAAAGGTCACAGTGCCGGCGGGCAGCCGGCGTTCGGACGTCACGGAGCGTCGCCGATCAAGTCTGGCCAGCCCACGTCCTCAGGATCGGCCACATGGCAGATGTTATGTCCGGGGGTCCGGCGCAGCGTCGGAAGCCAAGGGGGTCGAAGCGGCCGAACGCTCTCTCGGAGGAAAGCCTCATGTCTAAGGAACAGAACCTGAAGGCCGTCGCGCTCGGTGCCGAGATCTTCCCGTCACACGACTTCGACCGCTTCGGTGAGTTCTTCGCCGAACACATTGTCGACCACGACGCGGCTGACGGCCAGGCCGCGGGGCTCGAGGGCATCAAGCAGTACTGGCGCGGACTCGTCGAATCGTTCCCCGACCTCGAGCTCGCGCCCGAGGCCATGGTCGTTGACGACGGCTACATAGCGTTGGCCCTCCGTGTGTCCGGGACCCACAAGGGCGAGTTCTTCGGGCGCGCCCCGACGGGCAGACGATTCGAGGTCCGCCAAGTCCAAGTAGGCCGAATGGAGGAGGGGCTCATGGTCGAGCGTTGGGGTGCCACGGACGTCCTCGGCAGCTTGACCCAGCTCGGACTCTCACCCTGACCACACACCTGGAAGGAACGACTCGGACGACGAGAACGACGACGAGAAGGTTGCCGCTCCGGGATGGTTTCGTTGTCAGGCTTGAGTCTGGCCAGTGGAGTTCCGAAAGCGGCGACGACCCGTTGTGCCCTGCAATCGAAGGAGCGAAGTGGGCCAGACGATGAACACGACGGTGGTGCGCTATCAGGCTAAGCCCGAGCGGGCCGACGAGAACCAAAAGTTGATCGAGGCGATCTTCGCCGAACTGGAGAAACGCCAGCCGGAGGGATTCACGTACCGGGTTTTTCGACTTGAGGACGGGGTGACATTCATCCACGTTCTGATCGAGCACGACGTCGGGAACCCCGACTCGCCACAGGACATGCAGGCCTTTCAAGCTTTCGTGGCGAACGTCGCTGATCGATGTGAGGTCCTCCCGGTGGCGACCGGAGCGACCATCGTCGGCGGCTATCGCTGACAGAGACGATCCGAGGGACTCACATGATGGAGTTGACAACCAAGACAGCGCTGGTCACCGGGGCCTCGCGCGGGATTGGCCGCGCTGTGGCCGGGCGGCTCGCCGCCGAAGGTGCGCTCGTCGGCGTGCACTACGGGACCAATGACGACGCCGCGAACGAGACCCTGGCGGCGATCGATGCGGCCGGGGGGGAGGCGTTCCTGCTCAACGCTGATCTCGGCGTCGACGATGCGATCGACCGACTCTTCGATGACCTTGACGCCGCCTTGGACGGAAAGGCGCTCGACGTGCTCGTCAACAACGCCGGAGTACTCGATCCCACGCCGTTCGATCAGGTCACCCCGGCAGCCTTCGACCACAGTTGCGCGGTCAACGTCCGGGCACCGTTCTTCATCACGCAGCGAGCGGTTGCACGCATGCGCAACGGCGGACGCATTATCAATTTGTCGTCGGCCGTGACACGGATTGCCAGCCCGTTCACGCACTACGCCATGAACAAGGCAGCCATCGAGGTCTTCGGCCGCACCCTCGCGAACGCCCTTGTTCCGCACGAGATCACCGTCAACACCGTCACACCGGGTGTCGTTGGACACCGACATGGGAGCCTGGTTGGACGCCGCACCTCGGATCAGGCCGGCAGTGATCTCGACGATCGCGATGGGCCGCGTCGGGCTCCCGCCGGATGTCGCCGACGTCGTGACCTTCCTGGCTTCAGATGCCGCGCGCTGGATCACGGGAGCAAGCATCGAGGTCAGCGGCGGGCAGTGGCTCGGACCGCTCGCCAGTTGAGCCATGCCGCCACTGGCAGTCTGCAATGACAGACACGACGTCCAGTCATCGGTCTTTCGGCGATGTTGTGTCCCGGACCGTCGCGGCCGAGACGGCCGGTGGCGCCGAAGCGTTCGAGGTGCTCCTCGACGAGGAGTTCCGCGGCGACGATCCGTTCTGCCCGGCAATCGAAGGCCCGTCAGTCCCCACTCGAAAGGACAAACAACGATGGCAAGCAAGCAGTCACTCGCGGTGAGGGATCTTTGGGCCAGCTGGACGGAAGCTGCAACGAGAAACCCAGATCAGTCTCTTGGAGAGGTGCGGGACAGGGTCGAGCAGCAATGGGGCGGAATGACGACCGAGCCCGGCAGCGTTGATTACCTCGAAATCGAAGTAGCAGGGCTCCCCGCTCTGTGGGCAGTCCCCCATGGAAGCGCCGAGGACCGCGTGATCCTCGGCATCCACGGGGGTGGCTTCGTGAGCGGTTCCGTCTATACGCACCGGAAGCTCTTCGCGCACCTCGCCAAGGCCGTCGGCGTCCGGGCGCTGCTCACCGACTATCGGGGCTCTCCGGAGCACTCTCATCCTGCGCCCCTCGAAGACACCACCACCGCTTACCGTTGGCTGTTGGACGAGGGCATCGATGCCAAGCGGATCGCATTGGCCGGCGATTCCTCTGGCGGGGGGCTTTCGATCACGACGATGTTGCGTGCCCGGCAGCTCGGTCTGCCGACCGCGGCGGCGTTGATGCTGATGTCGCCGTGGGTGGACATGGCCGTCAGCAGCGACACTTTCGAAACAAACCGTGGGAGCGAGGCCTTCTTCTTCAAAGAGGGGGTACAGGGCCTGGCTGCCATGTTCTTGGGCGGTGCCGACGCCAAGGACCCCCTTGCGAGCCCCCTCTATGCCGATCTCGCCGGCCTTCCACCGATGTACATCCAGGTGGGCGGGGACGAAACGCTGCTCGGTGAGAGTAGACGGCTCGAGGAGTACGCCCGTAAGGCAGATATCGAGGTCGAACTCGATGTCTTCCCAGAACAGCAGCACACCTTCCAGATGGCCGCTGGACGCGCGCCCGAAGCGGACGACGCCATCGGCCGGTTCGCGCACTGGGTTCGCCCCAAACTCGGCCTCTGAGCAGGACTCACGAAGACACCCGCCGAGGGTTGATCGGGTCTACCGCGTGTTCGGCTGCCGGAGGTTGTGACTGATTCGACGCCTATGGCGGAAGCTGCACGTGACGGGTAGAGGAGCAAAGAATGGATCCGTTCCGAATTGAAATCCCGCAGGCCGATCTTGACGACCTGCACCGTCGGCTCGCCGACACTCGGTGGCCTGATGAGCTGCCGGGTGTCGGCTGGAGCCGGGGCGTGCCGCTGCGATACCTCAAGGAGCTGGCCGAGTACTGGCGGACGAGCTATGACTGGCGCGCGGCAGAGGCGCGGTTGAACCAGTTCCCCCAGTTCACCACCGTGATCGACGGCGCGAATGTGCACCTACTGCACGTGCGTTCGCCCGAATCGCAGGCGCTGCCGCTGCTGCTCACCCACGGCTGGCCCGGGTCAGTGGCAGAGTTTCTGGACGTCATCGGGCCGCTGACTGACCCTGGTGCGCACGGCGGCGACCCGGCCGACGCGTTCCACCTGGTCATCCCGACCATCCCCGGATACGGGTTCTCCGGCCCCACCGGGCAGCCCGGCTGGAACTTTCCCCGGATCGCCAACGCCTGGGCGGAGCTGATGCGCCGCCTGGGCTACGACCACTACGCCGCCCAGGGCGGGGATGTCGGCGCCTTGATCTCCCTCACGCTCGCCGGGCTGCATCCCGAGCGCGTCGCCGGGGTCCACGTGAACTTTCTCATCACCCCTCCCCCCGACGACCCGTCCCAGCTGGCGGGCCTGAGCGAGTCGGAGCAGGCTCGCCTGGGGCGGATGTCCCGGTTCGTCGCTGACCTGTCCGGCTACATGAAGCTGCAGTCGACCCGGCCACAGACGCTGGCCTACGCCTTGACCGACTCCCCGGTCGGCCAGCTCGCCTGGGTCGTCGAAAAGTTCCGCGAATGGACCGACTCGGCCAAGGTTCCCGAGGACGCGGTCGACCGCGACCAGCTGCTCACCAACGTCATGCTCTACTGGCTGACCGCCCGGATCCTCGGCGCAGCTGTATGTGGAGACCGCCGAGCTGCTCCCGACCGCCGCAGTGCCGCCCAGCCCGCCGCCACCGCTCACCGTGCCGCTTGGGGTGGCGGTGTTCCCGCACGACATTTTCGTGCCCATTCGGCGCTTCGCCGACCCAGCCTTCCCGACGATCGTGCACTGGACCGAGTTCGAGCGGGGCGGCCACTTCGCCGCCATGGAGCAGCCCGATCTGTTTGTGGACGATCTGCGAGCGTTCGCCCGCACCTTGAAGGGATTGGGACGAGGCGGAAGTTGAGTGCGAAATTCGCGGAACATCACCGGTCTCGTCGACGGCATCGAAGCCGCCGGACGACGGCGCCACCGCTGTGACCGCTCTCGCCTTGGGCTTTCTCATCCGGTGACCACCCCATGGCTGCCATCGCTGCGGAACGCCCACCTGACCGGCACTCCGAACATCACCCAAGCGGGTGATGTTGGCCCGGCCTCGTCCCACACCACTCCCTTCGGCGGCGATGACCACGATCTGCTAGGAGACGGTGATGAGCGCACGGGCCTGGGCGACGTTCGTCGCGGTCTCGGTGATCTGGGGCATCCCCTATCTGTTCATCAAAGTGGCGGTGGACGAGGGGATCCCGCCGGTGTTCCTGGCCTGGGTGCGCGTGGTGCTCGGCGGCGCCGTGCTGCTCGGGCTGGCGTGGCGATCGGGTGCCCTGACGCCGGTGCGGGGCCGGCTGCGCTGGGTGGTCGCGTTCGCCGGCCTCGAGATCGTGGTGCCGTTCCCGCTCATCGCCGCCGGTGAGCAGCGGGTCGACTCCTCGCTGGCGGCGATCATCATCGCTGCCGCCCCCCTGTTCGTCGCGTTGCTCGCGCTCCGTTTCGATGCCACCGAACGGGTCGGCGGCCGGCGCCTGGCCGGACTGGTGATCGGGCTGGTCGGGGTGATCGCCCTGGTCGGCGTCGACATCGCCGGGCGGTCCGGTGAGCTGCTTGGTGCGGCCGCGCTGCTCACCGCGGCCTTCGGCTACGCCGCCGGCCCGATGATCTTCAAGCGTCACCTCGCCCACCTCGATCCCCGGGCCTCGATGGGCGGCGCGCTCGCCGCCGCCGCGCTGGTACTCGCCCCTGCAGCCGCAATCGACCCGCCCGCCGACGCGCCCACCATGGAGGCCACCGTTGCGCTGCTCGTGCTTGGCCTGGTCTGCACCGCCGCCGGGCTGGTGCTCTACGGGATGCTCGTCGCCGACGTCGGCGCCGGCCGCGCCCTGGTGATCACCTACGTCAACCCCGTGGTGGCCGTGGCGCTGGGCATCGTGTTCCTCAACGAATCGCCGGGGGCAGGCGCAGCGGTCGGACTCCTCCTCATCCTCGTCGGATCGTGGGTTGCCACCAGCGAGGCGCCGCGCCGAGCCCAGGAGGCCACCGCCGCCGTCCCCGAGGCTCAGTGCTGCGCCTCGGCGGACCAGCAGCGAGTCCCCTGAGGGTCGGAGCCGACGCCGCTCCGTGCCCCTCGTCGCCACCGAACGGCGCAACGGCTACGCAACGACGAAGGCGAGGGGCGTCCCTGAACATTCAATGTGAGGACCTCCTCGGCTCCAGCGAGGACAACCATTTGGTATCGCCGCGATCTCGGTCGCTCGGAAGCTGGCCCGGCGCTGCTACCCGTGCTCCGCGAGCTCGATCCCAAACTGGACTATGCCATCCCGCACTGAACCCCCTAGCAGCGGCACACCGGGCCGAGCCGGCGGGACGCTTTGCACGAGCGGGCACTGTCACTGGTCACAGCAGCTCTCGCACAGGTCGACCCCGCACGCGGGGAGTCCGGTCGACCTGCAACGGCCCGCGCCCGTCGCGCCCTGGTCGACGACACCCGACAAGCGCTGGCGGCCGATCCGGACCGCTCGCTCGCTGACCTGGCGGCCACGCTGAACGTGTCTACGACACACCTCAGCCGGCTCTTTCGCGCCGCCACCGGCCACACCATCGCCAGACACCGCATGCGCCTCCGGGCCCGGGCCGCGCTGGATCGCCTGGCGGCTTCGCCGACCAGAGCCACCTCTGCCGCGTGATCCGCAACGAGACGGGCACACACCATCCAGCCTCCGCCGCGCCCTCAGCTGACCGGCCGCGACGGCAGATCGGGGTCACATCTGTCACCGCACCCATCGTCGAAGCTGGTCGGATTCCTCTGTAGCTGATCTCAGCGGTGGAAGGCATTGACGGCGTCCGCGACCGCCTGGGGTGCCTCGATAGCCGGCCAGTGGCCGATGTCGGCCGCGATGGTTCACCGTCTGAACTCACCAAGAGCGCAGGACCACCAGTTCGCGCAGGAGGCCGGACGGCCGGCGTCGGTCGTGGCGGCTCGGCTAGCGGCCAGCTGAACGGACGCGCGAGACGTGCACGCTCCCGAGGCCCTTCAGCCGCTTGCGTCTCTGCGGCTCGATCACGAGCGTCACGGAGCCGCAGATCGCCTCCGTGAAGGCGTCATCAGCGAGCACGGTGTCGGGAGGGGCGACGTCGACTAGGCGGCTCGCCAGGTTGACCGCGCGGCCGAAGTAGTCGCCTCCGCGGGCGAGGACCTGACCGAGCGACAAGCCAGCGCGGGCGGAGGGCAGGTCGCCTGCGGCGCACGCGTCGACGAGCTCGATCGCGCCCTGAGCCGCTTGGTCGGCGGTGGGGAAGACCAGCATCGCCTCGTCACCGATGAGCTTGACGACCCTGCCGCCCGCCTCCGTGATGACGTCGGAGGCGAGCGTCTCGAAGCGGCCCAGCAGTCGTCCGAGTTCGTCTGTCTGCATGGAACCGCTCGTGCGGGTGAAGTCGACGAGGTCCACGAATCCCACCGCCAGGGTCGGGTGGTCGCCTACTTCCAGGGTGGTGCGGCGTCGGAGTGCCTCCTCGAGGCGGCGACGGAACGCGTAGAGGAGGACCCAACCAAGGTCTGAATGCTGGACACCCCGCTCTGAGGCCTCGGCCAGGACCCGCTCGCGCAACCCGAGCGCGGCCAGCTCGGCCATCGACTCGACCTCGATCTCTGCGATTCGGCTCATGTGAGAGCTGACCATGCGCGCCTCGCGTACGATCGCGTCGAGCGCGGCGCGACCGTGATCGCCTCGGACCGACTCGATGCCGTCGGCCGCGATTCGTAGGGCCCGTACGTCGTCCGTGGTGTAGGCGGACTCCTCCGGCGGTATGTCCGGGAAGCCCAGGGCCCGCCAGAGCGGATCCGCCACCTCGTGGCTTACCCTCGCCCGGGCGCAGACCTGAGGCCAGGTCAGCTCCTTCGGCCCGAGACGGACCAGCCGCTCCACGTCGTCGCCATCATCAACGCGCGGTTCCTCT
>JBKPHT010000104.1:0-5935 GCA_046730015.1 Actinomycetota bacterium
CCCCGGCCCCGCGGCGCCGAATCCCGCGGCTCCGGATCCCGCGGCGCCGGCCGCCGCGCCCGCTCCGGAGGCCGAGCCGGCGGCGGCGTGCCCCGGCTGCGGCGCACCGGTCGAGGGCCGGTTCTGCGAGGTGTGCGGCTACGACGTCGAGTCGGGCACCCCGGCCGCGGCGGTGACCGTCACCCTTCAGCTCGGCGCCGACCGGGGCCACTGGGACCGGATGGTCGGTTCGGGCGAGCCAGCGTTCCCCACCGTCGCCCCGACGCTCAGCCTGGAGCTGACCGGCGACCGGGCCATGCTCGGCCGGGTCCGGTCCGGCGCCCCCGTCGACGTCGACCTGCCGCTCACCGGCGCCGCTGCCGACCCCGCGGTCAGCCACCACCAGTGCGAGTTCGTGCGCGACGGCACGGCGTGGACGGTGCGCGACGCGGGCAGCGCGAACGGCACCTGGATCAACGACGCCGCCGAGCCGCTCGCCGACGGCGAGTCCCACCGGCTGGCCCCCGGCGACCGGATCTTCGTCGGGGCCTGGACCTGCCTCACCGTGCAGGGCGCCGCCCCGGCCTGATCCTGGGGAGGGGCCGCCCGAGCCGCCGGGTGACGCGGCGGGTCGCGCGAACACATCGGAACGTGTTCCAAGTTTTCCTTTACGTGCTACCTACCTGTCGGTAACCTGCCGTCGAGGGGGCTGCCCGAGGCTCGGGGCACGGTGTCCACGCGAGCGGGACACGGGGCGGCAGAGGGAGGGGACCGGTGCGATTCCGCAGGAGACCGCGCCTCGGCGCGGCCGCGCTCGTGGTCGCAGTGGCCGCCGCATGCAACGGGCTCACCGTCAACGAGCGGGGCGTCTACACGTCCTCGCCGACGCAGACGATCACGGGCGAGGTCAGCGTCGCGTCCGACCAGACGCTCACCTCGCTCACCGTCAACGGCGTCGACGCCACGATCGACGGCGACCAGTTCAGCGCCGAGATCCCGCTCGACGGCGATGAGATCTTCACCGCCGTCGACGTGGTGGCCACCTACTCGTCGGGCGAGGTGCTGCGCGAGCGGCGCACCGTCGTCTATGGCGACGGCGAGACCGCCGAGGTGGTCCCCGACGGGGCCGTGCTCAGCGACGCCGTCGGGCTCCGCATCAACGAGCGGTCGTTCACCAAGCTGGGGCCGGTGGTCAAGAGCCTGACCACCTTCGACACCGCCGCGATCGCACCGCCCGGCACCGTCTTCCTCGACGAGTGCATCACCCGGATCATCGTCTGCACCCTGCACGCCAAGGCGCTGACCGGCGGGGTCGCCACCATCCAGGACTTCTCCGTCGCGCTCGACAGCAACCAGGGCAACGTCCGGGCCGTCGTCACCCTGACCGGCATGCACATCCCGATCGACATCCAGGCCCGCGTCTTCGGCGCCCCGGTCAACTGCGACATGGACGTCGACGCCGACACGGTCACCATCGACGGCAACTACACCCTCCAGCCCAGCCCGACCGACCCCCACTTCCTCGACGTCAATCTCGTCGGCGCCGCGCCGGTGGTCACGCTCGGCGGGGTCGAGAGCGACTTCGTCGGCGGCGTCTGCTCGGTGCCGCTGATCGAGCAGATCGTCGGGCTGTTCCTGCCCGACGTCGAGGCGATGATGCAGTCCAACCTGACCACGCTGCTCGGCGACGCCGACGGGCCCGGCCCGCTCGACTCGCCGGTGGCCGACGCGGTCGAGGGCGCCCTCAGCCAGCTCAACATCGCCGGCGATATCGGCTCCGCGCTCGGGCTGCTGCTCGACTCGACGATCACCGCCGCCGACGAGGACCCGAACGGGATCGGCATCCGGGCCACCGCCTCGTTCACCTCAGCCGGCGTCGTGCCCGAGGCCCCCGATCTGCCGGGCTCGGTGGCCTTCCCGGGCGAGGTCCTCGCGGGGCTGCCGACCACCACCCCCGGGGGGGCGCCCTACGACGTCGCCGTCGGGGCGTCGGCCAGCGGCTTCAACCAGCTGCTCGCCGGCGAAACCGAGCGCGGGCTGCTCAATGTCGACATCACCAGCCTCGGCGGGGTGCCGCTGACGCTCAAGGGGCTGTACGACCTGGTCGGCGCCGGCGGCCTGATCACCGAGGACCGCCCCATGGCCATCAGCCTGCGCCCGGAGGTGGCGCCGATCGTGACCACCCAGCCCGGGTCGGGAGAGTCCGTGGGCCGGATGCGGTTCTACGGCTACCGGGCCGTCCTCCGCACCACCGACGACAACGCCACGTTCCTCGAGCTGGTGCTCGACTTCGAGACCGGCGTCGGGCTCACCCTGGTCGACGGCGGCCTCGGCTTCACGTTCGACCCGCCGGAGACCGGCGACCTCACGGCCACCATCACCCAGAACCCCAACAACCTGCCGGCCGCACTGGTCGACCAGGTCTTCGCCTCGCTGACGCCCCAGGTCTTCGTCTCGGTGCAGGACGTGCTGCCCAGCTTCCCGCTGCCGCAGTTCGCCGGCCTCGACCTGGCGCTGGTCGACATCGACCGGGTGGGCTCCGGCTTCGTCCTGTTCTCCGATCTGGTGCCGGCGGTCTGACCGGCGGGTTTCCCGCGATCGCCCACCACGCCGCGGGGCCCGGTGCAGCGGCGCACCGGGCCCTGTCGGTGTCTGCGGCCTCAGGCGGGCTCGCCGTCGACCGTGATGCTCACCCGGTCGGGGTAGAAGGCGATCAGCCCCGCGATCCTCTCGGACTCCGGCAGCGGGGTCGGGTACGACCAGGCCACGTCGGGCACGACCGTGTCGCCCTGGTTGGCGGAGAGGTGCACGGCCCGGCCCTTGTAGGGGCAGTGGGTGACGGTGTCGGAGCCGGTCAGCAGGTCCATGCGGACGTCGAGCCGGGGCAGGTACCACCGGGTCGGCAACCCCGTCTCGAACAGGGCGTGGGCGTGGTCGGAGCGGGCCAGCTCCACGTCCCCGAGGCGGACCACCACCTCCCGGGAGGTGGGCAGGATGTCGATCCTCGAGTAGGGGCTGCGGACGTGGGTGAACACCTCCTCGTCCTCCTCGAACCAGGCGTCCATGGCGTCCCAGTCGAGGCGGACGTGGTCGCGCAGGTCCTCCAGGGGGCTGTCGGGGTAGCGGACGGCGGCGCCCTTGGCCTCGGCGGTACCGGTGCGGACGATGAGCACCTCGCCCTCGCCCCGGCTGGGGGAGTGGTCGGTGCCGCCGGTCGGGATCAGCTCGGCCCGGACGTCGGCGACCGGCAGGTAGTAGGTGGGGAAGTACGGCACTTCCCACACCAGCAGGGGGTGGATGGTGTCGACCACCACCTCGCCGCCGAGGAACGCCCGCACCCTCTTGGCGCTCGGCTCGACCCGGACGCGCCCTCGCGTTTCTGTCGTCATGCCGGTACGAACGGACGGGGGCGGGGTGCGATTCCCGACTGCGCTCGGCTCACGCTGTCGTCCCGAGCACCGACACGGCCGGGACCGGGTCGAGGTCGAGCACCTCCTGACGGATGTCGCGGTAGCCGGCCTCTGCGAGCTGGGCGGCGATCGTGTCACCGGCGGCCAGGGTGGTGGCGCGGGTGGCGCCGCCGTGGCGGGGGAGGTGGGTGACCGCCAGCGTGCCGCCCGGGGCGAGGTGGGCGCGGTGGCCGGCCAGCACGGCGACCGGGTCTGACCAGAACAGCCACACGTTTCAGGAGAAGATCTTGTCGAGCTCGCCCAGCCCGGGCGGGAGGGCAGCAGCGTTGCCGACCAGGAGCTCCGGCCGGACCGGCGACGGGTGACCCCGGACCCGGCGGGCTGGCACCGGCGACGGTCCTGCCTACACGGGTACGGTGCAGGTGGTTGGGCCGGACGTGTACGACCTCGATCGGGACGGCGACGGCGTCGGCTGCGAGGACGGCTGACGGGACGAGGGGTGGCCATGGACGCGAAGGACCTGCACCCGGAGGTGGCGCGGGCGTTCAACGCGGGCGACGTCGACGCGCTCGTCGGGCTCTACGAGGCAGACGGCCGCCTGCTGCATCCCGACGGCACCGAGGCCCGGGGCCTCGACGCCATCCGCGAGGTGTTGGGTCGGCTTCGTCGCCCTCGGCGGCCGGCTCGACGTCACCACCCGCTACGCCGTCGAGTCCGGCGATATCGCCCTCCTGAGCAACCAGTGGACGTTCGAGGGCGGCGGGACGACCGCATCGTCGGTGACGGCCGAGGTCGCGCGCCGGGGCGCCGACGGCGCCTGGCGCTACGTCATCGACAACCCGTACGCCTCGTCCGCTGACGCCGACTAGCCGGGTCGTCAGCCCCGACGGGCCTACGATCGGACCGTCCGCGACGCGATCCCACGAGGAGTCAACCCGATGGCGAAGCCGTTCCACGGGGAGACCAAGCTCGGCCCCCTGTGGTCGTCCGGGAGGAGGCGGCCGCGGCGGTCCCCGGCCTCGGGCCGGATGGTGCTGTCGTCGCGGTCGCCGTGGTCGCTGCTGTCCTGGCGCTCGCTCGGGTCGGTGCTGTCCGCCGGCTCGTTCGGCTCGGTGCTGAGCGCAGCGTCGATCCTCTCCGCGGGGTCGTTCCTGTCGATCGGGTCCGCCGGCTCGGTCCTGTCCATCGGCTCGACGGGGTCGGTCCTGTCGATCGGGTCCAGCGGCTCGATCCTGTCGATCGGCGCCGCCGGCGCCATCCGCGGCCGCCGGAACGGCGGCGCGCCGGATCCCGCGACGGTGGGCACCGTCCTGGCCCTCCTGGCCCTGCTCCGGTCTGCGGCCGATCGCTGATCAGCCAGTGCGGCGTCGCCGGGGTCCTCGACGGGGGGCCCAGCCGGTTGCACCATGGCCGGCGATGTCGCCGAGGCCGGGGATCGCGCCGTTCCGCATCGAGGTCCCGGAGGCCGACCTCGACGACCTGCGCCGGCGGCTCCGGCGCACGCGTTGGCCCGACCCCGAGACGGTCGACGACTGGTCGCAGGGCGTCCCGCTGCGATACCTGCAGCGGCTGTGCCGGTACTGGGCGGACAGCTACGACTGGCGGGTTACGGAGGCCCGGCTCAACGCCTGGCCACAGCTGACGGTCGAGGTCGACGGGCTCGGCATCCACGTGCTCGACGCCCGCTCTCCCCACCCCAGAGCGTTGCCCCTCGTGCTCACCCACGGCTGGCCCGGCTCGGTCGTCGAGTTCCTCGACGTGCTCGGCCCTCTCACCGACCCGTCCGCCCACGGGGGCGACGCCGCCGACGCCTTCCACGTCCTGTGCCCGTCGCTGCCCGGTTACGGCTTCAGCGACAAGCCGACCAGCGCCGGCTGGGGCGTCGAGCGGATCGCCGACGCCTGGGCCGAGTTGATGGCCCGCCTCGGTCACGAGCGCTACGGCGCCGCCGGGAGCGACTGGGGGACGACGATCTCGACGCTGCTCGCCCAGCGGGACCGGGACCACGTGGCGGGCATCCACGTCGTCCCTCCGTTGGCGGCGCCGGACCCCGCGACGTTCGGAGATCTCACGCCGGCCGAGCGGGCCGCGCTGGCCGACCTCGAGCGGAGCGGGCGGGAGGAGTCGGGCTACTCCGAGCAGCAGGCGACCCGGCCCCAGACGCTGGGCTACGGGCTCGTCGACTCGCCGGCAGGGCTGTGCGCGTGGATCGTCGAGAAGTTCCGCGCCTGGACCGACAACGGCGGCGACCCCGAGGACGCCCTCACGCGGGACCAGATGCTCGACGACGTCATGCTCTACTGGCTGCCCGGCACCGGCGCCTCGTCCGCCCGCCTGTACTGGGAGAGCATCCGCCTCGTCTCGGGCTGGTTCACCCGGGCCACGACCGACACCGTCGACGTGCCCACCGGGTGCTCGATCTTCCCCCGCGAGGTGCCCCGCGCCTCGCGCCGGTGGGCCGAGCGCCGCTACACCGACATCCGCCACTGGCACGAGCTCGACCGGGGCGGGCACTTCCCCGCCCTCGAACAGCCGGCGCTGTTCGT
>JBKPHT010000105.1:0-19677 GCA_046730015.1 Actinomycetota bacterium
GCCGACGACTGCGGAGCCGCCCGCAGAGCCCCCCGCAGGCCTGCCGTCGACGGCCCGTCCCGCGGCCGCCGTCGGGACCCCTCCCGGGGGGGACGGCGTGCCCGCCTGAGCGCGGCCCGGCGGCGACGGGTGCCGCCGCGCCCGCCGCCACCGCCACCGCACCGCCGCCCCGGCCGCCCGGGAGGTCCTCACGCCGGGGCGGGGAGGACGAGGAACGCGGCCGTCCCCGTGGCGGGGCACACGGTCACCCGGAGCTGGTTCTCCACCAGGCTCAGCGAGTGCAGCCGCATCGTGCCGGGGATCTGGTCGACGAAGGCGTCGAGGGACTGCTTGAGCGCCTTGAGGATCCCGGGCCGGAGGACGTTCTCGATCTTGTCCTCGATGAACTCCTCGACGATCTTCGACACGCCGGCGGAGATGACCGTGACCCACCAGGGCCAGTCGACGTCGACCGCGAACGACTTGTAGAACGGCTCGACGGCGCCGTTGCGGACCCGCAGGCCGACGGTGAGGTCGAGGTCGATGTCGGGGTCGGCGAAGTTGTCGATCGCCAGCTTGGCCCGCACCGCGATGACGATCCCTCCGGGCTTGACCTCGACGCTCGGGTCGGAGCGGAGGCGGAGCCGCGGCTCGGCGGCGTCGACAGCCCGGACGACCTTCTGGACCTCGGCCCGGATCAGGCTCTCGGGCACCGGGGCGGTCGTGCAGGAGCTGGTGTCGACCCGGACCTCGACGCTGCGCAGGGTCCGGACGAGGCCGCCGGCGGCGGCGCTGAGGGTGTAGCGGGTGGTGACCGCCGGCTGCACCGGCAGCGTCCCGGACCGCGGCACGGGGCGGCCGTTGATCATGACGCCGACGTGGCAGTCGGACGGCACGGTGACCGTCCACTTCAGGGTCGAGCCGCTGCCGAAGGGCGGCACGGTGGTGGGGGAGGCCGAGAAGGAGCTCACGGCCACGCCGCCGAGGCAGCGGGCCGAGTCCGGGTCGATCTCCGGATCCGGATCGTTGTCGATCCGGGCGAGCTGGGGATCGCTGACCTGGGGGTCGGTGGTCTGGGTCATGGGTCTTCCGCCTTCTGGGTGAGGCGCGGGCTCTCCGCCGTGGGAGCCCGTCCGCCGATCCGGACCGTACGGGTGGCGTTGCTAGCGACCTGCTAGCCCGGACCCGGCCCCGGACCCGGCCCTCACCCCGGCGCGGGCGGCGATCGCCCGGGCGGGCCCGGCGTCGAGGAGCCGCTCGACCATCAGCGTCGCCTCGCCGGGGTCGATGCCAAGGTCGGTGATCGCCTCGCGGTAGCGGGTCAGCGCCTTGCGGGCGGCGAGGTCGTCCCCGGCGGCCCGGTGGGCGGCGACGACCAGGCGGTGGGCTCCCTCCCGCCACGGGTCGGCGGCCAGGGCCCGTTCGGCCAGGGCGCGGGCCTCGTCGGTCCGGCCCCGGGCGAGCAGCAGCTCGCCGGCCCGGGTGGCCGCGGCGGCGAACCGCTCGCGGCGCTGCTCGACCTGGGGGAGCGCCCACGCCTCCCCGGCCAGCTCGGTCGGGTCGGCCCGCCACAGGTCCGCCGCGGCCCGGGCGTGGTCGAGGGCTTCGGCGGGGGCGCCCCGCCGGTCGGCGGCGCGGGCGGCGTCGGTCAGGCGGTCGAACTCCCAGACGTCGACGGTGAGCGCGTCGCCGGGGTGGAGCGTGAGGTTGCCGCCGTGCTGGCGGACGAAGAACGAGGCGTCCCGGGCACCCCGGTCGGGTTCGAGCACCCGGAGCAGGTACGTGAGGGTCACCCGGAGGTTGCGCGACTGCGCCTCGGCGTCGAGCGCGGGCCACAGCTCGTCGGCCAGGTGGCTGCGGCTGACCGTGCCGTGGAGGGCCAGGTAGGCGAGCAGCGATCGGACCCGTTCCCGGCGCCAGTCGGCGGCGGGAACGGCGACGCCGTCCCGCCGCAGCTCGACGGGCCCGAGGAGGCGGAGCTCCAGGCGGCCGGCGGGCGGCGCGGCCAGTCGGGCGAGGACGGCCGCGGCGGCCTCCCGGAGCCGGGGGAGCGGGGCGCCGGGTCCTCCGGCACCGGCGGCAAGGCGGCTGACCTGGGGTCGGGCCGCCGGCCAGAGGCGGTCGAGGAGCCGCCAGCCGTCGTCTCGGCCGGCGGCGACGGCGGCGACGCCCAGCGTGGCGGCCCACGGCAGCGGCAGGTGGGCCTCGACGGGGACGGCGTCGACGATGGCGGGCGCCCCCGCCGGGAGCCGGTGGCCGGCCCGAACCTCGACGACCGCCCGGGCGAGGTCGCGTGCGAGCGCGGGAGCGGGGCCGAGGGGAGCGGCGTCCCACGCCGGCCGGGTGGCCGGGACCAGCACGTAGAACAGCGCCAGGCCTCGCTGCTGGACGGCCAGCGAGTGGCCCGCGCCGAGCGGGTGGCGCTCGATCCCGTCGGCCAGGACGGCGGCGGCTCGGGCCTCGTCGCCGGCGGCCACGGCGACGGCGCCCTCCGCGACGGTCAGGTGGGTGTCGACCAGCGGGACGAGCGGCAGGACGGCGGCGGCCCGGGCCCGGGCGACCTGGGCGGCGGCGGGGCCGGGGTGGCCGGCAGTCGCGTCGGCCAGCGCGCACTGGGCGGCGGCGAGCGCCGTGTAGTTGTGGTAGCCGGCAGCGGCCATGGCGTCGACCACGGCGGGCAGCGCCGGGCGGACGTCCTCGACCTCGCCCAGATACCACCGCGCCTGGAGGCGGGCGCCCTCCGCCAGCGGGCGCTGGAGCGGGCCGGCGTGCTCGGCGGCGTCGTCCGCGGCGGCGAGCGCGGCGCGGGCGTCGCCGAGCTGCATGAAGGAGATCGACCGGATCCAGTCGACGATGCCTTGCCAGACCTCGTTGAGCGTGCCGGCCGGGACGCGGTCGAGCTCGGCCAGCACGGCCGGCATGTCGTTCTGGGCGTCGTGCATCAGAGCCCGGCCGAGGCAGGCCAGGGGGACGGCGTCGGCACACCCGCCGGCCTCCAGCTCGAAGACCCGGCCGGCCAGCCCGGCCAGGCGGACGAGGTCCTCCGACCACCAGGCGAGCTGGGCGAGCTGGACCAGGCTGGCCAGCTCGCCGGTCTCATCGCCGGCGGCGCGGAAGGCTGCGGCCGCAGCCTCGAGGCGGGGCGCGGCGGCGACGGGGTCGGGCTCGGCGCTGACGGCCGCGGCCAGGAGTTGGCCGCTCGGCGCCTGCCGGGAGTCGGCCGGGAGGACGTCGAGCCACTCGGCCAGCACGTCCCGGGGGACGGGCGGGTGGGTGGCGCCGAGAGCGCCGACGATCGCGTCGCCCAGCTGATCCCAGGCGCGGGCGTCGATCAGCAGCCGGGCGGAGGCGGCCGTGCGGCCGCGGGCCTCCAGGTCGGCGGCGGCCCGGCGGCGGGCGGCATCGACGTCGGCCGGGTCGGCGGCGTCGGCCACCAGCCTCCGCCACAAGGCGTGCAGGGTGCGCTCGTCGCCGGGGCCCCGGGTGACGAGCGGCAGCCCGGCCACCAGGGCGTCGAGGTCGGCGTCGGCGCGGCCGAGGGCCGAGCGGGCGAGCCGGTCGTCGACGGTGCCGACGGCGGCGAGGAGGGCCAGGTCGCGGCGCCGGTCCGGGGGCATCCCGGCCAGGACCTCCTGGCCGACGTAGTCGGCCGCCACGCCGGGCCGCGCCCGGGCCGAGAGGGCGGCGAGCGCGGGCCATCCGCCCCACCCGGCGACGTCGGCGCCGGGCACGCCCGCCCGGGCGGCGAACTCGGCGGCCTCCTCGTCGGTGAACGCCAGGTCGGCGTCGCCGAGGTGGGCCACGGCGCCAGCCAGCTCGAGCCGGGCGAGCGGGACCGGAGGCGGGGCTCGGCCGGACAGCACGACG
This sequence comes from Actinomycetota bacterium, assembly GCA_046730015.1. Classification (GTDB taxonomy): domain Bacteria; phylum Actinomycetota; class Acidimicrobiia; order Acidimicrobiales; family VFJN01; genus ZC4RG19. The sequence continues at coordinate 3,847 of JBKPHT010000105.1, forward strand.
TGGGCGTTGGCGGGGAGCGACGCCACGACGGCGGCCAGGAGCGCGGCGGCCTCGGACCCGGCCGGGATCTCGTGCACGTCGTCGACGACGAGCGCGACCTGGTCGGGGGAGCGGTGCCACAGCGCCTCGGTGACGACCCGGGCCAGTCCGCCGGCGCTCGCGGCCGTGCCCTTGCCGGGGGCGTCGACGGCGGCGAGCAGGCCTTCGCCCAGGGCGGAGGCGGTGGTGTCGCCGGGAGCACAGGCCAGCCAGCAGTCCTCGCCGAGCGGGGCGCCGTGGTTGGCGGCGAGGGCCTGGGCGAGGAGGGTGGTCTTGCCGTAGCCGGCCGGCGCGGTGAGCACGGTGACGGGCGTGAACCACCGGTCGCGCAGCCGGTCGAGCAGCCGGGTCCGTACCACCAGGGCCCGCTCCACGAGGGGCGGCTCGAGCCGGAACCGGCGCCTCACGTCACGACCGTACCGGCCGCCCGTCAGCCTCCCGTCACGGGTTTCGGCGGCCCCGTCACCCGGACATGAACTCGGCGTCATCTGTTGCGATCGTGCTAGAACACCTACCGTCGGTACGGGGGCGGACCCGAGGGCTTGGGGATCTCGTGCGCTTCTCACGATCACGCCTGCGTCGCGCCACGGCGGCGGGCATGGCCCTGCTCGGCCTCGGCGTGACCGCGGTCGTCACCCCGCCGGTCGCGGCCGGCCCGAGCGGCGCCGGCGGCGCCGGCCATGTCCACCGCGCGGCGGATGTCGAGCCCGTCGACCTTCCGGACAACCGCCCCGGCACCGGCCAGATCTACAACGGCCTGGAGGAGGTGGCGTCGGGACCCTGCGTCGGCGTCTACGAGATCGCCGGCGAGGCCGGCTGCACCCACGGCCCCGACGCGCCGCCCCCCGGTTACACGATGGCCGGTGAGGTCCCCCCGATCGAGGGCGGCACCCTCGCCGCGGCGGCCGCCTGCACCGGCGACGGGACCAGCGGTCCCCGCGTCCAGGTGCTCTACGTCCACGCGCCCGGCACCGACCGGTTCGCCCAGTACGAGTCCTCCATCGAGCAGTGGGCCGCCGCCGTCGACACGATCTACGACGAGAGCGCCAAAGAGACCGGCGGGCGGCGCCACATCCGCTTCGTCCACGGGCCCGACTGCACCCCCGCCGCGCTGAACGTCGAGATCAGCTCGTCGGCGCTGGCCAACATGGGCCAGATGGTCTCCGCGCTGCTGGGCCTCGGACACGACCGGCCCGACCGCAAGTACCTCGTGTTCGCCGACGCCAGCACCTACTGCGGCATCGGCGAGTTCGCCGGCGACACCCGCAAGTCCGACGCCAACCGCAGCAACACGGGACCGTCGTTCGCCCGGGTCGACCGCAGCTGCTGGGCGCCCGGCCCGGCGGCCCATGAGCTGGGTCACACCCTCGGAGCGGTCAACACCAACGCCCCCAACACCAGCGGGGGCGGCCACTGCACCGACGAGTGGGACGTCATGTGCTACTCCGACTCGCCCTACTACCCGGCGATGCGGACCGTCTGCGCCGACCGCGCCCACGACGACCGCCTCGACTGCGGGCACGACGACTACTACCACACGAGTCCGCCGTCGGGGTCGTATCTCGCGGGCAACTGGAACGTGGCCGACAGCGTGTACCTCGTCGACGACGGCGGCACCCCGCCGACCACCGCGCCCCCGCCCCCCACGACCTCGACCACGACCTCGACCACCACGACATCGACCACCCAGCCACCGACGACCACGACCACGTCGACACCGCCGCCCCCGTCGACCACGGTCCCGCCTCCGTCGACGACCACCACTGTTGCCCCGACCACGACCGTCGGCCCGACGACCACCACGACCGCCCCGCCGCCGCCCCCGCCCGCGTGCACCGGCTACCCGCTGACCTACACCGGGACCTTCGCCGGGCCCGGCCACCAGGTGCAGCCCGGCGGCATGTTCTACTTCGCGCGGTCCGGCGTGCACGCCGCCTGCCTCGACGGGCCGTCGGAAGCGGACCTCGACCTGCGGCTGCAGCGGTTCAGCGGCTGGCAATGGGTGACCGTCGCCGAGGCCGTCGGCCCCAACGCCGACGCCGAGCTGACCTACACCGGCACGATCGGCCTCTACCGTTACGTCGTCGAGGCCGTCACCGGCAGCGGTGGGTACTCGCTGGGCATCCGGCGGCCCTGACCGCCGGGAACCCGGCGGCCCCGCGCCGCCGTCCCACCAACCATGCTGCTCCGCCCGCCCCGCCCCGTCCTCGCCGCCCTCGCGCTCGGCCTCCTCGCCGCACCCCTGGCAGCGTGCGGCGGGGACGACGACCCCGTCGTCACCGATGCCGAGACGACGACCACCACAACCGCCGGGCCGGCCACGCCCGGCGAGCCGGCGGCGGGGGCCGGGGCCGTGATCGAGATCGTCGACGAGGGCGGGTTCGTCCCGCCCTCCCAGCAGTTCGTCACCGTGCCCCGGCTGCTCGTCACCGCCGACGGCCGGGTCGTGACGGCGGGCGTCACCACCGCTCTGTTCCCCGGTCCGCTGGTGCCCGTCCTCACCCAACGGGCGATCGGCGAGGACGGCGTCGCCTCGATGATCGACCTGGCCGACCGGGCCGGGCTGCTGGCCGACGTCGACTACTCCCGGCCGGACGACATCATGGACGCCCCCGACACGGTCGTCCGCATCACGGTCGACGGCACCACCTACGAGCACCGGGCCTATGCCCTGGGCCTCTCCGGCGACGGCACCGAGCGCGACCCGGCCCGGGTGGCGCTGGCCGGGTTCGTGGCCGACGCCACCGACGCCGTGAGGGGCGGCGCCGGGCTCGGGGCCGAGGAGCCCTACGTCGCCGACGCCTACCTCGTCCGGGCCACGCCCGCGGACCCCGCGGAGCTTCACGACGGGCTCGCCCCGACCGTCGTCGATTGGCCGGCGGACGTGCCCGTCCGGCTGGCCGACGCCGCCGACTGCGCCGAGGTGCCCGCCGCGGCGCTCGACCCGCTCGTCGCCGACGCCACCCAGCTCACCTACTTCGCCGAGGGCGGGACGACCTACGCCCTGGCGGTGATGCCCCGCCTGCCAGGCCGCTCCTGCTAGAGGTCGTCCGCGGGCAGGCGAGCGGACACCACCCGGCCGTCGAACGCCAGGAAGTCGAGGCGGCCGGGCTGCAGGTCCGCGGTCACGGCCACGCTGGTGCCGTCGGCGCCGACGACCGGCGATCCGCTGACTTCTCACCCAGGGTGACACTCTTCACGTTGGCAACAGCAAAGAGTGGTCCTTAGCCTGTCCCGGACCTGACACGCCCATCGTCGTGTCACCGTGCAAGCGGCCGCTGGGGCGGGCGCCCGTCAGGTCAGTCCGTGACAGCTAGGGAGCAACGTCTCCGAGTCTGGGGTCTTCCGCTGGGGATGTCCCGATAACGAGAAGCGAACAGCGCGCCGCCCCGACGGCGGCCGCTGCCGGCGACAGCCGAGCCTGAACGGCGGCGGCGCGCGCCCCGGGCCCGACCTCACGGGTCGTTGCCCGCGCGCGCCTCCGCGCCCGCTGGCACGGACGCCCGGAGGTGACGACGTGAGCCGACAGCCGAACGCACGAGGCCCGCACCGGGCCCCACGCGGACGCTGCGGGCGCGCGCCCCGCCGCCGCCGGTGTCCCTGCACGCGACCTGAGACACCTCCCCGCTGGCGGCCCCGGGCCGCCGGCCGGTGGGCGTCGTCACCCACACCATGCCGGACCGTGTCCACCCCCTCCCGCGGCGCCGCCGCGGTTTCCTCCTCCCTGCCCTGGCGCTGGCCCTCGGCCTCGCCCTCCCCGCGCTCGCGGGCGTGATCCCCGGCGCCGCGGGGCCGTTCGGCGCCGCCGCCGACGCCGAGGCCGTGCCCGCCGGCACCGCCGGCGTGACCCGCTACTTCGGCCGCGGCGCCTACGACGGCATCCGGGCCGCCGTCGCCGCCGTGCCCCGGGCCTGCGAGCTCAGCGACGACGAGCTGACGGCGCTGGTCATGGCCCCGGTGTTCAAGGAGGTCTCCCAGGCCCTGACCCCCGACGCCGCCCCGTCGCCGATGACCCTGTCGCGCTGGGACGAGTGGACCGGCGTCGCTGCCGGGAACAACAACATGAACGCGAACTACGGGCTCTACCCGTTCCGGGACCCGTACGGCACCCCCTACCCCCGCGCCTACTGGACGCCCGGCATCGGCATCTTCCAGTACGACTCGGCCGGCGTCGGCGCCCCCTTCACCGCCGCCGAGCTGATCGACGTGAAGTACGTCGCCGGCGACGTCGCCGCGGGCATGGCCGGCCGCTACTGCGCCGCCGGCGGCGACGGCTACGCCCGCCGGGCAGCCGCCTGGGAGCCATGGCAGGCCCTCGGCGGCACCGCCAAGAGCGAGGCCCTCTACCAGGAGATGATGGGGACCGACGCCCCTGCCTTCTCCCGCATCGGGCTCGTCGACGGCATCGAGGACGGCGGCGGCATGGTCGCCCGGACCTGCCAGGCCGGTGGCCAGCAGGTGGATTGCTGGTACGTCAACCCGGGCTGGGCCCAGGGCGCCAACTGGTGGGCCACGGCCGACCCGACCGGCGGCACCCCCGGATCCGGCCAGGCCCCGCTCACCGCGCCCTTCTACATCATCAAGCGCGACGGCTACGAGGAGCGCCACTGGCTCGCCCCCGACACCGGCTACCCCGTCAACCTCCGGGCCCGGCGCCTGCTCGGCGCCAACGCCCGGCCCCGCGACGGCCAGCCGGAGTCCGGCCTCGAGTGGTTCAAGTGGTCCGACCTGTGCGACACCGCCCGCGCCGAGACCGGCTGCCCCCCGCTTCCTGCGACGCCCGAGCCCGCCGCGGCCACCGGCGACGTCGCCCCCGGGGACGCTGCGCCGGTCCCCGAGCCCACCGTCCCGGCGACGCCGATGCTCCCGCAGCTCAACGCGGCCCTGCGGTTCGCCGCCCCGCTGCCGGCCCTGCCGGCGCCGGCCGCCGCCGGCTGACCGGGGACGAGCCCGGGCGGGTGGCCCGCCCCGCCCGGGCGCGCGACGTTTCGGTGGTGTCGCCGGTGCCGGCGGATCCTCGGTCGCCGGCTCAGTGAGTCGACCGGAGCTGAAGACGGCCCCGTTGGGGTCGCTGGCGGTGGCCAGCCGCCCGTAGGGCGTGTCCTCGGCCGGCTGGACCACGGAGGCGCCGAGCTCGACGGCCCGGTCGAGCGCCACCGCCGCGTCCTCCACGGCGAAGTAGACCGACCAGTGGGCCGGCACGCCCTCGGGCAGGAACGCGCTGGCGTCCATGATCCCGGCCAGCGAGCCGTCGCCCTCGCCGAGGGTCGTGTAGCGGAAGCCCGGCTCGTCCGCCGCGGTGTGGGCGTCCCAGCCGAACACCTTGCGGTAGAAGTCGACCGAGCCGTCGTAATCCCGGGTGTGCAGCTCGAACCAGCTGGGGGCACCGGGCTCGTCCAGCACCTGGAGGCCCTTGTGGGTGCCGGGCTGCCACATGCCGATCGAGGCCCCGCCGGCGTCGTTCACGACCGCCATGCGGCCGAGGTCGGCGACGTCCATCGGCGGCGACAGCACGCTGCCGCCGTTGGCGGCCGCGGCGTCGGCGGTCGCCCCGGCGTCGTCGACGGCCAGGTAGACCGACCAGACGTCGCCGGTGCCGCCCATCGCGGCATTGCTCATGCCGCCGGCGATCAGCTGGCCGTCCAGGCGGAAGTTGAAGTAGCCGCCGAAGTCCTCGTTGGGCTCGTCGGCGGTCCAGCCGAACAGCTGGCCGTAGAAGGCGCGGGAGCGGTCGGTGTCGGAGGTCATCAGGTCGACCCAGCAGGGGGCGCCGGCGGGCGCGGTGTCGCGGGTGGGCATGGTGGGCTCCTCGGTGGGCGTGGGTGGTGGGGTGAGGTATCGCCCGTTCGACGGACCGGGCTCGTCGAACTCATCGGTGTGTGTATCCACCGGGCCGGGCGGGCCTCTATGTGGTGCAGCGGCGGACACGACCACGTGCCGACGGCGCCACGTGCCCGGTCGGTCGCAGAGGCGGAACGACGACCGGGTGCCGTTCGGCGGCTCGGCACCCGGCCGCCGCCGCCCCTCCGCCGTCGCGTTCGTCCGGGGCGCGACGATGGAGGCGTGACGTCCCAGCCCGCGGCCTACCGCCGTCTCCATCTGGCCATGGAGGTAGTCGGCTACGAGCTGCAACTGCACGGCGAGGACTACGCCGGGACCGACCCCATCGCCGCCGTGGAGGCGCTCCGCGCCCGGGCCGCGGCGTTCCCGCCGGAGTCTCGGGCGCTCGCCGAGGTCTACCCCGAGGTCGTCCGACTCGCGATCCGGGCGCTGCTCGCCCTCGGCAGCCTGCCCGAACCCGACGAGGTCGACGGGCTGTCGGGGTTCGAGGGATTCGACCTCTGGCGCAAGAGCCGCTGAACCCCGGCTCCGCGAGGCGATAGCTGTCGCGTCCCCGTTCCCGAGGCGATGGCGGTCGGCCCCCGGCCCCTATCGCCTCGGGAACCGGCGAACGACAGCCACTGCCTCACGGTGTGTTGATGGGTCTCAGTGTCTGTCAGTGAGTTTTATTGCTATTGGTCGATGGGTGGCGCCTGTGGTACGCTGCGTCGTGATTGGGGGGTGGACATCACTCGAAAGTCGGCAGTAGTACACGTTCACGTTTGGACCGAGCCACGGGGAGGATCTGATGAGATCGGCGGACTCCAGAGCTCGACCGCGCCCCAACCCGTGGGTCACGGTGGTGCTCGCCGTGGTGCTGACGTTGCTCGCCGAGTGTGTTCGCGACGACGAGGAGGCCGACCCGCCGGCATCCACGGCCGGCGATCCGATCGAGACGACCGCACCGTGGTGGACCACGACGAGTGAGCGACCGCCCGGGTCGGGCACCGGTGACGCCCTCTAGCCTGGGCGGAGCCGTCCGACCGCTGCCCAGCCCGGGAGATCCCCGTGGACCCACGCACCAAGTTCCTCCTCGCCGGCGCCGCGTCCGCCGCGGCCACGGGTGTCGCCCTCCGGCCCGTCGACCGCGACGGGCCGCTGGCCGTGCCCGAGTTCGTGGTCGGCACGGCGACGTCCGAGATGCCGCTCCACGCGGCCGCCGCCCCGGCCGCCCTGGGGTTGCTCATGGCGCGGGGCGGCGGGGCGCGGGGGCTCCGCGGGCTCGCCGGGCTCGGGCTCACCGCCGCCTCGTTCGCCGGGCTGTGGCGGCTGTACCGGGCTGCACAGGCGTCCGAGCAGGTCCTGGAGGACGCGCTCGTCGCCGCGCTCGGGCCGGGCTACCGCGGCCGGATCACCGAGCCGTTCAGCCCGTCGCCCGACGTGCCGCTGACCCGGCGGTCGCTGCTGCTGCCGGACCTCTTCGCCCGCCGCCGCTACCTCGGGGCCTCCGGCCGCGACCTGTCCTACGGCGAGGCCGGCCGCCGCAACCAGCTCGACGTCTGGCGCCGGGCCGACCTCCCGGCCGACGCGGCCGCGCCCGTCCTCGTGCAGGTGCACGGCGGCGGCTGGATCATGGGGCAGAAGCACGGTCAGGCCCACCCGCTCATGGCCCACCTGGCCGAGCGCGGTTGGGTGTGCGTCACCCTCAACTACCGCCTCAGCCCCCGGGCCACCTGGCCCGACCAGATCGTCGACGTGAAACGGGCCCTCGCGTGGGTGAACGCGAACATCGGGGCCCACGGCGGCGACCCCGGGTTCGTTGCCATCACCGGCGGATCGGCAGGCGGGCACCTGGCGGCGCTGGCGGCGCTGACCCCGGGGCTCCCGGCCTACCAGCCCGCCTTCGAGGACGCCGACACCTCGGTCGCCGCCGCGGTCCCGTTCTACGGCGTCTACGACTTCACCGGCCGGGACGGCACCGCCAACCGGGGCCTCGAGTGGCTCCTGGCGGAGCACGTGTTCAAGACCACCCTCGACGACGACCGGGCCAACTGGGACCTCGCCTCGCCGGTCAGCCACGTCGGGCCGGACGCCCCACCGTTCTTCGTCCTGCACGGCACCAACGACACGCTCGTCCCCGTCGAGTCGGCCCGCTCCTTCGCCGCCGCGCTGGCCGGCGCCAGCCGCAACCCGGTCGCGTTCGCCGAGCTGCCCCGCGCCCAGCACGCCTTCGACGTGCTGCCGTCGATCCGGGCCCACCACACCGTCCACGCAGTCGAGCGGTTCCTGGCCGTCGTCCGCAGCGAGCACGGCGGCCCGACCCCCGCCGAGGCGGTCGAGGCGCCAGCGCCCGACCTCGCCGACGCCCCCCGCCCCGCCGGCCAGAGCTGAGGTTGCCGGCCGGGCCCGACCCGCCCGCCGCGGCAGGCCGGGCCCGACCAGATCCTGGGTCCGGGGAGTCCGGACCGGTTGGCCCCGGCGTCGGGGCGGCTACGGCGCCTCCGCCGCGACCGGGGCGGGTTGGTAGGTGCCGAAGCACCAGACGTGCCCCTCCGGGTCCCTGGCGGCGTACTCGCGAGATCCGTACGGCTGGTCCGTGACACCCATGACGATCTCGGCGCCGGCGGCCTCGGCCCGGGCCGCGTGGCCGTCGGGGTCGTCGACGACGAGGTACAGCACGGTAGGACCCGTGTCGTACGGGTCGTCGTCGCCGAGGTCCCGGGTGTCGCTCATCATGATCACGCCGTTGGCCCAGGTCATGGTGGCGTGGACCACCCGGCCCCGGTCGTCGGTGTTCACCTCGCCGGGGAGAAAGCCGAAGGCGGTGGCGAGGAACTCGAGGGCGGCCGCCGAGTCCTTGTACCGCAGCACCGGGTAGATCGTGGGGCGGGACATGTCGATGGTCATGCCACCGACGGTACGACGGGCCGTGGCGACGGGCTTGGACGAATGTGACCGCTAGGCGGCGGTGCCGCCGCTGTCGGGCAGCTCGGCCCGGACGAACTCCGACGGGGTGCAGCCGCCCAGGCTGCGGAACTCGCGGACGAGGTGGCTGTGGTCGGCGTAGCCGCAGGCGGCGGCGAGGTCGGCGATCGACCGCACCGGCCCGCCCCGCAGCAGGTCGACCGCCCGCCGGAACCGCAGCACCCGGCCGGCCGGCTTCGGGGCGAGCCCGACCTGGGCCCGGAACCGGGAGGTGAAATGCCGGCGGCTCCATCCGATCTCGTCGGCCAGCACCCCGACCGGCACCCGGCCGTGGGAGCCCTCGAGCTGGCGCCAGGCCCACACGACGGCGGGGTCGGGGTCGGGGCCGTCGGCGGCCCGGGCCGTGAGCTCGCGGTCGAGGACGGCGAACCGGGCCGCCCACCCGGGGGCGGATGCGATCCGGTCGGCCAGGCGGCCGGCGTCGCGCCCCCACAGGTCGTCGAGGGCGGTGCACGCGTTGGCGACCTCGGCGGCAGGGGCGCCCAGCAGCCGGGCGGCGCCGAGCGGCGTCAGGTCGACCTGGACCCCGGCCTGCCGGCCGTTGTGCTCGGTCACGGCGTAGCCCTCGTGCAGCCCGGCGACGAACGACATGAACCGCCGGCCGCCGGAGTCCGAGTGGGTCATCTCGACGAGGTCGAGCGGGTCGGTGAAGCTGATGATCAGCGTGACCCGCCCGGTCGCCACCTCCCGGCGCCGGAACGGCAGGTCGGTCCGCTCCTCGTACCAGCAGTACGGCCCGGCCACGACGCCGCCGAGCGCGGCGTGGGGGACGGCGTGGGCCATCGTCCAGGCCACGCCGTCGCTCTCGTGGCTGACGACCGATATCCCGTCCGGCACCCCGGGCACGCCCCCAGCATGCCAATTCAACCGTCGTTCGGGGTTGTTGCCATGATGTTCGCCGACTCCGGCTGGCCCCGGGTGGGGTGGCGGGGGAGGATCGACGACAACCAGCGACAGTGGACCGGGATGGGCGGGGCGGCCGAGCCGGGAAGGGGTGGTGCCCGCGGGTGCCACCGGCTCACGAGGGAGGTGCGCATGGCGAAGCGGCGGAGCGGGACGACCTCGGGCGCCCGCGCCGGCGGGACGGAGCTGCGGTACCGGACCGTCCACGGCTACCGGCGGGCCTACCGGATGGCGGGCAGCGGCCCGGCCTTGCTGTTGTTGCACGGCATCGGCGACAGCTCGGTGAGCTGGCTCCCGCTGATCGACGCGCTGGCCCGCGACCACACGGTGATCGCCCCCGACCTGCTGGGCCACGGCGCGTCGGACAAGCCGCGCGCCGACTACGCGGTGGCGGCCTACGCCAACGGGATGCGCGACCTGCTCGACGTGCTGGGCATCGAGCGGGCGACGATCGTGGGCCACTCGCTGGGCGGGGGCGTCGCCGCCCAGATGTCGTACCAGTTCCCGGAGCGGTGCGAGCGCCTGGTGCTGGTGGCCAGCGGCGGCGCCGGCCGGGATGTGACGCCGCTGCTGCGGCTGGCCTCCGCCCCGCTGGCCGAGGTCTTCCTGGTCCCGCTGCGGTGGCCGGCGGCCCGGCCGGCGGTGCGAACGGCGCTCGGCCTGCTCGGCCGCGTGGGCAACGACCTGGCCCGCGACCGCGAGCACGTCCACCGGATCATGGCCGGGCTGCCGGACGGCGACGCCCAGGTGGCCTTCACCCGGACGCTGCGGTCGGTGGTCGACTGGCGTGGCCAGGTGGTGACGATGCTCGACCGCTGCTACCTGAACGCGTCGGTGCCGACCCTGCTGGTGTGGGGCGACCGGGACGGGGTGATCCCGCTGTCCCACGCCCACCGGGCCCACGAGGCCATGCCGGGCAGCCGGCTGGAGGTGTTCGCCGGCGCCGGACACTTCCCGCACCACGCCGACCCTGGCCGGTTCGTCCGGCTGCTGGCCGGGTTCGTGGCCTCGACCGAGCCGGCGGTCCACGACCCGGACCGGTGGCGCGAGCTGCTGCGCCGGGGCCCGGTGGACGCCCCGGTCGACGAGGCGGCGGACGAGCCGCCGCTGCTCGACCTGGTCACCCCCGTGGCGGCGACCGCGTCCTGACCGCCGGGGAGCCCGGCTCAGCCGGCGTCGGCGGGCGCAGGGGCGGGCTCGACGCCGGGGTCGGGCACCCTGCCGACGGCGTCGCCGTCACCGGCCGCACCGGCCGGGACGACGCCGGCGTCGGCGGCGACCGCCCGGGCCGGAAGCCACCGGAACACGGCGACGGCGGCGACGAGCACGATGGCCGCGGCGACCACCACGCCGACGTGGTAGCCGGAGACGAACGACTGGTGGGAGACCGTCACGACCTGCTGGCCGAGCGCGCCGCCCAGCTCACGGCCGGCGGCGACGCCGGACTGGACCGAGGACGAGGCCTGTTCGACCAGGCTCGCCGGCGCGCCGGAGCCGGCGAGGCCGGTGCGGACGTCGCTGCGGTACACCGAGGCGAGCAGGCTGCCGATGAGGGCGACGCCGATCGCGCCGCCCATCTGGCGGGTCGTGTCGTTGACGGCGGACCCGACCCCGGCCTTGGCCCGGGGCAGGGACCCCATGATCGACTCGGTGGCCGGCGCCATGACGTTGGCCATGCCGACGGCGAGCACGATCGTGACCAGGACGACGTGGAGGGTCGAGGAGCCGGTGTCGAGGGTGGTCTGGAGGGCCAGGGCGAGGGCGACGACGAGCAGGCCGGTGCCGAGCACGAGCTTGGTGCCGAGCCGTTCGACCAGCCGGGCCGACATCGGGGCGAGCACGAGCATCACCGCCGACATGGGCAGGAGGATGGCGCCGGCCTCGAGCGGGCTGAACCCGAGCACCGACTGCAGGTACTGGGTGAGGCCGAAAATCACGCCCATCAGGGCCATGAACGTGAGGGTGATGGCCATGCTGGCGGCGCTGAAGCGGGGGTTGCGGAAGAAGCCGATGTCGAGCATGGGCTGGTCGGTGTGCTGCTCCCACCACACGAAGCCGGCCATGAGGGCGATCCCGAGGGCGAAGGCGCCGAGCACGCCGGCCGAGGTCCAGCCCTGGGTCGGGCCCTCGATGAGCCCCCACAGGACCGTGGCCAGGCCGGTGATCGACAGGAGGGCGCCGGGGACGTCGACCCGGGGCGCCGCGGGGTCCCGGGAGTCGGGGACGAGCCGGAAGCCGCCGACGAGCGCGATCGCGACGATGGGGACGTTCACCAGCAGCACCGATCCCCACCAGAAGTGCTCGAGCAGGGCGCCGCCGGTGACGGGGCCGATGGCCAGGCCGAGGCCGGCCACGCCGGCCCAGACGCCGATCGCCCGCCCCCGCTCGCGGGGGTCGGTGAACACGTTGGTGATGATCGACAGGGTGGCGGGCATGATGAACGCGCCGCCGACGCCCATGACGGCCCGGCTGGCGATGAGGGCGCCGGATGAGGGGGCGAAGGCGGCGACGCCCGAGCCCAGCCCGAACACGGCGAGGCCGAAGGCGAGGGCGCGGTAGCGGCCGAAGCGGTCGCCGAGGCTGCCGGCGGTGAGCAGGAGGCCGGCGAACACCAGCACGTACGAGTCGACGATCCACTGCAGATCGCTGTCGGCGGCGCCGAGGCCGCCCTGGCTCGGGGGGCGGGACAGGGTCGGCAGCGCGACGTTGAGGATGCTGTTGTCGACGATGATGACGACGAGGCTGAGGCACAGGACGGCCAGCGTCAGCCAGCGTCGGCGGTGGACCTCGTCGGCGTCGTGCTGCCAGTCGCGCATCGGGTGACCTCGTATCGGGTGGCGGCGTATCCTGTTGCTGAGGTACCTCAGGATTGTTGCTGAGTTTGCTCAGCAACCTGTCCCGTGTCAATCGGTTTCCCGGTAGGAAGCACTCATGGTCGACAACGCCGAGCCGGCCCCGATCAGTCCCGACGACCCGGTCGACGTCGCGGCCGGGTTCTTCGCCCTGGCCCATGCCGTCAAGCGGCTGGCCAACGCCCGCTACACCGGGCTCGGGCTGTCGATGGCGCGGATGATGGCGCTGCAGGAGCTGTCGCTGCGGGGCCGGTGCCGGATGGGCGAGCTGAGCGACTGCCTGGGCGTCGCCGCCCGCACGATGACGTCGACGGTCGACGGGATGGTGCGCGACGGCCTGGTCGTCCGCCGGCCGGACCCGGCGGACGGGCGGGCCGTGCTGGTCGAACTCACCGGCGCGGGTCGCCGGGCGCTCGCCGAGGGCACCCGCGTACGCGATGCGGTCGTCGCCGAGATCTTCGCCACACTCGACCCCGACGAGCTGGCCCGGTTCGGCGCCACCGTCGCCCGGCTCACCGGGCGGGCGGCGTCCCGCGCCGCGGCCGACCACGAGCAGCTCGCGGCGGCTGATGGCTGACGGCTGACGGTGTCCCCACCGGGCGGCCGCCGGCGCCCTCAGCCGGACAGGGCGATGGCCATCCGGGCGGTGACGGCCGGGAGCAGCGGGTCGCCGGGCACGGCCCGGAGCCGGGCCTGCTCCAGCACCTCGACGTCGTAGGGGTGCACCGCCGTGTAGCGGAGCGCGCCCGCCGGCGTGCCCCGGCCCACCAGGGCGGCCCGCAGGGCCACGTCGACGAGCTGGCGGTGCTGGCTGAGCAGCGGCGACTCGCTCGCCGGGAGGAGCTGGCCGGCGTAGAGCTGGGCGGCGCGCTCGACGTCGCCCGCGTCGAGCCGGTCGAGCAGCTCGATGGCGTCGACCCGGCACGGCATCGTCAGCCGGTACGGCCGGGCCGCGAGCTGGCCGCCGACGGCCCGCCGCAGCTGGGACATCTCCGACCGGAGCGTCGCCATGCTCACCGGGCGGTCGCCGTAGAGCTGGGCGTGCAGCTCGTCGAGCGTCGACCCCCCGCGCAGGGCCAGGATCGTGAGGATCTCGTACTGGCGGTGGGTGAGGTGGACGGAGACGCCGTCGATCGAGACCGCCGCCTCGCCGAGGACCCGCAGGTCGAGCAGCGGCGGCAGCCCTGCGGCGCGGCGGTCCTGGGTCCGCAGCTCGTGCTCGACCAGGCGGGCGACCGAGGCGACGGTGGTGAGGGCGAGCGGGTTGTGGTTCGTCCAGGTCGTGGACAGGTTGATGGCCCCGACCTGGAGCCCGCGGGCGTCGTGGACCGGGGCGGCGTAGCACACCCAGTCGCGCCCCAGCGTGAGCCAGTGCTCGGTGGCGAACACGGCTGCGGGCTGGTCGGCGGCCAGCGCGAGCCCGACGCCGTTGGTGCCGCAGGTGCCCTCGTTCCAGATGCCGCCTCGCAACAGCCCGATCCGCTCGGCCCCGGCCCGCAGCCAGCGCGGCGTGGTCTCCCACAGGATGCGGCCCTGGGTGTCGTTGATGGTGGCGATGATGTCGCCCTCCCGTGCGATGGCCTCGAGCTGGGGGACGAGCTGGGGGACGGCTCGGTGGAGGGGCGACTCCTCCCACCGCTCGCGGGCGTCGTCGTCGGCGCCGACGGGGGCGGCGTCGCGCTCGGTGTCGACGACGGGGGCGGACCGCCGCCACGACGCCTGCACGGCCGGGGGGATCAGGTCGGGGTCGGGCGCAGTGGCCGTCTCCGACCTGGCCCGCTCGATCGCCTGCCGCCTGACCACGAGATCCTCGCCCACGACGCCCCTTCGCTCCACCGCGCGCGCTGAGATGCAGTGTAGGGGAACAGCACTCTCGGCGTGCGGACTGGCACGCTCCCCCCGCGGGCCGACCCGCCTTTGACCAACCTGCGCTGTTCCACACTGCGATCGGCGGCGTTCCCAGCGTGTGCCGCCGACTCCCCCCGGAGCCCATGGCCGCGGGGACGGAGGTGGAATACGTCCGCCCGCCGCCCCCCTCCGCTCCCCTCGGCCATGGTCCTACCGGCGGGCGCGGGACGGCTTCCTCCCCGCCGGTCCCGCGTCCACCGGCGGGCGCCCGGCATCTCGGTTGACCCGCGGGTCAAGTAGCCCGGTAGCCTGGCCAGATGACCGATACGGCGCCCAGCGACGCTCATCGCTTCGAGTCCGTCCCGGCCGTGCGCGAGTCGCTCGCCAAGGTCGACTACCTGGCCGACGAGGGCATCGCCGGGGTCGTGTACCTGGCCGACCGCCTGGGCAAGCCCGTGCTGGTCGAGGGCCCGGCCGGCACCGGCAAGACCCAGCTCGCCAAGTCGGTGGCCGAGATCAGTGGCGCCCGACTCATCCGCCTGCAGTGCTACGAGGGCCTGGACGAGTCCAAGGCGCTGTACGAGTGGAACTACAAGAAGCAGCTCCTCCGCATCCAGGCCGAGCGCAACGACGGTGCCACCTGGGAGGAGGTCGAGGACGACATCTTCTCCGACGACTTCCTGCTCACCCGCCCGCTGCTCGAGGCCATCCGGGCCGAGGAGCCGGTCGTGCTGCTCATCGACGAGGTCGACCGGGTCGAGGTCGAGACCGAGGCGCTGCTGCTGGAGATCCTGTCCGACTACCAGGTCTCCATCCCGGAGCTGGGCACCGTGACCGCCCGCCAGGTGCCGCTGGTGTTCCTCACCTCCAACAACACCCGCGAGCTGTCCGAGGCCCTGAAGCGGCGCTGCCTGTTCCTGCACGTCGACTACCCCGACCTCGACCGCGAGCGCGAGATCGTGCTGGCCAAGGTCCCCGGCATCACCGAGAGCCTGGCCGACCAGGTCGCCCGCATCGTCCGGTCGATCCGCCAGCTCGAGCTCAAGAAGGCGCCGTCGGTGTCCGAGACCCTCGACTGGGCCCGGACGCTGCTGTTGCTCGGCATCGAGCAGGTCGACGCCGCCACCGCCGTCGGCACCGCGAACATCCTGCTCAAGTACCAGACGGACATCGCCAAGGCGACCAAGGAGCTGGAGCAGGACGCCTCCCTGGGCGGCGAGGCCGCGTCGGGCACGGGCGCCCGGCCCTGGCAGCGCAATGGCTGACCCCGGCGAGCCCCGCGACCCGGCCGGCCCGCCCCCCAACGGCCGGTCCGACCCCGGGCTCGCGGCGGGGCGGCACCGCGCCCACGCCGGCGACGGGGCCGCGCCACGCACCGAGGGGC
>JBKPHT010000106.1:0-6847 GCA_046730015.1 Actinomycetota bacterium
TGTGTATAAGAGACAGCCGCTCCGGCTCCGGCGCCCGCTCCAGCTCCGACGCCGTCGCCGGCGCCGGCGCCGTCCCCGGGGCCCGGCACCACGGTCCCCGACCCGGACGACGCCCCGACCACCACCGTCCCCGGCGCCCCCACCACCACGGCGCCCGGCTCGCCCGACCCCGACGCCGGTCCCCCGCCGGCCGAGGCGCCTCCGGCGGCGGTCGGGTGGTCGCCGACGATGCTCGACTTCGTCACCGACGTCGTCGCCGCTCGGTCCGGCTGCCCTACCGACGGCGCTCCCGGCACCGGGGCACCGGCCCCCGCGGACGCCCCGGCGCCGGCCGTCTGCCCGGGTGCGGCTCCGCCGGACCCGTCCCGGCCCACCACCGACGGCTGACCCGGCGATAGCGGTCGTTCGCCTCGGGAACACGGAAGTGATCCCTATCGCCGCCGTGGCGGCGGCGACCGTCCTCGTCAGCCGCCGCCGCGGCTGAGCGTCACCCGCCCGGCAGCAGGGACCGCACCGCGTCGATCGTGTCGGCCTCGGCGGGTGTCTTGTCGTCCCGGTAGCGCCGCACGCGGGCGAACCGGAGCGCAACGCCCCCGGCGTAGCGGGTCGACGTCTGCACCCCGTCGAGGGCGATCTCCACCACCTGCTCCGGCCGCACCGCGACGACCCAGTCGCCGCGCTCGGTGGCGATGTCGAGGAACCGCTCGGTCTGCCAGGCCAGCATCTCGTCGGTCAGGCCCTTGAACGTCTTGCCGACCATCACGAACCCGTCGCCCTCGGGGTCGCGGGCCCCGAGGTGGAGGTTCGACAGCCAGCCCCGCCGCCGCCCGCTGCCCCACTCGACCGCCAGTACCACGAGGTCGAGCGTGTGGACCGGCTTGACCTTCCGCCACGCCCCGCCCCGCCGCCCGGCCTCGTAGGGCGACCCCGCGTCCTTGACCATGACGCCCTCGTGGCCGGCGGCCAGGGCCTCGTCCAGCACCCGCTGAGCCTCGCCGGCGTCGCGCGTGACGACGCCGGGGATGCGCCACGGCCCGGCGACGCCCTCCAGGGCGGCCAGCCGGTCCTCGAGCGGCACGTCGATGAGGTCGCGTCCGTCGAGGTGGAGCAGGTCGAAGAACCGCGACTGCAGGCCCGCGCCGGCCACGCCGTCCTCCCGGCCGAACGCGCTCATCGTGTCCTGGAACGTCCGGGGCAGCTCGTCCTCGCCGACGCCGACCGCCTCGCCGTCGAGCAGCAGCCGGTCGGCAGGCAGCGACCGGACAAGGTCGACGATGCCCGGCAGCCGGTCGGTGACGTCGTTGAGGTTGCGGGTGTAGATCCGCACGTCGTCGCCGGCCCGGTGGACCTGGATGCGGGCGCCGTCGAGCTTCCATTCCACCGAGACGAGCCCCGGCTCGTCGCCCGGCTTGCGCCCGGTGGCAAGGGCCAGGGCCTCGGCGACGTCGGTGGCGGTCTGGGCCAGCATCGGCTGGACCGGCCGCAGCAGCGTCAGCCCGACCTCGGCCAGCCCGGCCTCGCCCTCGCCGCAAGCCAGCACCGCCACTCGGGGCAGGTCGCCGGCCAGCATCGCCGCCCGCCGGACCGCGTCGAGCGGCACGCCGGCCGCCTTGGCGACGGCGTCGGTGACGAGGCCCTCGAGCGCGCCGTGGCGGAGCTCGCCGACCAGCAGGCGGCGCAGCAGGTCCTGCTCGTCGGCCGTGGCCCGGCCGAGCAACCCGGCCAGCTCCGCCGTCCGGGCCGCCTGCGATCCGGCCCCGTGGAGCCCGGCCAGCCGGTCGAGCGAGGCGTCGACGTCCAGCACGGACAGCGACGGCTCGTCGGCGGGCTCGGCCTCCACGGACCGGACGGTCCGGTAGCCGACGCCGATCCGCCCCTGCCGGGGCGCGCCGGTGAGCACCGCCACCACCACCGGTAGCTCGTCCGGCTCCAGGCGGGACAGCAGGTCGGCCAGCGCCGCGACCTTCTTGGACCGTGCCCGGGTGGCGGTCACGGCGCCGGCGGTGGCGACGACCTCGGCGAACAGCACGACCCCATCCTGCCCGGAATGGCGGGACTGCCGGTGCCCGGCGGAGACTCTGCGGCCGTGGACTTCGCGACGATGATGGCCCTCGAGCCCCACGGAACCGACGTGTGGGTGGGCGCCGGCCCCGGCTACCCGTGGGGCGGGCTGTACGGCGGCCAGATCGTGGCCCAGGGCCTGCGAGCGGGCACGTCCACGGTCGACCCGGCGTTCCGGGTCCACTCGTTGCACGCCTACTTCATCCGGACGGGTGACGCGGGCGAGCCGATCCGGTTCGAGGTCGACCGGGTCCGCAACGGGCGGTCGTTCTGCACCCGGCGGGTGACCGCCCGCCAGTCGGTGGGCGTGATCCTGGAGATGACCGCGTCCTACCAGGTCGACGAGCAGGCCGCGACGGCCCAGACGGCGCTGATGCCCGACGTCCCACCGCCCGACGAACTGGACGACGACAGCTGGTCACCGCTGTTCGGCCGCCGGTCGGTCGGCCGCCGCCGGGGCGAGGCCGCGTCCTGGCTGCGGGTGACCGACCCGATCGGCGACGACGGCGCCCTGCAGGCCTGCGCGCTGGCCTACCTGTCCGACGACCTGCCGACCGAGGCGGTCGTCTCCCTCCACCCGGACGCCGACCCGGCGAGGCCATTCGATTGCCAGTTCATGTCGGCCAGCCTCGACCACGCGATCTACTTCCACCGCCCGGCCGTCGCCGACCGGTGGCACCTGCAGTCGTTCACCTGCCATGGCCTGATGAGCTCGCGGGGCGTGAGCGTCGGCTACCTGTTCACCCCGGGCGGGACCCACGTGGCCACGGTCGTGCAGGAGGTGCTGCTCCGCACCCGCCGCGCCATCGCCGGCTAGCGCTTCTCGACCAGCGTCACCCCCTTGCCCGGGCGCCAGGTGGAGACCCGCATCACGTCATCGCCGACCCCGACCGACGAGGCGCCGAGCAGGTCGACGTCGAAGGCGTCGAAGGTGCCGACCTCGAAGCGGTGGCCGACCGACGCGTAGATGTCGTCGGCGAACCGCGACAGCGTGTCGTGGTCGGTCACCTCCGTGGCGACGCCCCACATCTTCACGTCGCCCTCGGTCAGCATCTTGTCGGCCGTCGCCGTGTGCAGAGCGAAGCGGCCATCGCGCCGGAGGTCGCGGGACTTGGTGGAGTCGGCCATCATCGCCAGCCACAGCCGGTCGTCGTGGAGCACCAGCTTGTCACCGGCGAGCACCGGCTCCATCGGGCTGATCCGCGGGAAGCCGTCGGCCCGCAGCGTGGCGAGCATCATCAGCCCGGTGGCGGCCAGGCGCCTCTCGGCGAGGTCGGCGATCTCGGGCGCCTCGTCGGCGAACTCGGTCCAGGTGGCCATGACCGCACGGTACGCCCGGGGTGTGACAGGTTCCCGCCCGCCGGGCGGAACGTCGAGGCCAGTCGCTGCGGCAGACTGTCCGGCGTGGTGACCCCCGTGCCGCCTACCCGCCACCTGCTGCGGGCCAAGGACCTGGCCGACCGGCGCTACGCCGAATCGCTGGCCGTGGCCGACCTGGCCCGCGCCGCCCACCTGTCGCCCGCCCACTTCAGCCGGGAGTTCCGGCGCGCGTTCGGCGAGTCGCCCCACCAGTACCTGCTGACGCGCCGGCTGGAGCGGGCCGCGGCGCTGCTCCGCACCACCGACTGGTCGGTGGCCCGGATCTGCCTCGCCGTCGGCCTGACCAGCGTCGGCTCGTTCACCACCAGCTTCCGGCGGATGTTCGGCGTCACCCCGACGGGCTACCGGGCGAAGTTCCCGCCGGCCGCCGCCTGGGCCCGGGTCCCGGCCTGCCTGTTGCGCGCCAACAGCCGACCCCGCAACCGCACGTTTCGAGAAGACGGGGCCGAGCGCCGTCCGTAGGTTCGTCCGTGACACCGGATCGGACGACCGAGGAGACCACGATGATCCGTATCGCCAACGCCCAGATGTGGGTGCACGACCAGGACGAGGCGCTGAAGTTCTACACCGAGAAGCTCGGCATGGAGGTCAAGGCCGACGTGACCGTTGCCGAGATGGGCGACTTCCGCTGGCTGGTCGTCGGGCCGGCCGACCAGCCCGAGATCGGCATCGTGCTGATGGCCGTCCCCGGGCCGCCGGTCCTCGACGCCGGCACCCACGACCAGGTTCTCGACATGCTGGGCAAGGGTGTCGGCGGCACGGTCTTCCTGACCACTGACGACTGCCAGGCGTCCTACGAGGAGCTGCGCGACCGGGGCGTCGAGTTCACCGAGCCGCCGACGCAGTACCCCTACGGCCTCGACGCGTCGTTCCGCGACCCGTCGGGCAACGCGTTCCGGCTCACCCAGCTGGCGGAGACGCCGGGCTGAGGCCGGTCGGACGGCGGGTGCCGCGGCGTCACGGCGGGGATGTGGGCCTGCGGTCGGGATACCCGATGGGCTCCGGCAGCGGCACCGCGCTCCGCGGCCCGAACACGGACCGGATCATCCACACCGCTGACTCCAGCAACCGGTAGACGAGGAAGCCAAGGTACGAGCCCGCGACCGGCAGCACCGCGACGGGCCAGAACGCGCCCGCGGTGACACCGGCGAGAGCCTGGGATCCCCAGAGGAGGGCGAGGTACACGGGCGCCGGGGCCGCGGCGACGACGAGCCACGTCGAGCCGCTCACGATGCCAGCGACGACCGCCACGAGGGCGCAGGAGACGCCCGCGGCCCATAGCCAGATGCCGAAGCGCGCCCACCCTCCCGACTTGTAGCGCGTGGTGAGCGTGACCGCGGCGTACAGCAGGTTGCGCGCGACAGCCGGAACCCCGGACGCCTCCAGAGCGCGGAGGAAGACGAAGTCCGCCTCCCGGCGGCCATCGGTGTCACCCGGCCGGAGCCCGCTGACGAGGTGCTGGTGGAGGACGATCGGCAAGGTGTGGCGTCCCACCCCGGTGAAGAGCCAGGACAACCCCCGGGGCGTGTGAAGGTCGACCGGCCCCGCCGGAATTACGATCTCCTCGTCCCCGTCGACGTAAGTGATGGGACGCGCGAGTACGCACCTGTCGCCTTCGACCGAGATCACCACGCCGTCGCCCTGTCCCGGCAGGAGGACCGGCCCAGGTGCAGCGGTGTGGACGGGCGGCGCGGCAGGCGCAGGCGGACGCGCAGGCGGATCGGCACGATCGTCACCGGAGCCTCGCTCATCCAGCGCGGCGAGCGCTCGCTCGAGGCGCGCGATCCGCTCCTCGCTCGCCCTCGCCGTATCGGCCCGCTCCGTCCGCTTCTGCTGGAGTTCGACGAACGAGGGAACCGCGGCCACGCCTGCCAGAGCCAGCGAGGCGTATGGCACCCATTCGGCCGCCATCCCGCCATTGAACCACGCGCCCCTCCACTCGTGGGGCAGACCATCGAGGGCCCGCTGACGGCGCCGTCATCGTGCGACGGCGGCCACTAGCCTGCCGGTATGGCGACCGCACAACCCGCCCCCTCGGTAGACGACATCGACCTGTCCGACCTCGACTGGTGGACCCGGCCGCTCGACGAGCGGGCGGCCGCGTTCGCAACCTTGCGGGCCGAGCGCCCGGCGGCCGACATGGTGCTGCCCGGCCTGCCCCACATGGGCATGCCCGAGTTTCCGTACGTGTCGATCACCCGCCATGCCGACATCGTCGAGGCCAGCCGCCAGCCCGAGCTGTTCTGCTCCGGGAAGGGCACCAACATCGGCGACATGCCGCCCGACTTCCTCGAGTTCTTCGGCTCGATGATCAACATGGACGACCCCCGGCACGCCCGGATGCGGCGCATCGTGTCCCGGGGCTTCACCCCCCGTCAGCTCGAGACGATGAGGGCCGACGTCGAGGGCGTGGCCGCCGAGATCGTCGACGAGATCGCCGAGCGGGGCGAGGGCGACTTCGTGACCGAGGTCGCGGCCCGGCTGCCCCTGCGGATCATCCTCGACATGATGGGCATCCCGCGCAGCCAGGAGCAGTTCGTCTTCGACCACACCAACGTCATCCTCGGCTTCACCGACCCCGAGTACGTGGACATCGACGACCCGGTCGCGACAACCGGGGCCATCCTCACCGCGGGCGCGGAGCTCGCCCAGCTCGTGCAGGAGCTGGGCGAGGCCCGGATCAAGGACCCGGGCAACGACCTCGTCACCGCGCTCGTCACCAGCGAGGTCGACGGCGAGCACCTGACGCCCCAGGAGCTGGCCTCGTTCTTCGTGCTGCTGGTGGTGGCGGGCAACGAGACGACCCGCAACGCGATCGCCCACGGCCTGTGGGCGCTGACCGAGCACCCCGTCGAGCGCGACCGGTGGCTGGCCGACATCGACGGCCTCGCGCCGACCGCGGTGGAGGAGATCGTGCGCTGGGCGTCGCCGGTCATCCACTTCCGGCGCACGGTGACCCGGGACGGTGCCCGGCTGGCCGGCCGCGAGTTCTCCGAGGGCGAGAAGGTCGTGCTGTGGTACTGGTCGGGCAACAGGGACGAGGCCGTGTTCGATCAGCCGGAGCGGTTCGACCTCGGCCGCACCCCGAACGACCACATCGGCTTCGGCGGCCCCGGGCCCCACTTCTGCCTGGGCGCCCACCTGGCCCGGCGGGAGATCGGGGTGATGTTCCGCGAGCTGCTCCGCCGGCTGCCCGACATCCGGGCGGCCGGCGAGCCCCAGCGCCTGCGATCGGGCTTCATCAACGGCATCAAGCACCTGCCGGCGGAGTGGACGCCGGTGGCGCCCTAGGTCCGACCCCTATCGCCTCGCCGACGTTCTCGAGGCGATAGGGACCGGGGGCCGACCGCTATCGCCTCGGGAACGACGGATCGGCCCCTATCGCCTCGGGAACGACGGATCGGCC
>JBKPHT010000107.1:0-4604 GCA_046730015.1 Actinomycetota bacterium
CCGCTTGGTCCTCGACGGCTACAACGGCCGGGTCGTGTCCCCGGGCCGGGCCGACGCCCTGGCCCGGGCCCTCGCCGCGGTCTCGGGCGCGCCGGACGGGCAGCGGGCGGCGATGTCGGCGGCGAGCAGCGCGCTGGCCCGCCAGTTCACCCCGGCCCGGTGGGCCGACCACCTGCTCACCCGCGTTCGCGAGCTGCGGGACGTGCTCGGGCTGCCGCCGCTGCCGGCGGTCAGCCCGGCGCCGGCCTGAGCTCTCTTGCCCGGCTCAGCTCGCGCCGGCGGAGCGCCCACAGGCACTGGGTGAGAGCGATCGGCAGCCAGAACCAGCGCTGGGTGTTGATCGGCTGGAACAGCGCGAACGTGCTGGCGGCCACCACCGCGCCGAAGACGGCGGCCACGCTGGCGTGCAAATCGGTGCCGGCGGTGCTTCGCATCAGCATCCAGCCCTGCTTGAGTGTGACGCCGAGGATGAAGACGAGCGCGCCTGCGCCGATCACCCCGATCTCGAACACCAGCTTGAGGTACATGTTGTGGACGTCGCCGGCGCTCTGCGCGCTCGACGAGGAGCCGATGTTCATGCCGTGCCCCACCACCAGGACGTCGTCGAAGTTCTGGACGACCTCCTCGTTGAGGTTGGTGCGGTCGTCGACGCTGGTGTTGACGCCCGAGTCGCCCGACTCGTACTCGGTGAGCCGCTCGAACACCTGCAC
Organism: Actinomycetota bacterium; assembly: GCA_046730015.1. Lineage (GTDB taxonomy): Bacteria > Actinomycetota > Acidimicrobiia > Acidimicrobiales > VFJN01 > ZC4RG19. The sequence continues at coordinate 711 of JBKPHT010000107.1, forward strand.
GTCGCTCTGGACGAGCAGGACCAGGCCGACGGCGGCGGCGACGCACCCGGCCATGTAGGTGAGCGGGTGGATGCGCCGCGTCCCGGGGATCCGCCGCCGGGTCTGGGAGATGCCGAGTGCCGCCGCGGCGGTGCCGGTCATGGCGGCGAGCACCGAGCTGATCGACCCGGTGGTGGAGATCCCGTACACGACGATGCCGATGAGCAGCGCCCACCGGGCGGCGGGCGCCGTCCCGCGCCGGGTGAGCTCGCGCGGCGCGGCCACGACGAACATCGGGATGGCCATGGCCAGGAAGCCGGCGAGGTCGTTGGCGTGGCCGAACCAGGCGCTCTGGCGGTTCTCGACGCTGAGCACGCCGAGGGTGACGAGCCCGGCGTTGGCGGCGATGGCGCCGAGAGCGCTGACGATCACCGCGACCCGCCAGCCCATTATGAGCACGCTGACGCTGCGCCGGTCGACGACGACGCAGCGCAGCATCCAGAACCACAGCAGGGTGAGGTACCCGAGGCGGAGGACGATCTGGAGCGACTGGTCGGGGGCCCACGAGCCGAACCCGGCCAGCACACCCATCGTGATCAGCACGACGCTGGCCACGAGGATGCGGGGCGAGGCCCCGCGTGCGCCCCGCGGCGTCAAGGACGTGTCGGTGCCGGTTAGCATCAGCAGCCAGATCACGACCGCGAGCCCGAAGAAGATCAGGTCGGAGACCGGCAGGAAGCCGATCCCGACGCGGTTGAACCCCATCGTCGCCATGCCCACGAAGGCGATGGCGAGCGGCAGGCCGATCCGCTCCCGCCGCGGGGCGACCGGGGAGGTCGGAGCGGCCGGTGCGGTCCCCGGCGTGTGCCCGTTCGCCGGGGCCACGGGGCGCGGCGGCGCGACGACGTCGGGCAGGAGCGGTCGGTCGGCGGCGATCGCGCGACGCTACCAGCGGAGCGCCCGGCGGCTCCTGGCGGTGGCCGCCGAGCGCTCCAGGCGTGCTGCGCGACGGGGCGGCCGAGTAGTGTTCGGTCCTCATGGACCAGCAGCTCGAAGAGCCGGACCTTCGGTCCTACCTGGGGGTCATCGCCCGGAGGCGGTGGCTGGTCATCGCGACGACGCTGCTGTTCCTGGGCGTCGCGGTGGCGGTGTCGCTCGTCCCCGAGCCGCAGTACCGCGTCTCGGCCCAGGTGCTCACCACCGGTGTCAATGACCCGGTGGCGTTGGTGTTCGGAGCCAACAACACCGGCGACCTCAACCGCCAGGCGGCGAGCCAGGCGGCCTACCTCCAGTCGTCGGCCATGCGTTTCCAGGTCGTCAGCGCGTACGAGGGATCTCTGCCCAAGGCCGACGTGTTCAAGGTCGGGGTCGAGCCGATCGAGACCGACAACGACCAGCAGACCTCCAGCGTCGTCGAGCTGTCGCTGGTGTCGACCGATCCGGTCGCGGCGGCGACGCTGGTCAACGTCTACGCCACGACCTACGTCGAGCAGCGGGAGGCGATCGACCGCGAGCGGCTGAGCAACACCCGGCAGCAGCTCGGGTCCCTGCTGGCCGAGACCACCTCCCAGATCGACACGATCAAGGCCCCGGTCGACGAGATCGACCGCCAGATCTCCGAGCCGGGGGGCGACGACACCACCCTGTTCGCCCAGCGGCAGGCCAAGCTGGCGGAGCTGGCGCCGGAGCTCGAGCCTCTGCAGGCCGAGGCGACCCGCATCCGCGGCATCCTCGGCGACGTCGACCTCGGGGTCGAGCTGGCGGCCGGCGGCGGCGCCGAGGTGCTGAGCATCGCCGGTGCGCCCGACACGCCGGTGAGCCCCAACCTGCCGCTCAACCTAGCCATCGGCCTCGTCTTCGGCCTGTTCCTGGGCGCGGCGGCGGCGTTCATCCGCGACTACTTCGACGACTCGGTGAAGAACAAGGAGACCATCGACCGGGTGACGGGCGTGTCGACGCTGGGCCTGATCCCCAAGCTCGATGGCGCCACCGACCTGGTGACGGTGACCCATCCGAACGCGCCGGCGGCCGAGGCGTTCCGCCTGCTGCGGACGTCGGTGAAGTTCCTCGCGGTCGAGCGCCAGGTCCGCGTGGTGCAGGTCACCAGTCCGTCGCCGGGCGAGGGCAAGACGATGGTGGCGGTCAACCTGGCCGTCGCGTTCGCGCAGGCGGGCGACCGGGTGGTGCTCGTGGGCGGCGACCTGCGCCGGCCCCACATGGAGGAGGTGCTCGACGTCCCGCAGACGCCGGGCCTCACCGCCGTGCTCATCGGCGACGTCACGCTGCCCCAGGCGATCCAGACGGCCGAGGCGGTGCCGAACCTGTCGGTGCTGCCCGCCGGCTACCCGCCGCCGAACCCGTCGGAGCTGCTCAGCGGCGAGCGGGCCCGCCGGCTGATCGACGTGCTGGGGCAGACCTACGACGTGGTGGTCATCGACTGTCCGCCGGTGCTGCCGGTCACCGACTCGCTGGTGCTGGCCCGGATGGCCGACACGGTGCTGCTGGTGACGTCGGCCGGCCGGACGTCGAAGCGGAGCCTCGCCCGGGCGGTCGAGCTGCTGCGGCAGGTCGACGCGCCGCTGGTCGGCACCGTGCTGAACAGCCTGTCGCCGGACGACAGCTTCAGCGGCGAACCGTACCGCTACGAGGCCGTCGGCCCCCGCCGCGGGCGCCGGAGCGACGGCAACGGCCAGGACAACGGCCGGCGCCGGCGCCGCAAGGGCTGGTCCGAGGGCGAGGGCGATGCCGACGCCGAATGGGATGCGATGGCGCCCCCGCCGAAGGGCCGGGGGTAGCTCGCGCCACTTCAAAGTTGAGCATCATTATGTCAACTTTCCTCAGTGGGGGGTAGGCTGCTCGCATGGCGCTCGATCCGAACCGCTGGACGCTCAAGGTCCAGGAGGCCTTCAGCTCGGCCGTAGACGCGGCCAAGCAGGCGTCCAACCCGGAGGTCACCCCCGACCATCTGCTCGCGGCCCTGCTCGCCCAGGGCGAGGGCATCGTCCTCCCGATGCTGTCGCGGCTGGGCAAGGAGCCGCTGCCCCTCCGCAACCAGGTCAACGAGGCGCTCGCCAAGCTGCCCCGGTCCTACGGCAGCGAGGCCCGGCTGTCCCGCGACCTCCAGCAGGTCTTCGACACCGCCGACGCAGCCCGGACCGAGCTGCACGACGAGTACGTGTCCACCGAGCACCTGCTCCTCGCCCTGGCCGACCGGCTGGGCGTCACCCGCGAGGACGTCCTCAGCGCCATGCAGGACGTCCGCGGCAGCCACCGGGTCACATCGCAGAACCCCGAGGACCAGTTCCAGGCGCTGGAGCGCTACGGCCGAGACCTCACCGCCGTCGCCCGCCAGGGCAAGCTCGACCCGGTCATCGGCCGCGACGAGGAGATCCGCCGGGTCATCCAGGTGCTGTCCCGCCGCACCAAGAACAACCCCGTCCTCATCGGCGAGCCCGGCGTCGGCAAGACCGCGATCGTCGAGGGGCTCGCCTCCCGCATCGTCGAGGGCGACGTGCCCGAGACGCTCAAGAACAAGCGGGTCGTGGCGCTCGACCTCGGCTCTATGGTGGCCGGCGCCAAGTACCGGGGCGAGTTCGAGGAGCGGCTCAAGGCCGTCCTCAAGGAGATCACCGACGCCGAGGGCGAGATCATCACCTTCATCGACGAGCTCCACACGGTGGTCGGAGCGGGCGCGGCCGAGGGCGCCATGGACGCCGGCAACATGCTGAAGCCGCTGCTGGCCCGCGGGCAGCTGCGCATGATCGGCGCCACCACCCTCGACGAGTACCGCAAGCACATCGAGAAGGACGCCGCGCTGGAGCGCCGCTTCCAGCAGGTGTACGTCGGCCCGCCGTCCGTCGACGACACCATCGCCATCCTCCGCGGCCTCAAGGAGCGCTACGAGGTCCACCACGG
>JBKPHT010000108.1:0-6160 GCA_046730015.1 Actinomycetota bacterium
ATCGGCCGACCCGTCCGGGAAGGGAGGCACCGCGGCCTCCGGGGCGGCATCGGGCGGCATGACCGCGGCCCCGGCGGACGGGGCCTCCGTCGGGGCCGGAGCGGGCGCCGCCTCCCCCTCGGCTGGAGCGGCGGTCGCCGCGGGCGCCGAGCCGTTGCCGTTCCCGTTCGCCTCGTTCCCCTGGGCGCCGTTGCCGCCGGCGGGGGCCGCCGCGGCCGCCGGCGCCGGCTCGACCGCCGGCCGCGGCAGGTACTCGGCGAGGGCGGCGCGGGCGACCGCGAGCCGTTCCTCCAGCACTGCCGGGGTCATGCCCAGGATCCGGGCGGCGGCCCCCGGCGAGAACTCCTCGCGGTCGACCAGCACGACCGCGACCCGGTCGAGGGGCGCCAGCCCGGCCAGCCCCCGGCGGACGCCCCGGTACCGGCGGGGCGCCGGGCGGCCGTCGCGCCGGAGCTGGTCGATGCAGGCGTTGTACGTCGCGCGGTAAAGCCACGCGCCGATGTCGTCCTTGGGGGTGATCCGCACCACGTCGCGCCAGGCCCGGAGGTAGGCGACGCCGAGGGCCGTGTCCATGTCGGCGGTGTCGAGGAGGAGCACGTGGGCCAGCCCCCGCAGCCGCCGGTCGTACCGGCCCAGGAGCGCGCCGAAGGCACGCCGGTCGCCTTGCTGCGAGCGGCGGACGAGGTTCGCGTCGCTCAGTCGTCGGGTGTTGGGCACAGGTCGGACAAGGTCGTGGTGGTCAGCGTCTGCCAATTCTGGGGGAGAAGGCAGTCGCCGTGGGGGATTTCACCACATCCGGCACGCCCGGCGTGCGTCAAACGGACGATATCTCGGTGTCAGGTCCGCGACCTGGGACGTCGCCCGGTCGGTCAGTCCGGTTCGACCAGGACCGGGACCGCGTCCTGGGCCGGCTCGGCCACCGAGCCCGGCCACACGCCGACGACCAGGGTCACCGCCGCGCACACGGCGAGGGCGATGCCCGCCGCCGTCGGGACGCGGATCCGGGGCGCGGGCTCCTCGCGGTCGCTCATGTAGAGGCTGACCGTGATCCGCAGGTACAGGAACGCCGAGATGACCGACGACCCCATCGCGATGACCGCCAGCCACGTCGACCCCGCCTCCACCGCGGCGGTGATGACGAAGAACTTGGCGAAGAACCCCGAGGTCAGCGGCACGCCAGCCTGGGCCAGCAGGAACAGCGTCATCATCAGCGCCAGCCCGGGCCGCGACCGGGACAGGCCCCGGTAGTCGTCCAGGCTGTGGTGCCCGTCGCCGCGGCGGCCGACCAGCGTGATCACCCCGAACGTGCCGGCGATGAGGAACGTATAGGTGGCCAGGTAGAACAGTGCCGCCTCCACCCCCTCCGACGTCGCGGCCTGCACCCCCACCAGCACCCACCCCGCGTGGTTGATCGAGCTGTAGGCCATCATCCGCTTGACGTTGGTCTGCACGACCGCCAGCACCGCGCCGACGAGCAGGGTCGCCACCGCCAGCGCGTACACCGCCGGCTGCCAGTCGATGCGGTAGGCCTGGAAGGCCAGCACGAACACCCGGATCAGGCCGGCGAAGCCCGCCACCTTCACCCCCGACGCCATCCACGCCACCATCGGCGTCGGGGCGCCCTGGTAGGCGTCGGGCGTCCAGAAGTGGAACGGCACCGCCGCCACCTTGAACCCCAGCCCCACCAGCATGAGTGCCAGGCCCGCCAGCACCAGACCGTCCTCGGTCAGCGCGCTGGTGCTGAACAGGCGGAGGATCTCGACCAGGTTGGTCGTGCCGGTGGCGCCGTAGATCATGGCGATGCCGTACAGGAAGAACGCGGACGAGAAGGCGCCCAGCACGAAGTACTTGATGCCGGCCTCCTGCGACGTCAGCCGGCGCCGGTGCATGGCCGCCAGGACGTACACCGCGAGCGACAGCAGCTCGAGCCCGAGGAACAGCACGATCAGGTCGTTGGCCTGGGCCATCACGATGCCGCCGACCGCCGACAGCAACAGCAGGACGTAGGGCTCGACGCCCTCCAGGCCCTCCCGCCGCAGGTAGTCGTCGGTGAACAGGGCGGCAAGGATCAGCGCCAGGGCGATGACCACTGTGGTGAACACCGAGAACCCGTCGACGCCCACCGCGCCGCCGAGGGTGGAGAACGGGCCCCGGTCGGCGTCCTGCACCTCCCGCCACAGGGGCACGGCGGCGGCGATGGCACCCACCCCGGCCAGGCAGGTCACGACGGTGTACCAGACGGTGATCCGCCGGTTGCGGACGAAGGCCGACACGAGCATGAGCGCCAGCGCCGCGCCCACCAGCACGAGCAGCGGGCCCTCGCCGGCCCAGTCGACCCGCGGCGTCTCGATCGGGGTCGGGTCGACCGGCAGCGGCTGGGTCAGCGACCCCAGGGATCCCAGGACGGCGATCACCCCCCCGCCTCCGCGCTCTCGGCCTCCGCCTCACCGTCGGTCACCCGCACCCGGTCGACCTCGGGCGACACGAAGTCGCTGTTCTCGTCGACGTGCTCGATGAGCCGGTCGACCGACGGCGCCATCCGGTCGAGCACCGGCCGGGGGTAGACACCGAGGAACACGATCAGGCCCAGCAGCGGGGCCATCACCAGACCCTCCCGCCAGCTCATCTCCGGGAACCTGCGGTTCTCCTCGTCCGGCTCGCCGTGGAACACCCGCTGGTACGCCCACAGCAGGTAGAGGGCGGCCAGGATCACGCCCACCGCGGCCACGACGGTCCACCACCGGCGGGTGAGGAACGACCCGACGAGCACCAGGAACTCGCCCACGAAGCCGTTGAGCCCCGGCAGGCCGATCGACGACATCATCACCACCGTGAACACCCCGGCGAAGATCGGCGCCGCCTTCTGCAGGCCCTTGAGGTGGGCGATCTCCCGGGTGTGGCGACGGTCGGAGATCATGCCGACCAGGAGGAACAACCCCCCGGTCGACACGCCGTGGTTGACGTTCTGCAGCAGGCCGCCTTGGATGCCCTGGGTGGTGAGGGCGAACGTGCCGAGCACGATGAAGCCCAGGTGGGCCACCGACGAGTACGCCACCAGGCGTTTGAGGTCCCTCTGCATGGTGGCGACGATGGCGCCGTAGGTGATGCCGATCACCCCCAGCGTCACGAATGCGGGCGCGAAGAAGTAGGCCGCGTCGGGGAACAGGTACAGCCCGAACCGCACCAGCCCGTAGGTGCCGAGCTTCAGCAGAATGGCGGCCAGGATCACCGACCCGGCCGTCGGCGCCTCGGTGTGGGCATCGGGCAGCCAGGTGTGGACGGGGAACAGCGGCACCTTCACCGCGAACGCGATGGCGAACGCGAGGAACAGCCAGCGGGCGGCCGACCAGTCGATCGGGTTGGCGCTGTCGGAGTCGTCGACCACGGTCCGGCCCTCGGCGATCTCGACGAGGTCGAAGCTGAGCGGCTCGCCCTCCCGGAGCCGGGCGATCTGCTCGGCCTCGGCGTCGGTCGGCTCCCCCTGGGCCTCCTCGACGATCGCCTGGGCCTCGGCCCGGTTCTCGTCCTCGATCGCGTTGCGGTGCAGGAAGGCGAGGCTGACGATGCCGACCAGCATCAACGCCGAGCCGAACATCGTGAACAGGAAGAACTTGAGCGCCGCGTAGACCCGGTTGGCGTAGCCCCAGCCGCCGATGAGGAAGTACATCGGCACCAGCACGATCTCGAACATCACGAAGAACAGGAACAGGTCGAGCGAGATGAACACGCCCAGGCACCCCGCCTCGAGCAGCAGCAGCCAGGCGTAGTACGGCTTCTGGTCGTGCTGGGGCGTCGCGCCCAGCAGGGCGATCGGGAACATGACGCCGGTCAGCACCACGAGGAACAGCGAGATGCCGTCGACGCCAACGTGCCAGGCGATGCCGAACTCGGACACCCACGACCGGTTGACCTCGAACTGGTAGCCGGCGTCGTGGCGGTCGAAGGCGGCCAGCACCCAGACGGCGAGGGCGCCCGTGCCCCCGGCGAACAGCAGGGCGACGCCCCGGTGCAGCTCGGCCCGGGTGTTGGGCACCAGCGTCACGACCAGCGCGCCGATCGCCGGCAGCAGCACCAGCGCCGTGAGGACGGGGAAGTCGGGGGAGTGCATCAGGTGCTGACCCTCGTGACGAAGTAGCCGAGGACGACGACCACCCCGGCCGCCAGCCCCAGGGCGTAGGACCGGACGTAGCCGGACTGGACCGTCCGCAGCCGGCGGCCGGCGCCGGCCACGACGTGGGCCACGCCGTTCACGGCGCCGTCGATGACGTGTTCGTCGAACCAGGCCACGGCCTCGAAGGCCCGGGTGCCGGGCCCGGCCACGAACCGCGTGATCGCCTCGTCGTAGTACCAGGCGTGGGCGAGGACGGCCGGCTCGATCGCCCGGACCCGGCGGCGGAGGTAGACGACCGAGGCCGCGACGATGCCGACGAGGGCGACCACCGTCGCCACGACCGCCAGGGCCACCTTGGTGCCGGTGGTCACGTCGATCTCCAGCTCGGCCGTCTCGACCACCGGGTGGAGCCAGTCGGCCAGGAACTCGGTGTCGGGGCTGAACGGCAGGTTGATCGCCCCGCCGATCGTCGACAGCACCGCCAGCACGATGAGCGGCACGGTCATGATCCAGGGCGACTCGTGGGGGTGGATCCCGGCGCCGAGGTCGGGGCCGTGCGCCGTGCCCGCCACGGTGGCCTCGCCCGCGGTGTCGGCCTCGCCCTCGACCACCGGATCGGCGTGGGCACCCGTGGCGGCGCCCACCGCAGCCGGCTCCTCGGTCCAGCGCGCTTCGCCGAAGAACACGAGGAAGACCTGGCGGCTCATGTAGTAGGCGGTGAGCAGCGCGGTCACCAGCCCGATCGCCCACAGCACCTTGGCGTCGGCCCCGCCACTCGCCCAGGCCGACAGCAGGATCTCGTCCTTCGACCAGAAGCCGGCGAACGGCGGCACGCCGGCGATCGCGAGCCAGCCGACGATGAAGGTGACCGCGGTGATGGGCAGGAACTTGCGGAGCGCGCCCATCCGCCGCATGTCCTGCTCGCCGCCGATGCCGTGGATGACCGACCCCGCCCCGAGGAACAGCAGCGCCTTGAAGAAGGCATGGGTGACCATGTGGAAGATGGCGGCGACGTAGGCGCCGACCCCCACGGCCAGGAACATGTACCCGAGCTGGCTGATGGTGGAGTAGGCCAGCACCTTCTTGATGTCGTTCTGGGCGATCGCGATGGTGGCCGCCACCAGGGCGGTGAGGACCCCGACCCAGGCGATGAGCGACGGTACCCAGTCGTAGCCGGCGGCCAGGATCGGGTTGACCCGGGTCATGAGGAACACGCCGGCGGTGACCATCGTCGCCGCGTGGATGAGGGCCGACACCGGCGTCGGGCCGGCCATGGCGTCGGGCAGCCAGACGTACAGGGGAAGCTGGGCCGACTTGCCCACCGCGCCGAGGAACAGCAGGGCGCCGATGGCGGTGGCGGTGATCGCCGCCAGCTCGGGGGCCGCTGCGGTGATCTCGACGTAGTTGATCGTGCCGAAGCTGGCGAAGGCCAGGAAGATGGCCAGCATGAAGCCCCAGTCACCGATGCGGTTGGTGATGAAGGCCTTCTTGCCGGCGGTGGCGTTCGCCTCGTCGGTGAACCAGAACGAGATCAGCCAGTACGAGCAGGCGCCGACGCCCTCCCAGCCGAGGAAGGTGACCAGCATGTTGCTGCCGAGCACCAGCATCAGCATCGAGAAGACGAACAGGTTCATGTAGACGAAGAACTTCGGGTAGTCCGGGTCGCCGTGCATGTAGCCGATCGCGTACAGGTGGATGAGCGCCCCGACCCCGGTGACGAACAGGGCCATCGTGATCGACAGCGGGTCGGCCTGGAACCCGAGGTCGACCCGGAGGTCCCCGACGGGGATCCACCGGAACAGCGTCTGCACGAACGTCCGGTTCTGCTCGTCCTCGGCCAGCAGCCCGGCGAACACGACGAGTGTCGCCCCGAAGCTGCCCGCGCACATCAGCGTGGCCAGCCAGCCCGCACCGGGCTCGCCGATGCGCCGGCCCAGCGCCACCAGCAGCAGGAAGCCGGCGAGGGGCAGGGCAGGGATCAACCAGACAGCGTCGAGCACGGGTCCTCTCTCAGCCTTCGAGCAGCGCCACGTCGTCGGCGGTGGCGTC
>JBKPHT010000109.1:0-36777 GCA_046730015.1 Actinomycetota bacterium
GTTGTCGGCCCCCGACCCCTATCGCCTCGGGAACGACGGAACGACCCCTATCGCCTCGGGAACGACGGGAGATCACCCGGGGGCGGACGCGCCGGCGCCGGGGGCGCGAGGCCCCCGGCGCCGGGTCCGGGCGGTGCCGGACGTGGGTCAGGCGGTCAGGTGGTCAGGCGGACTTGGTCGCCTTGGTGGCCTTGGGGGCGGCGGAGGCCTTCGGGGTGTAGGTCTTCGGGGTGGCCGGGGCGGCACCGACGAGCGGGGCGACGGTGGTGGCGACGGCCTTGACCAGGTCGTGCTGGGCGGACAGGAGGTTGGCGACGAACTCGTACTGCGAGTCGATGACCTCGGTCGGCTTGGGCAGGACGGTGGGGTAGGTGACCTTGGGCAGGCGCTCGCCGGCGAAGTCGACGCCCTTGCGGACGTAGGTGACGACCGGATCCTGCAGGTCGCGGACGGCGTCGACGACCCTGGCCTCGGCCTCGGTGACGGTGGTGAGGAAAGTCATGTGCTAACTATACCTAGCGAACGCTTGACGTATGACATGACATCCGTCACAGCGGCCACAGCGGCAAAACCCGACCACACAAGTCGACTTTGGCGGCCGGAGGTCGCTAGGCTGCCGACCGGCGCCACGACCAGCAGATGTCTTCCCGATTCCCGGCGCCCTGGAGGCAACACGATGGCGATTCGACTTGGCGACGACGCTCCCAACTTCACCGCCGAGACGACCGAGGGCACCGTTAACTTCTACGACTGGAAGGGCGACAGCTGGGCGGTCCTGTTCTCGCATCCCAAGGACTTCACCCCGGTGTGCACCACCGAGCTCGGCCGGGTCGCCCAGCTGAAGCCCGAGTTCGACAAGCGGGACGTGAAGGTCATCGGCCTGTCGGTCGACGGCCTGTCCGACCACGAGACCTGGTCGAACGACATCGAGGACGTCACCGGGGCCAGGCTCAACTTCCCCCTCATCGGCGACCCCGACAAGAAGGTGGCCGACCTCTACGACATGATCCACCCGGCGGCCAGCGACACGGCAACCGTCCGCTCGGTCTTCATCATCGGCGCCGACAACAAGGTCAAGCTGACGCTCACCTACCCGGCCTCGACCGGCCGAAGCTTCGACGAGATCCTGCGCGTGATCGACTCGCTGCAGCTCACCGCCAACCACAAGGTCGCCACGCCGAGCGACTGGAAGCAGGGCGAGGACGTCATCATCGTGCCGGCCGTCTCCGAAGAGGACGCCAAGGCCCAGTTCCCCGAGGGATGGGACGCCAAGAAGCCCTACCTCCGGGTCGTCAAGCAGCCGGGCTGACCCGCGACCGCGCAGCGCGGCCGCGCAAGCCGGGACCGCCACGCTCTGCGCCCACCGCCCGCTCGCCACGCGCCGCGGTGGGCGCAGCCGCGTCGGTAGCCGAGCAACGCTCGCGGTCCGACCGTTAGGTTTCCGTCGTGGCCGCGACGCGCTCCACCCGCAGGAGGACGGGCGTCGTCCCCGCGGTCGCCGCCGGCACGGTCCACGCCACCAAGGTCTTCGGCCACGACGAGACCGCCGTGATCGCCATCGACGACGTGACCGTCGGCTTCCCGGAGGGTCGCTTCACCGCCATCATGGGTCCCTCGGGCTCCGGCAAGTCGACGCTCATGCACTGCACCGCCGGCCTCGACTCGCTCACCTCCGGCCAGGTGTTCATCGAGGGCATCGACCTCGCCAGCCTGTCCGAGCGCAAGCTCACCAAGCTCCGCCGCACCCGCGTCGGCTTCGTGTTCCAGGCCTTCAACCTGGTGCCGACGCTCACGGCCCTGGAGAACATGACGCTGCCGATGGCCCTCGCCGGTCGCGACCCCGACCCCGACTGGCTCGACTACGTCGTCGGCATCGTCGGCCTGATGTCCCGCCTGGGCCACCGGCCGGCCGAGCTGTCCGGCGGGCAGCAGCAGAGGGTCGCCGTGGCCCGGGCCCTCGTCAGCCGGCCGGCGATCATCTTCGCCGACGAGCCGACCGGCAACCTCGACAGCCGCAGCAGCGCCGAGATCCTCGAGTTCATGCGGAGCGCGGTCGACCACCTCCGCCAGACGATCGTGATGGTCACCCACGACCCCGGCGCGGCGGCCCACGCCCACCACGTCCTGTTCCTGGCCGACGGGCGCATCGTCGACGAGATGCCCCAGGCTTCCCCCGCCGCCGTGCTCGACCGGATCAAGGACCTCGACCGGATCTGAGAAGTCATGGCCGCCGACGCCCAGGCCAATTCGCAGGACACCTTCACCCTGGCCGCCGCGGTCGTCCCGCCGCCTGGGCCGGGCGCCGCCGGATCCTCGCCGCCGTCGCCGACCGCTGAACCAGACTGACCGCCATGGCCCTCGACCCCGCGGCGCTGCCGCCCGACGCCGCCGCGTTCTGCGTCGAGCGGCACCTCGCCACCCTCACGACGCTACGGCCCGACGGGACGCCCCACGTGGCGCCCGTCGGCTTCACCTGGGACGGTGCCGCCGGGCTGGTCCGGATCATCACGTTCGCCTCGTCGCGGAAGGTCCGGAACCTCGTCGCCGCCGCCGGGCCCCGGGCCGCGGTGTGCCAGGTCGACGGCGGGCGCTGGCTCACCTTCGAGGGCCCGGCCACGGTGACCGACGACCCGGACCGGGTGGCGGAGGCCGTCCGGCGCTACGCCGAGCGCTACCGGCGGCCCGGCGAGCGGGCCGACCGGGTGGCCATCGAGATCGCCGCCGACCGGGTGCTGGGGCGGGCGTAGTGGCGGCCGGGTACTCCGGGACGCCGCTGGCCCGCAAGCTCGGCATCGCCCCGGGCGACCGCCTGGCGGTCCTGGGCGCACCCGACGGGTTCACCGTCCCCGGGCTGCCTCCGGGCGTGACGCTGCACCGGCGGGCCCGGGGCCGGTTCGGGGTGATCGTGAGCTTCCACACCCGGCGCGCCGACCTCACCCGCCGGTTCCCGGCGCTGCTGGGGGTGCTGGAGGTCGACGGCGGGCTGTGGGTGGCCTGGCCGAAGCGGGCGTCGGGCGTCGCCACCGACATGACCGAGGACGTGGTACGGGAGGTGGCGCTGCCTGCCGGCATGGTCGACAACAAGGTGTGCGCGATCGACGAGACATGGTCGGGCCTGCGGGTGGTGCTCCGCCAGGAACTGCGGGAGGGCCGGACGACAGCCGCCGGCTGAGGCCCTCAGTCCTGGTCGCCCTGCTCCGGTATGTCGAGAATGATCCGGGGGCCGCGGTCCCACGTGACGTAGCCCCAGAACCAGTTGAGGAGGACCGACAGCCGGTTGCGGATCCCGGCGAGGTACAGCAGGTGCAGCCCCAGCCAGGCGAACCAGGCCACCGTGCCCCGCAGGTGGATGCCACCGGGCAGCTCGGCCACGGCCGAGCGGCGGCCGATCGTCGCCATCGTGCCCTTGTCCCGGAACCGGAACGGCTGGGTCGGCTTCACCTCGAGCGTCCGGGCGATCTGACGGGCCACGTGGGCGCCGCCCTGCATGGCAACGGGGGCGAGCTGGGGCAGCGCGCCGCCGGTGCCGCCGAGGGCCGCGGCGGCGTCGCCGACCGCCCAGACCCGGTCGAACCCGGGGACGCTCAGGTCCGGGTCCACCTCGATGCGGCCAGCGGCGGTGGTCGGCAGGCCGAGCTTCTCGGCCAGCGGGTTGGCCCGGACCCCGGCGGCCCAGACCACCGTCCGGGTGGGCAGCACCTCGCCCGACGCGAAGCGGACGTGGTCGGCCGTCACCTCGGCCACCATCTCGTCCAGCCGCACCTCGACCTGCCGCGCCCGCAGCGTGTCGAGGGCGGCCCGCTGCGACGCGGGTGAGAAGGGGGCGAGCAGCATGTCGCGGGCCTCGACCAGCACCACCCGGGCCCGGCCGACGGGCAGCGACGGGTAGTCGCGGCGGAACACGACGCTGAACAGCTCGGCCAGGGCGCCCGCGGTCTCGACGCCGGTGGGGCCGCCGCCGACGACGACGAAGTTGAGCTCGCCGTCGTCGATGAGCTCGGGGTCAGCGTCGGCCGCCTCAAACCGGCTGATGACGTGGTTGCGGACGCGGACGGCGTCGTCGAGCGTGTAGAGGGGCGTGGCGTGCTCCTCGGCGCCGGGGACGCCGAACCAGGTCGCGACCGCCCCGAGGGCGAGCACCAGGTAGTCGAACGGGACGGTCCGCTCGTCGGCCAGCAGCAGCCGGCGGCGGTCCCAGTCGACGTCGACGACATCGCCCTTGCGGACGTGGAGGTTGCGCTGGCGATGGAACAGGCCGCGGATCGGGTGGGCGACGTCGGCGTCGTTCAGGCCGGCGGTGGCCACCTGGTAGAGCAGCGGCTGGAAGGTGGTGAAGTTCTGCCGGTCGATGAGCGTGACCTCGACGGGCACCTTTTCGAGCCCCCGGGCCACGGCCAATCCGCCGAAGCCAGCACCCACGATCACGACGTGCGGTCGGACTCCCATGTCCCGGACCTCCTCACCGGCTACTGCCCGTCTGGAGCTTGTGAACATCTTCACGAACACCGTAGCGAGGGTCGGTGTTCCCGTCCGCCGGATCTGCCGGGCGGGCCGAGGAGGGGTCCGCCGTCGCGCTCGCCGGGCCGTGAGCGGCCGGCCCGGCTACACCGCCGTCCGCTCGTCCAGCTCGTCGCCGCCGTCGCGGTGGATGGAGACGACCTCGGCCACCGGCCCGAATGCCCGCCGGTAGGCGACCGGCGTCGTACCGACCACCCGGCGGAAGTGCACCCGGAGCGCCGTCGCCGTGCCGAAGCCGCACTGCTCGGCCACCCGGTCGACGGCGAGGTCGGTCGCCTCCAGCAGGCGCTGGGCGTGCAGCACCCGCTGGCGGAGCAGCCACTGCATCGGCGTCGTGCCGGTGGCCGCCCGGAAGCGGCGGGCGAAGCTCCGGGGGCTGAGCAGCGCCCGGGCCGCCAGGTCGTCGACCGACATCGGCCGGTCGAGCCGGCCCAGGGCCCAGTCGAGCGTCCGGGCGATCGGGTCGTCGGAACACACCTCCGGCAGCGGCGAGTCGACGAATTGGGCCTGCCCGCCGGCCCGCTGGGGCGCCACCACCATTCGCCGGGCCACCTTGTTGGCCACCTCCGCGCCGTGGTCGAGGCGGACGAGGTGGAGGCACAGGTCGATCCCCGCGGCCGTGCCCGCCGAGGTGAAGATGCCGTCGCCGCCGTCCACGAACAGCACGTCGGGGTGGACGTCGACCGCCGGGTAGGCCCGGGCCAGGTCGTCCGCCCACATCCAGTGGGTGGTCGCCCGCCGGCCGTCGAGCAGCCCCGACTGGGCCAGCAGGAACGCGCCGGTGCACACGCTCACCAGCCGGGCGCCCCGTTCGTGGGCCGCCCGCAGCGCGTCGAGCAGCTCCGGCGGCGCGGCGCCGTCGTGCTCGGGCCACACGGGGACGACGACGGTGTCGGCCTCGGCCAGGTCGTCGAGCGTGTGCGGGGTCGTGATCTGCCACGAGCCGTCGGTCACCGGGATGGTCGACCCGAAGGCGCCGACCACCCGCAGCCGGTACCACGGGTCGGCGTACTCCGAGCGGTCGAGGCCGAACACCTCGTGCACGACGCCGAGCTCGAAGGCCGCGACGCGGGAGCCGACGAGGGCGACGACGAGATGGCCGTCGGACTCACGGCGGGAGGCCGGGGGGCGTTGTACGAGGGACATGCGAACAGTTTGGCAGGATTCATTCGCACATGTGCGCCGCTGCCACTCGTCGCAGCCGATGACCTGGTGGAGGATCTCCTCATGTTCAGCGTCCACTGTCCCCGACACGGCAGCGAGGTCCTGCTCAACGAGCGGCACATCACCGCTATCGACCCCTCCGGCGACCGCCTGACCGTGCGCTGGGTGTGCTGGTGCGGCTACCGCGGCTCGCACCGCACGGGCCGCCCCCGCCGGCCGTTCATCCCCGCCTGACCCCCTCGGTACCGGGCCCCGCCCCAGGATCGGGGGCCGGCGCCGTCAGGCCGACCGCCCGCCGTCCAGGGCGAGGGCCTGACCGGTCACGAGGGCGGCGGCGTCGCTCGCCAGCCAGGCGACGGCGTCCGCCACCTGGCCCGGCGTCACCAGGCCGGGCATGAGCATCTGCAGCCGGTCGAGCAGCCGGGGATCGGCGTCGGGTGGGATGCGGTGGGCCACCTCGGCCAGTAGCGGCGTATCGACGGCCGCCGGGCACACGCAGTTGACCCGGACCCCGTCGAGCGCCAGCTCCACCGCCAGCGCCCGGGTGAGCGCCACGAGCCCGCCCTTCGAGGCGCAGTAGGCGGCGGTGTAGGCCTGGCCCTGGAGCCCCGCGATCGAGGCCACGTTGACGATGCAGCCCCGGGTCGCCCGGAGGTGCGGCAGCGCCGCCCGGCACACGGTGAACGGGCCGGTGAGGTTGACGTCGAGCTGGCGCTGCCACTCGGCGTCGGACAGGTCGTCCACGCGGCCGAACTGGGGGATCCCGGCCACGTTGGCGACCACGTCGAGCCGCCCGTGGGCGGCCACCGCGTGCGCCACGACGGCGTCCACCGCAGCCCGGTCGGTGACGTCGCCCGCCACGACCTCGACGCGGTCCGGCCCCTCGGCCCGCAGGTCGAGCCCGACGACCGTGGCGCCGTCCGCCACCAGCCTCTCCGCCACCGCCCGCCCGATGCCCGACGCCACCCCGGTGACCAGCGCGACCCGGGTCACAGCGCGTACCGGAGGTGGCGGGACAGGTCGCCGACGAGGTCGACGAGGAAGCGGCGCTCGACGAAGTGCCAGCCCTCGTCGCCGTGGTCGCCCCCGCCGCCATCGCCGCCGCCACCCGGGCCGGGGGCCGGGCCCGGGCCGAAGGTGTCGACGTAGCGGCCGGTGATGATCGGCTGCAGCGGGAGCCCGTCGACCGCCTGCAGCACGAGGTACGACGACCGGGCGGTCACCGTCCCGTCGGCCGCCGGTGGCAGGATGATGGTGTCGGCCACCAGGTGCTTGGTCCGGGGCGAGCCGTCGTAGAGGTGGGTGCCGGCGGCATAGAACGCCTCGACCGCCGCGGCCCCCCGGGCCAGCTCGCGGCCGTGCTCGTCGGCCAGCGCCCCGGCGGCGAACAGGGCGCCCACCCCGGGCCAGTCGGCCGCGTCCATCAGCTCGCAGTACCGGCCCAGCAGGTTGCGGATGACGTCCCCGTCGGTCATGGGCCGGCAGCTTGCCTCACCGGCCGCGCCGGCGCGAGCGGCGCCCGCCGAACCGGCGGCAGATCCGTCGTGCAGCCACCGAAATCGCCGCCAGCTCGGGGCGGGCCACCAGCCCGGCGGGTCAGGGGCCGGGGCGGCGGAGGACCAGGCCCCGGTAGCCGTCGGTGTAGCCGACCGCCCGGAGGGCGTCGGCCCACGGGGACGTGCGGACCGGCTCGCCGTCGACCGTCTGGATCTCGTGGGACCGCACCCGGCCCGCGGCCACCCGGGCCGCCAGGGCGGCGGGCCAGCGGGGGTGGTCGGCGGCGGCGGGGAAGGTCCAGACCGACCGGCCGCCCCGCTCGACGAATGCCATCGGCTCGCCCGCCGCCAGCACCACCAGCGCCCCCGCCGCCCTCGCCGGGCGGCCGCCGGTCTCGGGCCACGGGAGCGCCGCGCCGTACGGCTGGGCGGGGTCGGTCGCGGCCAGGGCCACCAGCGGGGCGTCGGCGTCGGCATCGGGGGGCGGATCGGGGTCGCGGCGGGCCGCCCGCAGGCGGTCGACCGCCCCCGGGAGGGCGAACTGGGCGGCCCCCAGGCCGGCCACGAAGTAGCCCCGGCGGATGCGGCCCTTCTCCTCCAGCGCCCGCAGCACCGGGTACACACCCGCAAACCCGCCCTCGGTCCCCTCCCCCAGCGCCGCCTCCCGGGTCAGGACCCCGTGGCGCTCGGCCAGCTGCCCGGCCCGGGCGTGAGCCACCTCGGTGGGGGACGGCCGGGGATCGAGCAGCGGCGCCACCAGCGACCAGCGCCCCGCCGCCGCGGGCGGGCCCAGCCGTGCCAGCCGGCCCACGGCCGGTCGGCGGCGCCCGGCCGCCTTGCGGACCTTCCCTCCGATCGCCGCCCGCAGCGGCGCCAGCGAGTCGTTGGTGACCAGCCCGGCCCACGCCAGGTCCCACAGCGCGGTGAGCACGGTGGCGTCGTCGTACGGCAGGTCGGCCGCCTGAACCGCCCGGACCAGGTCGGCCCAGAACGACGCACCCTGCCGGGACAGGCCGTCGAGCAGCGTCCGGTGGACCGGCTCGTCGGGCAGGTCGGCCGGCGCGTCGCCGGGGCCGCCGCCGGTCGGGACCAGCAGCCCGGCCTGATCGCGGAACACCAGCCGCACCCGCCCGTCGTTGGCCCCGATCGCCCCGGCGCCCACCCACACCAGCTCCCCGGCCGTGCACAGCGCGTCGAGGTCGGCCGGGCGGTACTCGGCCAGCCGGGCCGGCAGCACCTCGGCCTCCAGCACCGACGCCGGGATCGGCGCTCCTTGCAGCTGGCTCAGCACGTCGACCAGCGCGTCGACCCCCTGGCGGGACGACCTGATGCCGTGCCACTCGTGCAGGAACCGGGCCAGGGTCGGCCCGTCGACCGGCTCGACCTCGTGCCGCAGCCGGGCCAGCGACCGCCGCCGGAGCTGGCGGAGCACCTCGACGTCGCACCACTCGCGCTCGATGCCGTCCGGCCGCAGCTCGCCCTGCACGACCCGGCGCTCGTCCTCCAGCGCGGCCAGCGCCGCCCGGGCCCGATCGGCGGTCACCCCGTAGCGGCCGGCGAGCTGCGCGGTCGTGAACGGCCCGTGGGTGCGGGCGAACCGCCGCGCCTCCTCCACCAGCGGCGCCTCGACCACCTCGGTGAACGCCGCCGGCAGCCCCGGCACCAGCGGGACGCCCAGCGCGTCGCGCAGCCGCCCGGCGTCCTCGGCCGCCACCACCCGGTCGTCGCCCGCGATCGCGGCGGGGAAGGCCCGCCGCTCGGCGACCAGCTGCGCGGCCCAGTCGGCGGCCCGGTCGCCCTCGCAGCGGGCGTCGAGCTCGTCGACCGACAGCGGCCCCAGGCGCCGCAGGAGGTC
Organism: Actinomycetota bacterium; assembly: GCA_046730015.1. Taxonomy (GTDB): domain Bacteria; phylum Actinomycetota; class Acidimicrobiia; order Acidimicrobiales; family VFJN01; genus ZC4RG19. The sequence goes on from JBKPHT010000109.1 coordinate 9,034, forward strand.
GTGGGCCTCGTCGACGTCGCGGGCCCGGCGACCGTCGGTGAGCGACTGCAGCTCCAGCTCGATGTCGGCCAGCGCACCCGGGTCGAGCAGCTCGCGCAGCTCGTCGGCGCCGAGCAGGTCGTCGAGCAACTCGCGGTCGAGGGCCAGCGCCGCCGCCCGCCGCTCGGCCAGCGGGGCGTCGCCCTCGTACATGTACACCGCGATCCACCCGAACAGCAGCGACTGGGCGAACGGCGAGGCATGGGGCGTCTCCACCTCGACCAGCCGCACCCGCCGCGACCGGATGTCGCCCAGCACCTCGCGCAACGCCGGCACGTCGAACACGTCGTTGAGGCACTCACGGGTGGCCTCCAGCAGGATGGGGAAGCTCGGGTAGCGGCTCGCCACCGCGAGCAGGTCGGCCGACCGCTGGCGCTGCTGCCACAGCGGCGTCCGCCTGTCGGGCCGGCGCCGGGGCAGGAGCAGGGCCCGGGCCGCCGCTTCTCGGAAACGGCTGGCGAACAGCGCCGTGTTGGGCAGCTCGCCCACCACCACCTCGCCGACCTCGTCGGGGTCGAGCGCCACCAACTCGGTGCTCAGTCCCACGTCGTCGAGCGCCTCGGGCAGGCGGATGGCGATGCCGTCGTCGCTCCAGATCATCTCGACCTCGACGCCCCAGCGCTCGGCCAGCCGGGCCTTGATCGCCATTCCCCACGGCGAGTGCACCTGGGCCCCGAACGGCGACAGGACGCACACCCGCCAGTCGCCGATCTCGTCGCGGAACCGCTCGACCACGATCGTCCGGTCATCCGGCACCGCGCCGGTCGCCTCGCCCTGCTCGTCGAGGTAGGCGACGAGGTTGGCGGCCGCCCGCTGGTCGAGCCCGTGCCCCGTCCGCAGCCGGTCCGTCGCCTCGGACCGCGGCACCGCCCGCAGCTCCCGCACGAGGGCGCCGAGCGCCCGGCCCAGCTCGAGCGGCCGCCCCGGGCCGTCGCCGTGCCAGAACGGCATCTTGCCGGGCTGCCCCGGGGCCGGGGTGACGATCACCCGGTCGTGGGTGATCTCCTCGATGCGCCAGGTGGTGGCGCCCAGGAGGAACGTCTCGCCGGCCCGACTCTCGTAGACCATCTCCTCGTCGAGCTCGCCCACCCGGGCGCCGTCGGGCAGGAACACCCCGAACAGCCCCCGGTCGGGGATCGTGCCCGGGTTGGTCACCGCCAGCCGCTGGGCGCCGGCCCGGGCCCGGACCACACCCTCGACCCGGTCCCACACGATGCGGGGGCGCAGCTCCGCGAACTCGTCGGACGGATAGCGCCCCGACAGCAGGTCGAGCACCGCGCTCAGCACGTCGTCGGACAGCTCCGTGAACGGCGCAGAGCGCCGGACCAGCGCGGCCAGGTCGTCGACTTTCCAGTCGTCGAGGGCAACCATCGCCACGATCTGCTGGCAAAGCACGTCGAGCGGGTTGCGGGGGTAGCGGGTCGACTCGATCTGCCCGTCGACCATCCGCTGCACCACCACCGCCGCCTCGAGCAGGTCGTGGCGGTGCTTGGGGAACAGCTTGCCCCGGCTCGGCTCGCCCACCTGGTGGCCCGCCCGGCCGATGCGCTGCAGGCCCCGGCTGACGGCGCCCGGCGACTCGACCTGGACGACGAGGTCGACCGCCCCCATGTCGATGCCCAGCTCGAGGCTGGAAGTCGCCACCAGGCCCCGGAGGCGGCCGGTCTTGAGGTCGTCCTCGATCTGCAGGCGGCGCTCGCGGGACAGCGAGCCGTGGTGGGCCTTGACCAGCTCCTCGCCCTCGGCCGGCCCGGACGTGCCCACCGCCTCGGCCGCCCGGTTCTCGCCGTCGCGCCACAGCTCGTTGAGCCGGGCCGCCAGCCGCTCGGCCAGCCGGCGGGCGTTGACGAACACGAGCGTGGACCGGTGGGACTGCACCAGCTCCAGCAGCCGGGGGTGGATGGCCGGCCAGATCGAGCGCCGCGCCGTCGCCGCCGGCAGCCCGGAGTGCGGCGCGCCCGGCTCCGCGGCGGGCTCGGCGACCACGGTCCCCAGGTCGCCCATGTCGTCGACCGGGACCACGACCTCGACGTCGAGCTGCTTGCGGATGCCGGCGTCGACGATCGTGACCGGGCGGGGCCGGGGCCCCGAGGGCGTCTCGTGGCGGCCGCCCAGGAAGGCGGCGACGACGTCGAGCGGCCGCTGGGTGGCCGACAGGCCGATCCGCTGCGGCGGGTGGTCGCAGAGGTCGGCCAGCCGCTCGAGCGTCACCGCCAGGTGGGAGCCGCGCTTGGTCGGGACCAGTGAGTGGATCTCGTCGACGATCACCGCCTCGACGCCCCGGAGCGTCTCGCGGGCCCGGGAGGTGAGCATGAGGTAGAGCGACTCGGGGGTGGTGATGAGGATGTCGGGTGGGTGGCGGGCCATCTGCCGGCGCACGTCGGCGGGCGTGTCGCCCGTCCGCAGGCCGACCGACGGTTCGCGGAACGGCTCGCCCAGCCGCTCAGCCGCGGCTCGGATGCCGGCGATCGGCGCCCGGAGGTTCTTGTCGACGTCGACGGCCAGGGCGCGGAGCGGGGAGACGTAGACGATGCGGGTGCCGTCGTGCCGTCCCTCGGCGGAGGCCGCACCCCGCACCAGCCGGTCGACGCCCCACAGGAACGCGGCCAGCGTCTTGCCCGACCCCGTCGGGGCCAGGACGAGGGTGTGGTCGCCGCTCGCGATGGCCGGCCAGCCCTGGGCCTGGGCCGGGGTCGGGGCCGCGAAGTTGGTCTCGAACCATGCCCGGACGGGCGGCGAGAAGAGCGAGGTGGGCACGTCGCACAACCTACCGACGGGGTGTGACAGGCAAGCCGGGGGCCCCGGCGGCAGGCTGGTGAGGAAGCGACCCCCGCGCCCCCGGGGCGCCCCCAGCGCAGTCCCGGACGCGAACGACGGGACCCATGCGGATCCCGTCGACTCAGACAGCCAGGGGGGCGGGGCGGGCGGGCGGACAGGCACCCCGCCCCCAGCTGGCCTGTGCGGTAACGGTACCCTAGGTCAGGGGCCGACAAACACCCGGTAGGCGAACTTATCCGAAAAAATCGTCCCGACCTGCGACTCCGCGCCGAAAAGGATCGTTCGCAGCCGAACGTGAGGAGACCGGGCGGTAATGACGGTCGCCCTGCGCGGCGAGCGCGACACCGGCCGGAGTCGGGCGGCGCCACGGAGCGACGCCCGCGCGGCACCGCGACGGGTCACCGATCGCCGTAGGCTTGGGGCGTGGCCGAGTACCAGACCCCGGAGTTCCACCCCGCCTTCGAGGAGTACTGCGAGGCGATCTGGGAGCTCAAGGAGGACGACGTCGACGTCATCCAGGCACGGGTCGCGGAGCGGCTCGGCGTCTCACGCCCCGCCGTGTCCGAGATGATCAAGCGGATGCAGGCCGAGGGCTTCGTCTCCCTCGACGGCACCGCCATCAACCTCACCGACGACGGCCTCCACCTGGCCGAGCGGGTCGTCCGCCGCCACCGGCTGGCCGAGCGCCTGCTCACCGACATCCTTGGGCTCTCGTGGGCCGACGCGCACGTCGAGGCCGGCAAGTGGGAGCACGTCATCTCCGAGCCGGTCGAGCGGGCCATCAACCGCCTGCTCGACCACCCCACCACCTGCCCCCACGGCAACCCGATCCCCGGGTCGAGCTACGCACCGCCCGACCTCGTGGCGCTGTCAGCGGTCACGGTCGGCGGGTCATTCACCGTCACCCGCATCCCCGAGGAGCTCGAGTTCACCCCCGGCCTGCTGGACTTCCTGGAGGACGCGGCGGTCCAGCCCGGCCACTCGGGCACCGTCACCGCGGTGTCGCCCGACGGCACGGCCACCGTCGAGATCCACGGCGGCCACGTCGGCATTGGCGCGTTCGCCGCGGCCCGCATCCTGGTCAGCGTGGCCGACCAGGAGCCGGCCACCGCCGCGGCCGGCGCCGGCTGACGCCGAGCCAACCTACCCGAGCGCCCGGGCGGCGACCCCCCGGAGGTCACCGTCCTCGTCCCGCCACGGCGCAGCCTCGCCGAAGCCGGCGGCGCGCAGGGCCGGCGCCAGCGCCGCGTCCTGGTCGCCGCCGACCTCCACTAGCAGCCAGCCTCCGGGTCGGAGCAGCCCGGCGGCGGCCCCGACCACCCGGCGGACCAGGTCGAGCCCGTCCGGGCCGCCGTCGAGCGCGCGGCGGGGCTCGTACCGCTGGACGTCCGCGGGCAGCAGCCGCAGGCCGTCGGTCGGGACGTAGGGCGCGACCGCGGTGACGACGTCCGCCCTGAGGCCGGCACGGAGGCCGGCGGCCAGGTCGGCCGCCACGGCCGGGACGCCGTTGCGCCGCGCGCAGGTCGCCGCCCGGGGGTCGAGGTCGACGCCGACGACCGCGGCCGTCGGCACCGCCGCCCGCAGGTGGGCAGCGACCGCACCGGAGCCCGTGCACAGGTCGACGGCCCGGCCGCCTGGCGGGAGCAGGGCCGCGGCCCGGCGGGCCAGGTCCTCCGTCTGGGCCCGCGGGACGTAGACGCCCGGGTCGACCCGCACCGCCCGGCCGCAGAAACGGACGGTGCCGGTGATCCAGGCCAGCGGCTCGCCGCGCTCCCGGCGCCCGAGCCACCCGGCCAGCGTCGCCCCGTCGGGGTCGGCGGCCAGCATCTCGTCGGCCTCCTCGCCGGCGGCGACGCAACCCGCGGCCTCCAGCCGGGCCACCACCCTGGCGCGGCGGGGATCGGCCATCGCTAGCCGGACCCGGCCCCGGCCCGGGCCCGGTCCGAGCGGAGCGCCAGGAGCGCCGCGCCCGCCAGCACCACCAGCCACACCGCCTGCAGTCCCCAGTCCCCCAGGTCGGGGTGCCGGTAGTCGGGCAGGACCGCGTGCCAGGCCCGGTACAGCGGGTCGCGGGTGCCCTCGAAGTCGACGATCAGCGTCCGCCGGCGCCGCAGCACCTCGACCACCAGCCAACCCCACAGCACCACGCCCCACGCCGCGGCCACCGCCAACAGCGGCCGCACGGCCACGGCCCGGGCCCGGCCCGCCCACCACGCCACGGCCAGCACCAGGCACGGCGCGACCACCACGACCTGGCGTCCCGGCCACCACCAGCCGTGCATGGTCAGCGCCACCCACGTCGCCGTCGCCCATCCGGCCGCCAGCGGCGCGACCAGCGCCGGCCACCCGGGCGGCCGCCGCCGGGCCAGCACCGCCAGGGCCGGCACGGCCAGGAGGTAGCCGGGCATCCACGCGGCCAGGCCGAAGCCCCGGTCGAGCAGCAGGCCCACCACCCGCCGTGACCGGCCGACGCGGTCGGGGTCCTCGCCCATCACGGTCAGCTCGCCACCGGTGAAGTGGTCGCCGGCCGCGTACACCGTCCACCCGCCGTAGAGCATCCGGTGCGCCACCAGGTACGCCAGGCCGGCCGCCGCCAGTCCCGCCACCACGCCCAGCGCGGCCCGCCGCCGGCCCGCCGCCCACAACAGGCCGACCGCCACGGCGACCAGCGCCCCGGCCACCGGGACGTACTTCACCCCCAGCCACGGCAGGGCCACCACCGCCGCCGCGAACCCGGCCAGGTCGACCGGGCGGCGTGCCCCGGTCAGCGTGGCGATCGCCGCCGTGACGGCCAGCGCGGCCGGCAGCTCCGGGTAGACCTGGGTGGCGTAGGCGGCCAGCGGGGCGGTCACCCCGAAGGCCAGCACCGTCCCGGCCGCCACCGCCGGCGGGACCGCGAACCGTCGGTGGGCCGTCCACACCAGCAGCCCCGCCAGCACCCCGCCGAGCAGGGCCAGGGTCGCCTTGGCCGCGACCCAGCCGCCCAGCCCCATCGGCACCGCCAGGACCGCCGGCAGCAGGGGATCGTGGGGGCTCACCTCCCGGCCGTCGTCGAGCACCTGGGTCTGGGTCGGCAGCGTCGCCTCGTGGAACGGCCGGTAGCGCTCGCCGGCCAGCTCGTCGCCGATGGCGAGGTCGCGGTCCTCGGCGAGGCTCAGGGCCGACAGGAGGTACTGGGGCTCGTCGGCCGTCGTCCGGGCCCCGTCCGTGGCCCGGGCCGGGATCGCCACCATGGCCCACGCGGCGACGACCGCCCCCACTGCGACCGCCAGCCCGAGGCGATGCGGGTCGTCCCGCCGTTCCGGAGGCGATGGCGGTCGGCCCCCGACCCCTGTCGCCTCGCGAACCACCGGACGGCCCCCGTCGCCTCGCGGAGCCGCCCGCGGCCCGGTCCGGGCGGTCACGTCAGCCGGTCCGCGCGACGCACCACGAGCAGCCACGTCAGCACCCCCGACAGCGTCACCAGCACGATGCTCGCAACCCCGGCCTCCGCCAGGAACACCGCCTCGGCGTCGGCCCAGATGCGGGTCGCCAGCGTCTCGAAGCCGAGCGGCGCCGTCAGCAGGGTGATCGGCAGCTCCTTCATCGTCGACAGGAGTACCAGGCCGCCGCCCGCCGCGAGGCCCGGCAGCATCAGCGGCAGCTCGACGGTCGCGAACCGCCGGGCCCGGCCGGCGCCCAGCATCCGCGCCGACTCCTCCAGCCGGGCCGGCACCGACCCGACCGCCACCTGGCCCGCCCGCAGGGCCTGGACCCCCAGGTGGACCACGTAGCCGAACACCAGCATCGTGAAGCTCTGGTACAGCCCCCAGGACTCGGGCAGCTGGCGGCCCCAGAACACGACGGCCAGCGCGATCACCAGCCCCGGCAGGGCGAAGCCCGACGCCACCAACCCGGTGGCCAGGTCGCCCGAGCGGGCCCGATGGCGGGCCGACAGGTAGGCCACCGGCAACAGGACCGCCACCGCCACCACGGCCGTCACCAGCCCGATCCCGACCGTGTTGCCCGCGGGCTCGGCCAGGTCGGCCAGGCCACCGCCCCCGCTCGACAGGCTCGACGTCTCCCCCGCCAGGCCCCGCGCCGCCCACAGCCCCAGCGACGCCAGCGGGCCGCCCAGCGCCAGCCCCACCCAGGCCACGACCGCCGCCAGCGCCGGCCAGCGCCACCGGCCCAGCGGCACCTGCAGCGACCGCCGGGCCCCGGTCGCCGACGCCACCACCCGGCGCCGGGCGGCGGCCCGCTCCCCCGCCACCACCACCAGGGCGAGCACCGCCAGCAGCAGGCTCAGCGCCACCGACCGGTCGCGGTCGAGCACCCGGTTGGTGTAGATCACCCGGGTCAGGGTGTCGTAGCGGAGCAGGACCACGACCCCGAAGTCGCTCAGGGCGTAGAGGAACACGAGCAGCGCGCCAGCGCCGATCGCCCCGGCGACCTGGGGCAGCACCACCGTCCGGAACACTGCGGCGGGGCGGCGGCCGAGCAGCCGGGCGCTCTCCTCCAACGACGGGGGCAGGGCCGCCAGCCGGGCTGCGACCGGCAGCAGCACGTAGGGGGTGGTGAACAGCGTCAGCACCAGCCAGGCGCCCCAGAACCCCTCCGGCCGGGTAGCGGAGATCCCCAGGGCAGCCAGGGGCTCGTCCAGGAGGCCGCCCGGCGCCACCGCCGCCACCAGCGCCAGGGCCCCGACGAACGACGGGAACACCAGCGGCAACACCGCCAGCACCCCCCACAGTCGGCGGAGGGGCAGGTCGGTGCGGGTGGTGAGCCAGGCCAGCCCGGTCCCGACCACCGCGGTCGACGCCGCCGTGGCCGCCGCCAGCGCCAGCGTGTTCCGCAGCGGGACCAGCGTGGCCGACGACGTGTAGAGGGCGACCAGATTTTCGTCGCCCGTGGCCGTCCGCCACGCCAGGTAGAGCAGCGGGGTCGCGAACGCCAGGCCGATGAGCCCGCAGGCGACGGCGAGGGCCGTCGGGGCCCGCCGCCGGGTCCGCTCAGCGGTTGAGGCCACTCTCGTCGATGAGCTCGGTGGTCCGCTCCAGGCCGCCGCCGAGCTCGTCGAGGTCGACCCGGGTCTTCGCGATCTGGTCGAACGGCGGCAGGGCCGTGTTCGGGGACGTGCCCGCAACCAGCGGGTACTCGAACGTCTCCTCGCTGAAGAACTCCTGGGCCTCGGTCGACAGCAGGAACTCGACCAGCTCGTGGGCCTCGTCCTCCAGGTCGGTGCCGCCGACCACCGACGCCGCCGTCACCAGCAACGTCGACCCCAGGTCGCCGTCGGGGAAGTAGTGGTTCTCGATCGGCAGGTCGGGGTCCTCGGCCTTGGCCCGGAACGCGTAGTAGTGGTTGACCAGCCCCATCGGGACCTCGCCCCGGGCCACCGCCTCGACGATGGCGGTGTTGTCGTTGAACGTCGGCGGGTTCCCGGCGGCCATGCCCTCGAGCCAGGCCGACGCCTCGTCGTCGCCCAGCTGGTCGCGCAGGACGGTCACGAAGTCCTGGAACGACCCGTTTGTCGGCGCCAGGGCCACCTTCCCGGCGTATTGCTCGTCGGTGAGGTCGAGGACCGAGTCGGGCAGCGTCGCCGGGTCGACGAGGTCGGTGTTGTAGACCAGGGTCCGCACCCGGCCCGACAGGCCGACCCAGGTGCCGTCGGCCGCCGCGTCGCCATCGGGGACCGCAGCGATGACGTCCTCGGGCAGGGCCTCGAGGCGGCCCGCGGCGTCGAGGTAACCGACGGCCCCGGGGCTCTGGGACACGAAGACATCGGCCGGGGTGCGGTCGCCCTCCTCGTCGATGAGCAGGGCGAGGTTGGCCGAGTCGTCGTAGCGGACGTCGATGCTGATGCCCGACTCGTCGGCGAAGTCCTCGAGCAGCGGGCCGATCAGGTTGGACGTACGGCCGCTGTAGACCACCAGCCGGTCCTCGTCGCCGCCGCAGGCCACCGGCGCGGCACCGACCACCCCGACTACGACAACCATCCCCATCGCCCGACGAACACCACTCATGGCGAGGCAGGCTAGCCATACCGGTCCTCGGGAGTGAAGACTGCCTAACGATGCCTGCGCCGATCGTCATGCTCCTGCCCGCCCACGACGAGGAGGCCACCGTCGGCGACGTGATCGCCCGCGCGCCCGCCGCCGTCATGGGCCATCCGGTGGAGGTCGTGGTGGTCGACGACGGGTCGACCGACGGCACCGCCGCGGCGGCCCGCCGGGCGGGCGCCGACGTCCACGCCCACGGCCGCAACCGCGGCCTCGGAGCCGCTGTGCGGACCGGCCTGGCCCTGGCGGTGACCCGGGGCGCGGCGGCCGTCGCCTTCCTCGACGCCGACGGCGAGTACGCCCCCGAAGAGCTCGCCGTGGTGGTCGGACCGATCCTGGCCGGCGAGGCCGACTACGTCGTCGGCTCCCGGTTCGCCGGCCTGCCCCTGTCGATGCGGCCCCACCGCTGGATGGGGAACCGGCTGCTCACCCTCGGGGTCCGGGCCCTCGCCCGGCGCTGGGGCGTGCAGCACCTCACCGACGGGCAGTCGGGCTACCGGGCCCTGTCGCCCGCCGCCGCGGCCGAGGCCGAGATCGTCCACGACTTCAACTACGCCCAGGTGCTGACCCTCGACCTGCTGGCCAAGGGCTTCCGCTACGCGGAGGTCCCGATCAGCTACCGGTTCCGCGAGCACGGGCGGTCGTTCGTCCGGCTCGGCCCGTACCTGCGTCACGTGGTGCCAGCCGTCGGGCGGGAGCTGCGGTCGGCGTAATGCAACCGGGTCGGCAACGTCGCGCCAGACGCGATCCACCCGACCCGGAACTGCCGCAAGCCGTCTAGTCCTCGACCACGAACCCTCGGAACCCGTCCCTGGCCGCCAGCCAGCGGTCGGTGGCGAACGAGCCGTCGGGACCGAGCGCCTCGGCCGCGGCCCACCCCATCGCCAGGGCGTGGTGGGTGTTGTCCGGCGTGAACAGGCCCTGGCGGCCGAACGTGATCAGCCCGCCCAGCCCCCCGGCCCAGGACTCCAGCGCGTCGAGGTCGCCGGCGAAGCCCGGGCGGTACACGGGGTACACCCGGGGCAGGCGCCGGCTCTCGACATGGACCGGCGCCGGCACCGGCAGGCCCGCAGTCGCCAGCTCGTCGACCAGCCGGTCGGCCAGGGCCCGGTCGCCGGCCGCCCACACCTCGTCGCCCTCCCAGCAGGCGATCTCGGCGCAGAGGACCGTGACGTCGCGGGGCTGGCCGGGGTCGTCCCGGTAGTTGCGGGGCTCCGACAGCCGGGCGGCCAGAACCTCGGGGCCGGGGAAGTAGTGGGCGTCGAACCCGGTCCACCGGGGCCGGTCGAGCACCAGGTAAAGCAGCACCAGCGCCCGGTGGCGGAGCCGGTCGGCGGCGGCCAGGGCCGCGGCCGGCGGGGCCGGCGTGACCATCCGGGCCAGGGCGGGCAGCGGCGCCGTCGACCAGACCCGGGCGGCGGTTAGCGGGGCGCCGCCGTCGAGGGTGAGGGTCCACCCGTCGCCGCCAGACCCGTCGTGGCGGGCCAGGGCGGCGACGCCGCAGCCGAGCCGGATGTCGGCACCGGCCTCGGTGGCCGCGCCGGCGAGCGCCTCGGAGATGGCCCCGAACCCCCGCCGGGGGTACAGGAAGGCCCGGCCCTCGGCCCGCGCCCCCCGGGCCAGCCGGCGCACGATCGCCGCCGGCGACGACGCGCTCACCCGGCGCCGGGCCAGCTCGCCGGTCAGGTCTGACGCGTCGGCGTCCCACAGCTTCCGGGCGTACGGGCCGTAGAACGCGTCCAGCACGGCCGGGCCCAGGCCCGCCCGGACCACCTCGGCGAACGTGTCGGCCCGGGGCCGCCGCAGCGGGCCGGTCACCGCGTCGAGCGCAGCCCGGGCGGCGAACGCGGGCGGTGTCCGGCGGGCGAGGTCGGTGGTCCGCAGGGGGAAGGCCAGCCACCGGTCGAGCAGCCGGATGCGGCCGTTGCGGGGCCGGGTCTGGAGGTCGGCGCCGAGCAGGCCGCGGAGGGCGTCGAGCACGACGGGCGGGGCCGCCTGGTGGAGCCGGTGGCTGCCGTGGTCGACGCGCAGCCCGGCCAGGTCGAACGACCCGGCCATGCCGCCCACCGCCTGGGCCCGATCGAGGACGACCACCTCGTGCCCCGCCCGCGCCGCCCGCCAGGCCGCCGCCAGCCCGGCCGGGCCGGCGCCGATGACGGCGATCACGGCGAGACGGTCTGGGGCGGGTCGGGAGCGGGGTCCTGCTCGGGGACCGCGTCGGCGGCGACGAGGGCCTCGGGGGCGAAGGCGACGGCGGGGGGCCCGCCGTAGACGAGGGCCACCCGATCGCCCGCCCCGAACCGGGGGACCGACCCGGCCCGGACCCGCAGCGGCGGCCCGTCGTCGGGCCGCACCAGGTAGACGGTGTCGTGGCCGTAGTACTCGCACAGCTCGACGGTGGCGGCGACCGCACCGTCGTCGCCGTCGAGCGGCGCGAGGCGGATCTCCTCGGGCCGGACCACGACCCGCACCGGCCCGTCCGGGGCCCCGGGCTCAAGGGCGACGCTGCCCACGGCGGTCGCGGCCACGTCCCCGGACGCGGTGCCGTCGACCAGGTTGGCGTCGCCCACGAACGTGGCGACCCACGCGGTCGCCGGGCGGGCGTAGAGCGCGGCGGGCGGCGCCTGTTGCACGATCCGGCCGCCCTGCATGACCGCCACCTCGTCGCCGAGGACGAACGCCTCCTCCTGGTCGTGGGTCACGAACACAGTCGTGACCTCCAGACCCGCCAGCAGCTGGTGGACCTCGGTGCGGACCTGCACCCGCAGGGTGGAGTCGAGGTTGGAGAAGGGCTCGTCGAGCAGCAGCACGCCCGGCTGGGGGGCCAGCGCCCGGGCCAGCGCCACCCGCTGCTGCTGGCCGCCCGACAGCGTGCCGGGGCTGCGGTCGCCCAGGCCGGCGAGGCCGACCATCGCCAGCGCGGCGTCGACCCGGGGGCCCTTCCGCTCCCGGGGCGGCAGCCCGTAGCCGACGTTCTGGGCGACGGTCATGTGGGGGAACAGCGCCCAGTCCTGGAACACCATGCCCACCCGCCGCCGCTCCGGCGGGACGTGGACGCCGGGCCCGGACACCACCCGGTCGGCGATCCGCACCTCGCCGCCGTCGAGCCGCTCCAGCCCGGCGATCGACCGCAGCAGCGTCGTCTTGCCGCACCCGCTGGGGCCGAGTAGGGCGACGACTGCGCCCGGCGCGACCCGCAGGTCGACCGCACGCAGCACCGGCGTCGTCCCGAACGCCTTGCCGGCGCCCGCCACGGTGATCTCTGCCGGGGTGGTCATCGCCCGACACGGTAACGGCGCCGGACTTTCCGACGGCACCCCGCGCTCATGGCCCACGGAATCGCCGCCCGAACCGTCGGCCTCACCGCAGCGGCTCGGGCAGCTCCCGCTCGTGGACGATCGCCAGCCGCTTGGTCGCCCGGGTGAGCGCCACGTACAGCGCCCGCATGCCCTGAGCCTCCTCGTCGACGATCGCGGCCGGCTCGACCACCACCGCGGCGTCGAGCTCCAGGCCCTTGACCAGGCTCACCGGCACCAGCGTCACCCGCGACTCCAGGCCGTTGCGGGAAGCCCGGCCGTACTCGACGCCGGCCGCCTCGAGGGCCGCGACCACGTCGTCGACCAGGCTCGCGGGGGCGATGACGGCCACGCTTCCGGGGTCGACCGCATCGCGCTCCTCCAGTGCCACCTCGGCCACCCGGGCAGCGAGGGCGCCGTCGCCGCCGCCCTCGACCGCGACGAGCCGGGGCTCGTCGCCGGCCTGGCGGACGGAGGCGGGTGGCCGGAGGTCGGGCGCGGCCACGGCCAGCACCCTGGCCGCCAGGTCCATCGTCGGGCCGGGGATCCGGTAGCCGATCGACAGCTCGGCGTGCTGGGCGGGGCGCTTGTGGGGCAGGTGCTCGAGGATCTCGTCCCAGTCGCGGTGGGCCCACACGCCGGTGGCCTGGGCGATGTCGCCCACCACGGTCATCGACCCGTTGAGCGAGCGCCGGTCGAGCATCCGGAGCTGCATCGGGGACAGGTCCTGGGCCTCGTCCACCACGATGTGCCCGTAGGTGCGGATCTCGTCCGGCTCCCCGGCGCCGTTCGACCGCCGCCGGGCGCGCGACCGGGGGCCGAGCAGAGCCCGGGCCTCGTCGAGCAGGGGGACGTCGTCGTGGGTCCACACCACCGCGTCGACGTCGTCGGACCGGGGCCGGACCAGCGCGGCCCGCTCGTCCTCGTCGAGGTGCCGGCCGGCGGCCAGGTCGATCAGCGCCCGAGACCCGAACAGGTCGTGGAGCAGCTCGGCGGGGGTCAGCACCGGCCACATCCGCTCGAGCGCCTCCCGCACCTCCGGGGTGAGCCGGACCCGCTCTCGGACCTCGTCGGCCGTGGTCGGGATGCGGCTGACCTCGGCCAACGAGGCGAACAGCCGGGCCTCGACGAAGCGCCGCCCGGCGTTGTGGAGCCGGAACCGCCGCCGGGCGTCGGCCACGATCTCGGCCGTCCGCTCGACCGGCACGATCAGCGTCTGGACGCCGTAGGGCACCCGCAGCGGCTGCCGCAGCGGCCGCTCGCGGTCCCGCACGGCCTTGGCCAGGACCTTGGACATCCGGGCATCGCCCTTGATCCGGGCGGTCGTCCCGGCGTCGCGGCCGTCGACGCGGACGTCCTCGACCAGGTCGGCCAGCACGGCCAGCTCGACGCCGGCCTCGCCCAGGCTGGGCAGCACCCGCTCGATGTAGCCGAGGAACAGCCGGTTCGGCCCCACCACCAGCACGCCCTGGCCCTCCAGCGGGAACCGGTGGGTGTAGAGCAGGTAGGCGGCCCGGTGGAGGGCGACGACGGTCTTACCGGTGCCCGGCCCGCCCTGGGTGACGAGCACCCCGGGGAGCGGTGACCGGATGACCTCGTCCTGCTCGGCCTGGATGGTGGCGACGATGTCGCCGAGCCGGCCGGTGCGGGCCTCCTCCAGCGCGGCGATCAGCGAGCTCTGGCCCCGGACCCGGGTGCCGTCGTCGTCGACGACCGCGAGGTCGCCGCCGAGCATGTCGGCGCCCTCGCCGAACAGCTCGTCCTCGATGCCGAGCAGCTTCCTGCCCCGGGTGGCGAAATGGCGCCGCCGGACCAGGCCCATCGGCGCGCGGCCGGTGGCCCGGTAGAACGGCTCGGCCACCGGCGCCCGCCAGTCGACCACCAGCGGCTCCTGGGCCTCGTCGGCGACGGCGATGCGGCCGATGTAGAAGTTCTCCCCGCCCTCGGACCGGGCGTGGTCGATCCGCCCGAACACCAGGCTGGCGTCACCGAGGTTGAGGTAATCGAGGCGGGCCGCGATGTTCTCCTCGATCATCTCGCGCTCCCACCGCGCCTGCTCGGTCCCGCCCTTCCCGACCTCCACCATCGACCGCAACCTGGTGGCCGACTGCCGCGCGCGTTCGAGGGAGTCGTACGCCCGGTCGATGTACGCCTGCTCGGCGGCCAGGTCGGGGTGATTGGCCAATCGCTCCTCCGGAGGTCGAGGAACGGACCATGCTACCTGTTCAGGCTCGTCTCAGGTATCCCTCACGCCCGGGTCGGCCCCGACCCCGGGTCAACCGGGGTGCCCGTCCTCCACGCCGAAGTCGAGCACGTGGCCGGCCTCATGGAGGTCGGCCCCGTCGACCAGCCCGTCCCCGGTGAGGTCGAGGTCCGAGTCGGAGGCGAGGTCCCCCGGATCGGCGTCGAACGGCGAGGAGCCGGCCGCCTCGTCGTCGCCGAGCAGCGCGTCGCGCACCTGGTCGAGCAGGTATCCGACGCCCTCCAACGGCGACGCGTCGTGGGACTCGATGTCGAGGTCGACCGAGGCGTCGTCCTCGGTGGGCAGCGTGTCCGGCTCGTCGTCGGGGCCGAAGATGCCGGTGTCGTCGGTCTCGGGCTCGACGGTGGTCGACCCGTCGCCGTCGCCGTAGGTGTCGGAGTAGCCGCCGTCGTCGTCGTCCCCGTCTTCGGTGTCGCCGTGCGAGTCGTCGGGCCACTCGTCGCCGTAGCCGTCGTCGTAGGGCTCGTCGGGCCACTCGTCGCCGTAGGGGTCGGTCGACGAGACGTCGTCGCCCGGCTCCACCGTCTCGCCGATGCCGTCGGCCAGCGACGTGTCGGCTGCCGCGCTGCTGTCGGAGGCGTCGTCTTCGGGCCGCATGCCGGACATCCTCCACCGGGTGCGCCCTGGTGTCGACGGGGGTGTCCCCCCTCCCACCTTCGAGGGGACGGGGTAGGCGGATACCGTGGCCTCGATGGCCCCACCTGCCACCGCCCCGTTCCTGCTCGCCGCGGCCAACCGGCCGGCGCCGCGGGTGCCGGTGTGGTTCATGCGGCAGGCGGGCCGGTCGCTGCCCGAGTACCGGATGGCCCGGGCCGGAGGCGGCAGCATCCTCGAGGCGGTCACGGACCCGGACCTGGCCACCGAGCTCACCCTGCAGCCGGTCCGCCGCTACGGGGTCGACGCCGCCATCCTCTACAGCGACATCGTGGTGCCGGTCGCCGCGCTGGGGTTCGGGGTGGAGATCGAGGCGGGGGTCGGCCCGGTCGTCGACGCCCCGTTCCGGGACGAGTCCGACCTCGACCGGCTGCGGCCCCTCGACCCCGAGGCCGACACCCCGTACGTCCAGCAGACCGTCCGCCAGCTGGTCGACGAGCTCGGCGACGTGCCCCTGATCGGGTTCGCGGGGGCGCCGTTCACCGTGGCCAGCTACCTGGTCGAGGGCGGGCCGTCCCGCACCCTCGGGCGGACCAAGGCCCTGATGCTCGGCCGCCCCGACCTGTGGGCCCGGCTGCTCGACCGGCTCGCCGGCATCGCTGTCGCCTCGCTCCGGGCCCAGGTGCTGGCGGGGGCGTCGGCCATCCAGCTGTTCGACAGCTGGGCCGGGACGCTGAGCCCGTCGATGTACGAACGCCACGTGTTGCCGGCCAGCGTCAAGGTGTTCGCCGGAGTGGCCGACCTCGGCGTTCCCCGGATCCACTTCGGGGTGACGACCGGCGAGCTGCTGGCCCTGCTGGCCAAGGCCGGGGCCTCGGTGGTAGGGGTCGACTGGCGGGTGCCGCTCGACGAGGCCCGCCAGCGGATCGGCCCGGACGTCGCCGTGCAGGGCAACCTCGACCCGGCCGTGTGCCTCGCCCCGTGGCCGGTGGTGGCCGAGGCGGCGACCGAGGTGCTGGCCCTCAACGCCGGCCGTCCGGGCCACATCTTCAACCTCGGCCACGGCGTGCTGCCGGAGACCGACCCGGAGGTGCTGGAGCGGCTCGTCGACCTCGTCCACGCCTGGGAGCAAGCATGACCTCCGGCCTGGTGGTCATGGCCTACGGGACGCCCGGCTCGCCGGACGACATCGAGAGCTACTACACCCACATCCGCCGCGGCCGCACGCCGACGCCGGAGCAGCTCGCCGACCTGACCGACCGCTACGGGGCCATCGGCGGCGTGTCGCCCCTGGCAGAGCGGACCCGGGCGCAGGTCGACGCCGTGGCTGCCGCGCTCGACGCCGCGGAGCCGTACGGCTGGGACGTGACTCTCGGCAACAAGCACGCGGCGCCGTTCGTCGAGGACGCCGTCGCCGCGCTGGGTCCCGGGTGCGAGCGGGTCGTCGGCCTCGTGCTGGCCCCCCACTTCTCCCGCGGCTCGGTCGGCGAGTACCACGACCGGGCCGGGGGGGCGGCGGCCGGGCGGGGCCTGCCCTACCTGCGGATCGACTCGTGGCACGACCTGCCCGCATGGCGGGCGGCCCAGGCCGACCGGGTGCGGGCCGCGCTGGCCCGTCTGCCGGAGCGGACCAAGGTGCTGTTCACCGCCCACTCCCTGCCGGAGCGGGTGCTCGACGGCGACCCCTATCCGGGCGAGCTGCGGGCCTCGGCCGAGGCCGTCGCATCCCTGGCCGGCCTGGCGCCGTGGTACGGCTGGGCGCTGGCGTGGCAGTCGGCCGGCCGGACGCCCGAGCCGTGGCGGGGCCCGGACGTGGCCGACGTGATCCGCGACTTGGGAGCCACCGGCCGGGCGGAGGGGGTGCTGGTGTGCCCCCAGGGGTTCGTGTCCGACCACCTGGAGGTGCTGTACGACCTCGACGTCGACGCCCGCCGGGTGGCCGGCGAGAGCGGCCTGGTGTTCGCCCGCACCGCCTCGATCAACGACGACCCGGCGGTCATGGCCTCGCTCGCCGCGCGGGTGCTCGACACGGCCCGCGCCCCGGCATGACCGAGCGGGTCGACCTGGCGGTCGTCGGCGCCGGGATCAGCGGGCTGGCCGCCGCCTGGGAGGCCCACCGGCGGGGCGCCCGGGTGGTCGTCGCCGACGCCGCGCCCGTCGCCGGCGGCAAGCTGCGAACCGGCCCGCTGGCCGGCGCGCCGGTCGACGAGGCGGCAGACGCGTTCCTGGCCCGGGTGCCCGACGCCTCCGACCTGTGCGCCGAGCTCGGCCTGGAGGCCGAGCTGGTGGCGCCGGCGACGGGCACGGCCTACGTCTGGCTCGACGGCGCGCTCCGCCGGCTGCCGCCCGACCAGCTCCTCGGGGTGCCGACCGAACTCGACGCGGTCGCCGCGTCCGGCCTGCTGTCGCCGGCGGGGGTCGAGCGGGCGCGGGCCGACCTGACGCTGCCCGACGACCGGCCGGCGGGCGACGAGAGCGTCGGCGCGCTGGTCCGCCGGCGGCTGGGCGCCGAGGTGCTCGACAGACTGGTGGCGCCCCTGGTGGGCAGCATCTACGCGGGCGACTGCGACCGGCTGTCGCTGGAGGTGTCGGCCGCCCAGCTCGCCGCCGCCCGCGACCGCGACCCGTCCGACCCGAGCCTCGTCCGGGCCGCCGCCGCCCTCCGGGCCGAGGCCGTCGACGCCGGGCGCCCGGTGTTCCTGGCCCCGGCCGGCGGCATGGGCCGGCTCGTCGCGGCGCTGACCGAGCGGCTGGGCGACGCCGTCCGGCTCGGCACCGCCGTGGGCGCGGTCGAGCCCGACGGGACCGGCTGGCGGGTCGACCCGCTCGACGTGACCGCCGACGCGGTCGTCGTCGCGGCCCCGGCCTTCGCGGCTGCCCCGCTGCTCAAGCCCCTGGCCCCGGAGGCCGCCGAGGTGCTGGCAGCCGTCGACCACGCCTCGGTGGCGCTCGTGGCGCTGGCCGTCCCCGCCGAGGGCGCCGACCGGCCGCTGGACGGCTCGGGCTTCCTCGTCCCGCGGTCGGCCGGGCTGCTGTTGACCGCCTGCTCGTGGCTGACGTCGAAGTGGCCGCACCTGGCCGTCGACCCGGGCGTGGCGGTGCTCCGGGCGTCGGTGGGCCACGACGGCGACGACCGGGCCCGGTCGCTGCCGGACGACGCCCTGGTGGCCGGCGTACTGGCCGACCTGAAGGCGACGATGGGGCTGCGGGCGGCGCCGGTCGAGGTGCGGGTGAGCCGGTGGGAGCGGTCGTTCCCCCAGCCCCGACCGGGCCACCTCGTCGCGGTGGGCCGGGCCGACGCCGCGCTGGCCGCCCGCTCGCCCCGCCTGGCGGCGACCGGCGCCTGGGCCCGGGGGGTCGGCGTCCCGGCGTGCATCCGGGGGGCGCGGGCGGCCGCGGCCCGGGTGCTCGATGCTACAAACGGGCCATGAGGTCCGGGCGCCGCCGGCTCCCGCTGGCCGCGCTGGTCGCGGCCCTGATGGCCGCCGCCGTCGGTCTGGCCGGCTGGTCCCTGAACGCCGGCGACGGGTCGGACCGGACCGCGGCGGTCGGGACGGCAGCCAGCACGACCGCGGTCGTCCCGGCGCCGACCACCACGCTGCCGCCCACCACGCCGGCTCCGCTGCTGCCGGCAGCGGTACCGGCCGAGTTGCCCGCCCCGGAGGACTCGCCGGCCGACGCCCGGGCCGCCACGCCCGACGTCGTCCACGGCACGCTGTCTCTGCCGACCCTCGGGGTGACCGAGGAGCTCCACGAGGGCGTCACGCTCACCGCCATCGACCGGGGCCCGAGCCACTGGCCGGGCACGGCGCTCCCGGGCCAGCTGGGCAACGTGGTGGTGGCCGGGCACCGGACCACCCACTCCAAGCCGTTCTACGACCTCGACCGGCTGGTGCCGGGCGACCCGCTGGTGTTCACGATGAACGACGGCACCATCTGGACCTACGAGCTGACCTCGACCGAGATCGTCACCCCGGACGCGATGCACATCGTCGACCAGACCCCCGAGCACCGGGCCACGCTGTTCGCCTGCCATCCGAAGGGCTCGGCCCGGGAGCGGATCGTCGCCCACTTCCGCCTGGTGAGCTGAGGAGAGGCGAGTCGATAGGGGTCGCTTCGGTGTTCCCGAGGCGATCGGGGTCGGCCCCCGACCCCTGAGACCTCGGGAACGGCCGAACGACTGGATCCGCCCCGATCCACGAGCGCGCCGCGCCGCCGGTTCGCCTCGGCCCGGCCGCGCTGGGAGGTGGGTCGGGCGGCGCGCGATCATCCCGGTGCCATGCAGAAGACCGTCACCGCCCTCGCCTGCCTGGGCACCGGCGCGCTGATCGCCGCCGCGCTGCCTCCCTGGGGGTGGTGGCCGCTGGCGTTCGCCGGCGTCGCGCTGCTCGACCGGCTGATCGCCGACCGCCCCCGTTGGGCCCGGTTCCGGCGGGGCATGGCGGTCGGCGTCGGCTTGTACGTGCCGTCGCTGGCCTGGATGACCGAGATGACCGTGCCCGGCTACGCGATCGCCACGGTGGCCTACGCCGCGCTCCTCGGCGTGGCCGCGCTGGCCGTGCCCGCCTCGGCCCCCGGCCGCTGGCTGGCGCTGCCCGGCGCGATCGCGCTGACCGAGCTGCTGCGGTGGACGTGGCCGTTCGGCGGGGTGCCGCTGTCGAGCCTGGCGGTCGGACAGGTGGCTGGGCCGCTGGCGCCCGTGCTGCGGGTCGGCGGGGCGCTGCTGCTGGTCGAGGTGACGGTCGTGGCCGGCATCGCGCTGGCCGCACTCCTCCGCCGCCGCTGGCTGGCCGGGGGCGCGGCGCTGGCCGTGGTGGCCGTGGCCGTGGCGGGGGCGGCGGTGGCGCCGGAGGGCCGCCAGGTCGACACCCTGCGGGTGGCGCTGGTGCAGGGCGGTGGGCCCCAGGGCACCCGGGCGTGGAACACCGACGAGCGCAAGGTGTTCGAGCGTCACCTGGCGGCCAGCGAGGAGGTCGAGACGCCTGTCGACCTGGTCGTCTGGCCCGAGGACGTGGTCGACGTGGACCGGCTGGCCGGCTCCGAGGAGGGCGACGAGCTCGCCGCGCTGGCCCGGCGGCTCGACACGACGCTGGTGGCCGGCATCGTCGAGGACGCGGGCGACGAGCACTTCCTCAACTTCTCGGCGGCGTTGGGGCCCGACGGCGAGATCGTCGACCGGTACGAGAAGGTGCACCGCGTGCCGTTCGGCGAGTACGTGCCGCTGCGGGGCCTGCTGGAGCGGTTCGGCGGCGGGTCGCTGACCTCGCGCGACGCGGTCATCGGGCGGGAGCCGGCGACGCTCGACACCCCGGCCGGGCGGGTGAGCGTCGTCATCTCGTGGGAGGTCTTCTTCGGCGACCGGGTGCGGGAGGGGGTCGAGGACGGCGCCGGCCTGGTGCTCAACCCGACGAACGGCTCGTCCTTCTCGGGGACGCTGGTCCAGACCCAGCAGGTCGCGTCGTCCCGGATGCGGGCGATCGAGAGCGGCCGGTGGCTGCTGCAGGTGGCCCCCACCGGGTTCAGCGCGGTCATCGCGCCCGACGGCACGGTCGAGCAGCGGACGGCGGTGTCGGAGCAGCGCGTGATGCACGCCACCGTCGGCGTCCGGGAAGGCACGACGCTGTACACCCGCTGGGGCCTGGCCCCCGCGCTGGCCGTCGCCCTCGCGGGGCTGGCGGCGGGGTGGGCGGTGGCGGCCCGGTCGAGCCGGCGCCGCGACCCGGCGGCGGTGGCGCCGACCGCAGCAGCCGCGACCGCAGCGACCCACGGCGGGGACGAACCCGACGGGCCGGAACCCGAGGGCGCCGGCCGCGCCCAGATTTCGCCCCTCTCCGCGACAGACTGACCGCGTAGCATGGCATTTCGTGGACATTTCGCGCTGAACCTGGCCGGGCGGGTTCCGGGGGCCCATCAGGGCTTGTTACGGTTCGGTGTCAGAGGCGAGCTGGGGTGGGGAGAGCTGAGATGAGCTACAGCCTGGGTATCGACCTGGGTACCGCGGCGTGTGCCGCCGCGCTGCAGCGGGGCCTTCACGTCGAGCCCTGCGCGCTTGGCGAGACCTCGACCACCATGCCCGCGGTCGCCCTCCCCCGGGCCGACGGCTCCAGCCTCGTCGGCGAGGCTGCCGAGCTGGCCTGCCGCTACGAACCGGTGCTCGTCGCCCGGTCGGTGGCCGGACGGCTCGGCGACGCCGAGCAGGTCGTCCTCGACGACCAGCTCATCGACCCCTACCTGCTCACCGAGGCGCTCATCGGCACGGTCGTCGACCGGGCCGGGACGATGCCCGGCGGCCCGCCCGACCAGCTCGTCCTCACCTACCCGCTGCGCCTCGCGGGGATGGTCGAGCCGGTGCTGGTGGCAGCCGCCGCCCAGGTCAGCCCCACCCCGGCGGTCCTCGTGCCCGAGCCGATCGCGGCGATGGCCAAGCTCAGCCACGACGTCGAGCTGGCCCTCGGCACCACCGTCGCCGTTGTCGACTTCGGCGGGTCGAGCTTCGACGTCACCCTCGTCCGCCGCAGTGCCACCGGGTTCGACCTGGTGGGCGAACCGGCGAGCATCGACGACTTCGGCGGCGTCGACGTCGACACAGCCATGCTGGCCCACGTCGAGTCGGCCATCGGCGACCTCACGTCCCGCATCGGCCCCGACGACCAGAGCGGGATGATGGCCCTGCGCCGGCTCCGGACCTCGTGCCGGCTGGCCAAGGAGCAGCTCTCCTCTGCGACCGACGCCGTGGTCGACGTGGCCATGCCCAACGCCCGGGCCCACGTCGAGGTCACCCGCGACGACCTCGACCAGCTGCTCGCCGGGCGGCTGACCGAGGCTGTCGACCTCGTCGCGGCGACCATCGCCGACGCCGGGCTGGCGATATCCGACGTCCACGTCGCCCTGGTGGTCGGCGGCTCGGCCCGGATCCCGCTGCTGTCGCAGCTCATCACCGACCGGGTGGGGCTGCCGATCGTGGCCGATCCCCTGCCCGAGCTGACCGTGGCCCTCGGCGCAGCGCTGTTCGGCGGCCAGGCGCCGGACGAGGCCGCAGCCTTCGCCTCCGCGGTGCACGACGCCGGCGCCGGGTACGACCCGACGCCGGAGGACGACCTCGGCGTCGAGCCGCTCGCGGGCGTCGTCCCGTTCCTGGCGGGTCCGGCGGCCGCCGACGACATCCCCGAGCCCGCCCCCGCGCTCGACCCGGTCGGCTGGGCGCCCGAGCCCGGGCGCGCACCGGACGACGACGAGTGGGCCCGCGAGGCGTGGGACCGCCCATGGGAAGACTCGCCCCGCACGTCCGTGTTCGACGAGATGCCGGTTGCGGCGATGGAGCAGGCCATCGGCCACCCGTCCGACGGGGCCGACGACGAGTTCCGCCAGCTCACCACCAGCGACACCGACCCGTTCGGCACCCGGGCCGGCTCGCTGAGCGGCCGGCTGGAGCGCAGGCCCCCCGCCGACGGCGAGGACCGCAACCGGTTCGGCAAGGGCTTCGGCGACTCGACCGACCCCCGGGTGGTGCTGGGCGCGATCGGCGCCGGCCTGGCCATCGTGCTGCTGGGCGGGTTCGCCGTGGTGGCCGCGACCGGTGGCGGCGACGACCCCGAGGTCTCGGTGGGCAACGCGCCGGCCTCCACCACCTCGACCTCCACGACCCTGTCGACCACAACGACCACAGCGCCGTCGACCACGGTGTCCAGCGCCGAGGCGGAGACGCCCCCGGCCACCCAGCGGCCCGCGACCACGACGACCACCACCCGGCCCACCACCACTCCCGCGCCGACCTCGCCGCCGACGACCGAGCCGCCGCCCACCACGGTGCCGCCGCCGACCACTGAGCCGCCGACGACCGCCCCGCCAACCACCCCGTCGACGGGGCCGCCGACGACACCACCCACCACCTCCGACGCCTTGGGCGGCGGCCCTTGACCGTCGTCGGCCGCGTCGCGGGTGCCTGGCGGTACCCGGTGAAGTCGTTCCAGGGGGAGGCGGTCGACGGGCTCACCTTCACCGACGCCGGCGCGGTCGACGACCGCCTGTGGGGCGTCGTCGACACGGCCACCGGCAAGGTCCTCACCGCCAAGCGGTGGGGAGCGCTTCTGACCGCCGCCGCCCGGCTGGAGGCCGGCGGCCGGGTGGTGCTCACCCTGCCGGACGGCGCCGAGCACGAGGCGGGCGACCCCACCACCGACGCCGTGCTGTCGGCCTGGCTCGACCGCGAGGTCACGCTGTCCCGGGCCCCCGAGGAGCCGCTGCCCTTCGAGCTCACGATGGACCCCACCGACGACGACTCGGAGGTGTGGGACTTCGCCACCCCGCCCGGCAGCTTCGTCGACCTGGCCGCCGCCCACCTGCTGACCGACGCCAGCCTCGCCGCGGCACGGGGCCTCCACCCGGACGGCGACTGGGACGTCCGCCGGTTCCGGCCCACCTTGCTGGTCGAGGTCGGGGAGGGCGCGGGCGACGGGTTCGTGGAGGACGCCTGGGTCGGCGGGGTGGTGCGCTGCGGCGGGGCCGCGTTCTCGCCGTTCATGCCCGCCCCCCGCTGCGCCATGCCGACGCGGGCGCAGCCGGGGCTGCCCCGGGACACGGCCGTCAGCCGCGCGCTCGGGGAGGGGCATGCCAACAACCTGGGGATCTATGCCCAGATCCACGAGGCCGGACGGGTGCAGGTCGGGGAGCCGGTGACGCTAGCCTGAGCGGCTTCAGCGCAGCACGACCCATTTCCGGCGACGTCGGCGGGCGGGCAGCAGGCGGGCGGACGGAACTTGACCGCCCGGTCAGTCGAACGGAAAGGTAGCGGGAATGCACGCCGAGGAATCACCTCTGCGCATCGCGCTGCTGGCCTACCGGGGCAAGCCCCACGTCGGTGGCCAGGGCGTCTACGTACGGCACCTCGCCAAGGCCCTGGTCGACCTCGGCCACCACGTCGAGGTGCTGGGCGGGCAGCCGTACCCCGTCCTCGACCCCCGCGTGCGCCTCGTCGAGCTGCCCAGCCTCGAGATCTACAACGACCACTTCCCCATGCGGATGCCGGGCCTCTGGGAGCTCAAGGACTGGACCGACATGGCGGAGATCACGTCGTTCTCGTTCGGGCAGTTCCCGGAGCCGCTGGCCTTCAGCCTGCGGGCCTGGCGCCACCTCCGCGCCCGCCGGGGCGAGTTCGACCTGGTCCACGACAACCAGTGCCTCGGCTACGGGCTGCTGGCCATCGAGCGCGAAGGCTTGCCCGTGCTGGCCACGATCCACCACCCGATCACCGTCGACCGAAAGCTGGAGATCGAGCACGCCGAGGGCTGGTACAAGCGGCTGACCCTCCGGCGCTGGTACTCGTTCACCACCATGCAGACGCGGGTCGCCAAGCGGATGGCCCGGGTGGTCACCGTGTCGGAGAGCTCGTTTCGCGACATCGCCGCCGACCACGGGGTCGACCCCAACCGCATGGCGATCGTCCCGGTCGGCGTCGACGTCGACCTGTTCCGCCCGCTGCCCGAGGTCGCGCCCGTCGCCGGGCGGCTCATCACCACCGCCAGCGCCGACGTCACGATGAAGGGCCTCAGCTATCTGCTCGACGCCCTGGCCAAGATCCGCACCGAGCGCGACGACGCCCACCTGGTCGTGATCGGCAAGCGGAAGCCGGGCGGCCGGTCCGACGAGACCATCCGCCGCCTCGGCCTGGAGGACGCGGTCACCTTCGTCACCGGCGTCCCCGACGAGCGGATCATCGAGCTCTACAGCCAGGCCGAGCTGGCCGTCGTCCCGTCGCTGTACGAGGGCTTCTCGCTGCCGGCCATCGAGGCCATGTCGTGCGGCACCCCACTGGTCGCCACCTCGGGCGGCGCGCTGCCCGAGGTCGTCGGGGCTGACGGTGAGACCGCCCTGGTCGTGCCGCCGGGCGACAGCGAGGCCCTCGCGGCCAAGCTGCGTTGGGCGCTGGGCCGCGACGACCTGCGCCGCACCGTCGGCGCCGCCGGCCGCCAGCGCGTCGTCGACCAGTGGTCGTGGAAGCACACCGCGGCCAAGACCGTCGAGCAGTACCGGATCCTGCTCGACCAGCGGGCCCGCGCCACCCCGGCGGGCAGGGTGGCCGGGGCGCGCTAGATGCTCACCGTCGACTACCAGCGGCTCGGCCTGCGCGCCGGCGACCGGCTGCTCGACCTCGGCTGCGGGGCCGGCCGCCACGCCTTCGAGGCGCTCCGCCGGGGCGCCAGGGTCACCGCCTTCGACTACGACGAGGCCGAGCTCAAGGACGTCGCCGCCATGGCCACCGCCATGGCCGACGCCGGCGACCTGCCCGTCGCCGCCGCCAGCGCCGTGGCCCGGGGCGACGCCACCGCCCTGCCGTTCCCCGACGCCGCCTTCGACCGGATCATCGCCGCCGAGGTCCTGGAGCACATCTCCGACGACGAGGCCGCGCTGGCGGAGCTGACCCGGGTGCTGCGCCCGGGCGGAACGATCGCCGTCACCGTGCCGGCGTTCCTGCCCGAGCGGATCAGCTGGGCGCTGTCGGACGAGTACCACGCGCCGTTCGTGCCGGGCGGCCACGTCCGCATCTACACGGCCACCGAGATGCGGACAGGCCTGGGGGCCGCGGGCGTGCGGCCCTACGACGCCCACAAGGCCCACGGCATCCACGCCCCCTACTGGTGGCTGAAGTGCGCGGTCGGGCCCACCAACGACGACCATCCCCTCGTCCGCGCTTACCACCAGGTGCTCTGCTGGGACATCAGCGGGACGCAGCCGTGGGCCCGCCTAACCCGGGCCGCCGACCGGGGCCTGACCCCGGTCATCGGCAAGAGCATCGTCTTCTACGCCCGCAAACCGGACGCGCCGTGACACTCGCCGACGTCCCCGGCCTGGTGTCGGCCGCAGAGCTCGGGCGGACCGTCGACGCCATCGCCGACTCGCAGCTGCCCTCGGGCATGATCCCCTGGTTCCCCGGCGGGCACGCCGACCCGTGGAACCACGTCGAGGCGGCCATGGCACTCACCCTGGGCGGCCGTCACGCCGAGGCGGAGCGGGCCTTCCAGTGGCTGGTCGACCTGCAGCGGCCCGACGGCTCGTGGCACCAGTACTACCTGGCCGACCGGGTCGAGCAGGACAAGCTCGACGCCAACGTCATCGCCTACGTCGCCGCCGGTGTGTGGCACCGCTGGCTGTGCACCCGCGACCGGGGCTTCACCGAGGCGATGTGGCCGGTGGTCGAGCGGGCGGTCGACTTCGTGCTCGACCTGCAGACGCCCCGGGGCGAGATCCTGTGGGCCCGCCATGCCGACGGCACGCCGTGGTCGTTCGCCCTGCTCACCGGGTCGTCGTCGATCTGTCACAGCCTGCGGTGCGCGATCGCGCTGGCCGAGCTGCTGGGCCACGAGCGCCCCGACTGGGAGCTGTCGGCGGCCCGGCTCGCCCACGTGATCCGGCACGTGCCCGACGCCTTCTCGCCCAAGCACCGGTGGGCGATGGACTGGTACTACCCGGTGCTCTCCGGCGTCGTCGTCGGCGACGCCGGCCGGGAGCGGCTGGCCGAGCGGCACCGGGCGTTCGTGATGGACGGCTGCGGGGTCCGGTGCGTCTCCGACCGGCCCTGGGTCACCGCCGCCGAGACCTGCGAGTACGCCATGGCCAACCTGGTCATCGGCGAGGCCGAGCGGGCTCGGCAGCTGTTCGCCTGGGCCCAGCGCTACCGGACCGACGACGGGAGCTACTGGACCGGCACCGTGTTCCCCGAGGAGAGCCGGTTCCCGTCCGGCGAGCGGTCGACCTACACCGCCTCCGCGGTGGTGCTGGCGGCCGATGCGCTGGCCGGCGGCTCCCCCGCCAGCCGCCTGTTCACCCGCCACGACGACCTGCTGCCGGCCCTCTTCGAGGCCGAGGACGCGGACTCCACCATCGCCGAGTGGGACTGACGCCGGGTTGGCGTCGCTCACCGCGTGATCGCGCGGCCACGGACGCCACACCGGGTTGGCGTCGCTCACCGCGTGATCGCGCGGCCACGGACGCCACACCGGGCTTGCCGTCCGGAGCCGGCAACTCGCATCTGAGGACCGGCGCCGTCCTCTCGACCGGCTCAGAGCCGTGCCGGTGCGGTGCCGAGGCCTTCGGCCGCCGCGGCAGCGTGCAGGCGCCGGTTCCAGACCGCCACGACGAGGCCGGGCGGCCCGGCTGCCACCATGGCGCTCGCCAGGTGCACCGCGTCGGCCCCGCGCAGCCCGTGGCGGTGGGCTAGGTCGCCGGCCCGGCGCTCTACGGCGGCCGTCAGCTCGACGGGACGGACCGCTGCCCAGTACCCCTCCCAGGCGCGGAGGACGGATGCGTGGGCCCGATCCGACAGGTCGCGGTTGCGATGGGCGGCGGCGAGGGCCGCCCGGACCTCCGGGTAGGCGAGGCGGCTCGCCAGCGCTGTGTCGCACCCGTCCCAGAGGTCGGCGGCAGCGTCGCTGCCGACCTCCTCGACCAGCAGCTTCACGAGGGCGCTGGCATCGAAGTAGACGATCACGCGCTCGGATCAGCGCCGCTGCTCGCCGACCCGGTCGCTGACCGGGCGGGCCGGCCGCGGGCGCCGTCGGCCCCCGGCGGCCGGCCGGGAGGCGGCACGCGGTGGGGCGATGACGCCTTCCGCGGTGAGACGGGCGACGGTGGCGGACGACTCGATCCCGAGGATCCTGGCCACCGGCAGCCCCCGGTCCGTGACGACGACCTCGTCACCGTTGCGGGCGCGTTCGAGCCAGTCGCTGAGGTGGGCCCG
>JBKPHT010000110.1:0-10743 GCA_046730015.1 Actinomycetota bacterium
CACCCAGACGGTGGGCGTGGCGAGCGGGACGACGTCGGCGCGGGCGTCGGGCGCCGGGCGGGCGGGGTCGAGCGTGACCCGGACCCGGGCGCCGCCGCTGCCGTGGAGGCGGCGGCAGACGTAGGCGACGTTCGTGTAGGCGTCGAGCAGCATCACCGACCAGTAGCGGCCGGGCGGGTCGAGCACGCCGGCGTCGACGGTGAGGTCGCCGGCCCGCAGGTCGAACCAGCCGGAGGCGTACAGGGTGTCGTTGTTGGGCCCGACCACCGCGCGGTCGGCGGCCGTCGACAGCCGGTCGCGGCGCACGAGCCCGCCGCTGCCGGCGGCCGGGTGCCCGGCCCGGAGCCGGTGCATGGTCACCAGCGGGTAGCCCCACACGTAGGCGTCGGCGACCGCGGCGGCGCCGGTCTCGTCGGCCTCAGGCATCGGACCCCGCCGCCACCGTCGCCGCGGCCACCGCCTCCGGGGACGGCATGGCGCGGAGGCCGGCCACGAGGGTGTCGATCAGGTTGGGGAGGAACAGCCCGAGCGCGGGGGCGGCGTCGGCGGGCGTGTCGTCGATCAGCTGGGCCCGGCGGGCGAACAGGCTGATGAGCTGCTCGCGCAGCGCCCGCAGCCGCTCGAGCCGGATCGGCCCTGGGAGGTCTGCGGTCGCCTGCCACAGCCAGCGGACGACCGCCGCTCCGGCGGGCGCCTCGGTCACCCGGAACGGGGCGTCGTACGCCAGCGACGGGTGGCTGACCTGGTCGACCAGCCGCAGGTGGGCCCGGCCCAGCGGGGTCGGCAGGTCGTCGGCCATCGGCGCCGCCAGGGCGTGGACGAGGCGGCGGACGTCGCCGCGCCGGTCGTCGGCCTCGATCGCCGCGACCAGCCGGCCCCGGCGCGCCTCGACCGCGTCCAGGTGGCCCCGGAGAATGGCCAGCACCAGGCCGTCCTTGCCGCCGAAGTGGTAGTGGAGGGCCGACTCGTTGCGGGCCCCGACCGCGTCGTGGAGCTCCCGCGCGGTGACGCCGCCGACGCCGCGGCGGGCGAAGAGGAGGGCGCCCTGCTCCAGCAGGGCCTCCCGGGTCCGTCCCATTGATGGAGGACATTAGACACCCGTCCCGGCACGCGCCACGCCCCGCCGGCCGGGCCGGCGGGGCGTGGGCGAGAACGTCGTCGGGGCTCAGCGGGAGGGCGACAGGTCCCCGTCCGCGTACGACATGTCGTCTCGGGCGACCAACCGGCCCAGCACCCAAGCCATGACGATCACCACGGCGATCGCCACCAGCCCCATGATCAGGATCTCACTCATCTCGCTCGCCACCTCTCAACGGCCCGCCAAGGGCGATGGAGACCCGACGGGGCGTCGGGCCGCCCGGGCCACCGGGGAGGGCGGCGTCGGGCAAGGGCATCTTTACCCGGGGCGGGACCGATCGTGTGCGACAACTCTGTGACGATCGGCTACGCACCGCCCGCGGGGCGTGGGTAAGGTCACGGCACCGTGTCGGCCCGACGTCGCTTCTCGCCTGCACGCCTGATGCTGGGCTTCCTCGTCGCCTGCCTTGCCCCGCTGGCGGCTGTCGCCGCGACCGACCTCGGGCGCGAGCCCGACGCCGGCCGAGTCGAGACCGCCGCCGACCGCGGCGAGCCCACGGAATCCACCGCCGTCGCCCGGAAGACCGACGCCACCGGCACGACCGGCACCAGCGCGTCTGCGACCACGGGCACCGGCCCCGGCTCGACCGCCGCCACCACCCTGCCCGGCGATCCGGCCGCGACGTCGCCGCCGACCGAACCGCCGGCCACCACCGCCACGACGACCGCGCCCGCCCCGCCGACCACCTCGGCCCCGGCCCCCGCCCCGCCGCCGTCGCCGATCGACGAGGTGGTCATCTCCACCAACAACCAGCGGGCGTCGGCCGGCTGCCCACCGCTCCAGGCCGATCCCCGCATCACCGCCGCCGCGCAGGCCCACAGCGACGACATGGCCAACCGCAACTACTTCTCCCACACGACCCCCGAGGGCATCACCTTCGACGCCCGCATCAAGGCCGCCGGCTATCCGTCACCGGGCGGCGAGAACATCGCCAAGGGCCAAGCCACCGCCCGCGACGTCATGGCCGCCTGGATGAACTCCGACGGCCACCGCGCGAGCATCCTGAACTGCAAGTTCACGGCCATCGGCGTCGGCTACAACGCCGGCGCCCGGACCTGGACCCAGGACTTCGGCTACTGACCGACCCGGCCGCCGCGCGCTCGGTCGCCGTGGACCAGGCGCGGTACCGGGAAGTCCGGCCGCTGCTCGTCGAGCACGAACACCGTCTGGGTGGAGCGGACGTGGGTGGCGCCGTGGAGGTGGTCGAGGACCACGTCGCGCAGCGCCTCGATCGACGGCACCCGGACCAGCGCCACCATGTCGAACCCGCCGCTGGTGAACGCCAGGTACTCGACCCCCGGCAGGTGGAGCAGCTCGTCCCGGGCGGCCCGCCACTCGTTCTGCTCGACGTTGACCAGGATGAGGGCGGCGACGCCGTGGCCCAGCTTGGCCGGGTCGACGGTGGCCGTGAACCCGGTGATGACGCCCTCCGACCGCAGGCGGTCGAGCCGGGCGTAGGCGGTGGCCCGGCTGACCCCCACCCGCCCGGCGAGCTCGTTCACCGACATCCGGCCGTCGTCGACCAGGGCGGCGACGATCCCCCGGTCGATGTCGTCGAGCACCGGTGGGGCCGGGGGCGCCGCGGCCGACGCCATCGCCGCGCTCGCAGGTGATCTGGGCATAGCGTCACTCCGGTTCCCTCAGCCAAGTGATTCGTCCGATGGTACGACACCGCCCGGCGATTCGTCCGGAAGTTTCGAGAGAACTTGCTCAAGTCGTCTTGCGGGGGGAAGCATGACGGTATGGCGAGCCCCTCGACCGGGCGCGACGCCGCGCTCACGCTTCCCGAGGACCACCCGGGCTTCTCCGACCCCGACTACCGCGCCCGCCGGGCGGCCATCGCCGAGGTCGGCCGGGCTCACCGCCCCGGACAGCCGATCGCCGACGTGGAGTACACGGCGGAGGAGGACGGCGTGTGGCAGGTGGTGTCCCGCGAGCTGGGGCGGAAGCACGAACGGTACGCGTGCCGGGCCTACCGGGAGGGCGCCCGGGCCGTCACGCTGCCGACCGAGCGGGTGCCCCAGCTGCGGGAGGTCGACGCCCGGGTCCACGGGCTGACCGGCTTCCACATCCAGCCTGTGCCGGGGCTGGTCCCGACCCGCGAGTTCTACGGCTCCCTGGCGGGGCGGACGTTCCTGTCGACCCAGTACGTCCGCCACCACTCGGTTCCCTTCTACACCCCCGAGCCCGACATCATCCACGAGATCATCGGCCACGCCAACATGCTCGGGAACCCCGTCTTCGCCGACCTGTACGAGGCTGCGGGGGCGGCGTCGCTGCGGGCCACGAGCGATGCCGCGCTGGACTTCTTCTCCAAGGTGTTCTGGTTCACCCTCGAGTTCGGGGTCGTGTGGGAGGACGGCGAGCTGCGGGCCTACGGCGCCGGGCTGCTGTCGTCGTACGGCGAGATCGAGGAGTTCCGCAACGCCGAGATCCGGCCCTGGGACATCGCCCGGATGGGCACGCTCGACTACGACATCACCCACTACCAGCCGGTGCTGTTCGCGGCCGAGTCGTTCGACCGGATGGTCGACGACCTCGGCACCTTCTTCGCCGGCTACGACGACGCCGACCACCACCGCTGGCTCCAGCTCACGGCCTGACCGGCCGGGCCCGCCGGCGGGACGGGTTTTGGTCCCGGCCCGGACGGGAATCCTTGCTCGCGCATGAGCTCCCACTACCGCGTCGGCGAGGAACCCACCGAGAACGACCTGCAGGTCGCCCTGCGGGAGGTCATCGCCGTGCTGCAGGGCGCCGAGGTGCCGTTCCTCCTGATCGGGGGCATGAGCGCCGCCACCTTCGCCCGGCCCCGGGTCACCGACGACATCGACGTGTTCGTCCGCCCGGCCGACGCCCGGCGGGCCCTGGACGCCCTGGCCGAGGCCGGGTTCGAGACCAAGGAGAAGGACCCCTACTGGCTGTACAAGGCGTGGAAGCACGGGGTCCTGGTCGACGTCATCTTCCGGTCGAGCGGCGACCTCTACCTCGACGACGACATGCTGGCCCGGGGCAACGAGCGCGAGTACCTGGGCGTCACCGCGCCGCTCGTGTCACCCGAGGACCTGCTGGTCATCAAGGCCCTGGCCGCGGCCGAGCACAGCCCCCACCACTGGTACGACGCGCTGGCCGTCATCGGCCGGTGCGAGCTCGACTGGGACTACGTGCTGGCCCGGGCCCGACTGGCCGGCCCCCGGCGGCTGCTGAGCCTGCTGCTGTACGCCGAGTCGATCGACCTGGCCGTGCCGGCGGAGATCATCGAGGAGCTGTTCGAGGTGGTCCACCCCCGGGCGGAGGTGCCCCGGTGAGCGAGCGAACCGGCCCGGAACCACTGCCCGACGCCTACCTGCTCCAGCATGTCCAGGACGCGCTCGCGTCCGACGACCGGGCCCGCGAGCTGGGCGTCGACGTGACGGTGGCCGGGCGTCGGCTGGTGCTGAACGGCACGGTCGCGACCGCCGACCAGCGCGAGGCCATCTGCGACGTGGTCGGGGAGGTCGCCCCCGACCACGAGGTGGTCAACGAGCTGGCCGTGATGTCGACCGACGAGCCCGGGCCCACCGAGGAGCTGGCGTGACCCGCATCGCCGCCGTCGGCGACATCCACGTCGGCAGCGACTCGGTCGGCCTGGTCGCGGCCGGGCTGCGGCACGTGGCGGAGCGAGCCGACGTGCTGATGCTGGCCGGCGACCTCACCCGCTGCGGTACCCCCGAAGAGGCCGAGCTGGTGGTGGCCGAGCTGGCCGGGGTCACCGTCCCGGTGGTGGCCGTGCTCGGCAACCACGACCACCACGCGGACGCATCCGAGGAGGTCGCCGCCGTCCTGCGAGACGCCGGGATCCAGGTGCTTGACGGCACGTCCAGCCTGGTCGAGGCCGGTGGGGCCGTGCTCGGCGTCGCCGGGGTCAAGGGCTTCGGGGGCGGGTTCGCCGGCGCCTGCGCCACCGCGTTCGGGGAGCAGTGCATGAAGGCATTCGTGGGCGTGACCCGGGCCGAGGCGGCACGCCTCCATGACGCCCTCGTCGAGCTCCGCGGCCGCTGCGACCGGACGGTGGCCCTGCTCCACTACTCGCCGGTCGAGGAGACCCTGCGCGGCGAGCGGCTGGAGATCTACCCGTTCCTCGGCAGCCACCTGCTGGCCGAGGCCATCGACGCCGCCGGCGCGGACCTGGTCGTCCACGGCCACGCCCACCACGGCAGCGAGCGGGGCGTCACCCCGGGCGGCGTCCGGGTCCGCAACGTCGCCCAGCCGGTGATCGGCCACGCCTACCGGGTGTTCGACCTGCTCGCACCCGCCGGCGTGCGCGACGTCGCCTAGCCGCCGGCGCGGTGGTGCTCATCCCCCGGGGCACCGTCCACGCGCCCAGGGTCGTGAGCGACGAGCCGGGGCGGGTGCTGATCCTGTTCGTGCCCGGCGGGCAGGGCGCCTTCGACGACCTCGCGGCGCTCGCCACCGAGATCGACGGGCCGCCCGACCACGACGACGAGCGGGTGCAGGCGATCGCCGCCCGCTACGACTCTGTGTTCGTCGGGCCGCCGCTGTAGGACAGGACCCCGGCCACCACCTCCACCGGGTGGGCGACCGCGACGCCGGCGGCCGCCAGGTGGAGCGCGCAGCCGGGGTTGGCCGACGCCACCAGCGGAGCCCCGGCCCGCTCGATCGCCGCGAGCTTCCGGTCGCGGATCGCCCGGGCGAGGTCGGGTTGCACCGCTGCGTACGCGCCGCCCGCGCCGCAGCACAGGCCCTCGTCGTCGAGCTCGACCACCTCGGCGTAGGGCGACAGCACCGTCCGCACCGCGGCGTGGGCCCGCTGGGCGTGGCGGAGGTGGCACGGGTCCTGCACCGCGACCGTCGGCCGGGGCGCGCCGGGCGGCGGGGCGGGCAGGTCGGCGAGCCGCCCGGCCAGCCACTCGTGGACGTCCCGGACCCGGGCGGCGAACGCCTCGGCCTCGGGCGTGCCCGACAGCCGGCCGTAGTCCTTGAGGGCGGCGCCGCAGCCGGCCGCGTCGACCAGGATCGGAGCCGTGCCCGGGAAGGCGGCCATCGTCGCCGCGGCCCGGGCGCGGGCCTCGGACCCGAGCCCGCCGTGGAGGGCCAGCGCCCCGCAGCACGCCGCCCCCGGACCCGGCAGGGCGACGCCGGCGCCGGTCGACTCGACCACCCGCTGGACGGCGGCGTGGACGTCGCGCATCCAGGCGTCCATGACGCACCCGGTGAACAGCCAGACGTCGCCGCCCGAGGGCACCAGCCGCCGGCGGCGGACGGGGACCCGGGCGGGCAGCCCGAGCCTCCGGCTCAGCCGGCCCGGCACCAGCCGAAGCCGCTGGGCGACGCCGAGTAGCGACGACCCTGCCAGCACCAGCCGGTGCCAGCGCAGGGCCCGCACGCCGAGCCGGAACGCGAGCGGCGGCCGCCGGACCGGGCCGGGCGGCGCCGAGCTCCCCGGGTCCGCCGGCGGGCCCTCGGCCAGCGCGGCGCGGGCGTCCTCCACCAGGTGGCCGAACGGCACCCCGGACGGGCACGCCGTCTCGCAGCCCCGGCACTGGACGCAGGTCTCCACCGAGCGGAGGAACGACTCGTCCGGCGGGACGCCGTCCCACTGGACTTGGCGCAGCGCCGCCACCCGGCCTCGGGGCGACAGGGCCTCCTCACCCGTGACCCGGTAGGTGGGGCAGTGGGGCAGGCACAGGCCGCAGGCGACGCAGGTGGCCAGCTCGCCGTCGTCGAGTCCGAGGTCCATCAGGCGGCCAGCGGGTCGCGGCCGGGGGCGAGCCGGCCGGTCGCGTCGAACTGGGCCTTGATCCGGCGGTGGAGCCCGGCCACCGCCGGGTCGACCGGCCGGGGCGGCCGGGGCCGCGAGTGGTGGACGACGCCGACCCCGACCTGGGCCACGAATCGCCCGTCGGTTCCGGCCAGCGCCGGCAGCTCGCCGGGGGGCAGCGACCAGCGGTGGGGCGGGAGGTCGGGGCCGCCCTCGACCTCGGGCAGCCCGCAAGCCTCGGCCTCGGCGGCGACGTCGTCGGGGTGGCCGTCGAGCAGCGCCCAGGTGGTGGTGCCGTCCCACAGCACCGACGCGGGCCGGTGCAGCCGCCGGACGAGGGCGAACGGGTCGGCCGGCCCGGCCACCCAGCGCTCCGCGGCGGGCAGCGGCCGGGTCCGCAGCACGACCTCGCCCAGCAGCCCGAGCGTCCCCAGCGACCCGACGAGCAGGCGGCACAGGTCGAACCCCGACACGTTCTTCACCGTCGGGCCGCCGGCGGTCACGACCCGCCCCTCGGCCGACACGTAGCGGACCTGGAGCACCGTGTCGCGCACCGGCCCCCAGCCCAGATGGCGGAGGCCGCTGTGTCCCACCGCCAGGACGCCGCCCACCGTGGCGCCGGGCCACGGGGGAAGGGCCACGACCTGCCCGACCTCGGCCAGCGCGTCGTCGAGGTCGGCGACGGTGGTCCCGGCCCGCACCCGGACGGTCATGTCGGCGGGCTCGACCGCCACCACCCCGGCGGGCGCCCGGACCTCCCGGGCCACCGGGTCGACCGCCCCGCCCACCCCGAACCGGGTCCGGCCCCCGACCGCCACCACCGGCCCTGCGGCGGCCGGCCCGACCTCCCGCGCGAACCGATCGAGCACGCCGTCGCCTCGGGAGGACCGGGCCGTCACACCCACACGCCCTCGGGGACCGCCTGGAGGTCGCCGCACCGGCTGCCCGCCGGCAGCACCTTGGTCGGGTTGGCCACGCCGTCGGGGTCGAACGCGTCGCGCAGCCGGGCCTGGGCGTCGAGGTCGTCGGGGCCGAACAGCAGTGGCATCAGGTCGCGCTTCTCCAGCCCGATGCCGTGCTCGCCCGACAGCACCCCGCCCGCCGCGATCGACAGGGCGACGATCTCCTCGCCCGCCGCGTGGACCCGGTCCATCGTCCCCGGCTCCCGGGCGTCGAACAGCAGCAGCGGGTGCAGGTTCCCGTCCCCGGCGTGGAACACGTTCATCACGCCCAGCCCGTGGCGCTCGGCGATGGCGTAGACCTCGGCCAGCACCTCGACCAGCCGGGTCCGGGGGACGACCGTGTCGTGCAGGTAGTAGTTCGGTGCCACCCGGGCCACCGCCCCGAACGCCGACTTGCGACCCTTCCACAGCAGCGCCCGCTCGGCGTCGTCCGCCGCAACCCGGACCGCCCGGGCGCCGTTGGCCCGCCCGATCTCGCCCACCCGGCGGGTGCCGTCGGCCACTCCCGCGGGCAGGCCGTCCAGCTCCACGAGCAGCACGGCGGCCGCGTCCGTCGGGAATCCGGCGTGGGCGAAGGCCTCGGCCGCCTCCGTGATCCGTTGGTCCATCATCTCCAGGGCGGCGGGGAGCAGGCCCGCAGCGATGATGTCGCTCACGGTCTCGGCCGCGGCCTCGACGGTGGGGAAGTCGAGCAGGAGCGTCGCCACCGCGGGAGGGTTCGGGGTGAGGCGGACGGCGATGCGCGTGGCGATCCCGAGCGTGCCCTCGCTGCCCACGAACGCACCCCGGAGGTCGAGGCCGGGCGGCTCCGGGTCGAGGCCGCCGAGCACGGTGACGGTGCCGTCGGGCAGCACCACCTCCAGCGCCAGCACGTGGGCGCTGGTCACGCCGTAGGCCAGGCAGTGCGGGCCGCCCGAGTTGTTGGCGACGTTGCCGCCGATCGTGCAGGCCTGCTGGCTCGACGGGTCGGGCGCGAAGTGCAGGCCGTGGGGCGCGAGGGCGCGCGTGAG
This sequence comes from Actinomycetota bacterium, assembly GCA_046730015.1. Classification (GTDB taxonomy): domain Bacteria; phylum Actinomycetota; class Acidimicrobiia; order Acidimicrobiales; family VFJN01; genus ZC4RG19. The sequence goes on from JBKPHT010000110.1 coordinate 8,869, forward strand.
GTCGAGGTTGACGACCCCGGGCTGCACCCACGCGACCCGCTGCTCGGGGTCGACGTCGAGGATGCGGTCCATCTTGGTGGTCACGATCACCACCGGGTCGCCGACCGGCACCGCCCCGCCGGCCAACCCCGTCCCCGACCCCCGGGCCACGAACGGCCGCCCGTGCCGGCGGGCGACCCGGACGGCCGCGGCGACCTCGTCGGTCGTGAGCGGAAAGCAGGCCACCGCGGCCTGCCCGGCCATGACCGACGCGTCCCGGCCGTAGAGGCCCAGCTCGACGCCCCCGGTCCGCACCCGGTCGGGCGCCAGCGCGGCGCCCAGGTCGGCGGCCAGCGCCGCGGCGTCGGTGGCGGGGCGGGGACCATCGGTGGTCGAGGTCACCCGTGCAGTCTGCCCCCGGGGTTAATCGTTCGTCGCCTCCCCGTTGCCGCGGCTATCGCGGGGGAGATGGTGACGACCGCGAACGAGGCGGCGGTGGTCGAGGTGACCGGGGCGGACCACCCGGGCTTCGCCGACCTGTTCCACGTCTGGGGCGTGGTCATGGCCGAGCTCGAGCCCGGCGACCCGCCCGTGGTGGCCGGCGAGCTCGCGGCCGAGCTGTTCAACCTGCCCGCCCACCGCCGGGCCCGGGCGTGGGTCGCCCGCCGGGACGGCCGCCCGGTGGGCCTGGTGCGGACGGGACGGCACCTCGACGGCACCAACGACGCCACCGCCGAGATCTACGTCGGCGTCGACCCGGCCGAGCGGCGCCGCGGCGTCGGCTCCGGGCTGTTGGCCACCGCGCTCGACGCGATGGCCGCCGAGGGCGTGACGTCGTTCCTCGGGTTCACCTGCGACGAGGCCGGCGCCGGCTTCTGCCGGGCCGTCGCGACGACCCGCCGCCAGGACGAGCGGTGCAGCCGCCTGCGGATCGCCGACCTCGACCCCGAGCAGCAGCGACGCTGGATCGACGAGGCCCCGGCCCGGGCGTCCGGCTACCGCCTGGAGACCTGGGTCGGCGTCTGCCCCGACGAGTGGGCCGAGCCGCTGGCCGGCGCGCTCGCGGCGATGGTCGACGCCCCGATCGGCGACCTCGACTGGCAGCCACAGGTCCAGCCCGGGCCCGAGGTGCAGGACCGGGAGCGGTGGTGGGACGCCCAGGGCTACGACACGGTCACCACCCTCGCCCTCGCCCCCGACGGCTCGCCTGCCGGCGCCAGCCAGCTGCTGGTGTCCCGGCTGCGCCCGGCGATCGCCCAGCAGGCCGACACCGGCGTGGTGGGCGCCCACCGGGGCCACCGCCTCGGCCGCTGGCTCAAGGCCGAGACGCTGCGGCTGGCGCTGTCCCGGGAGCCCCGCATCGCGGTGGTCGAGACCTACAACGCCGAGGAGAACCCGTACATGCTGTCGATCAACGTGGACATGGGCTTCCGGCCCCACCACGACTACGGGTCGTACCAGGGGTCGGTATCAGACGCGCTGACGGCGCTGGGTTCCTAGCGGCCGCGGCTCGTTCTGGGTCGGGATTGTCGCGCCCGGCGCGATCGAGCCGACCCGGTTCGGGATGGGCCGGACCGGTGCTCAGAGCCGCCGCCGGCGGATGGCGGCCCACACGATGCCGCCCACCAGCGGGACGGTGAGGGCGGCGAGCACGACGATCCACGCCCACATCTCGAGCGGCGACATGCCGGGCCGGTCGTAGCCGATCGGGTCGGCGTCCCGCCAGTCCCGGGAGCCACCGCCGACCGCCCGGATGACGGCCGGGGCCGGGACTCCGGCGTGTGGCTGCCCCTCGGGCTGGCGCTCGTGGCCTTCGCCCTCACGGCCACCGGGGCGATGTGGATCTACCGCCACGGCCGGGCCCGCTCCGCCTACCTGCTGACCGCCCCACCGCTG
>JBKPHT010000111.1:0-14888 GCA_046730015.1 Actinomycetota bacterium
GCCCGCCACCCCGCGTCCGGCCGCGCCCGGTCGGGTCGCGGCCGGTCCGGCCGCACCGGTCGGCGACGGGGCGGCGACCCCCGGTCGCGCTCGCTCGCTCTGCTCGTCGGCCTGGTCGTGCTGTTCGGCGTCGCCGTCGTCCGGCTCGGCTACGTCCAGGTGGTCGGGGCCGACCGCTACGTCCACTACGGCCGCGAGCAGCGGATCGAGCCGATCGAGCTGGCCGGCGGGCGGGGCACGATCTTCGACCGCAACGGCGACGACCTCGCCATCTCCATCCCCCAGACCACGATCGCGGCCGACCCCAGCGTCATCGCCGACCCCGCCGGCGCCGCCCGCCGCCTGGCCCCCGTGCTCGGGCTCGACGAGGCCCAGCTGCGCAGGGACCTGACCGGCCCCGGCCGCTTCGTCTACCTGGCGCGCCAGGTGGACGACGACGTCGCCGACCAGGTCGGGGCGCTCGACATCGACGGCGTGCTGCTGTTCGACGAGCAGAAGCGGTTCAACCCGGCCGGCGACCTCGGCCGGTCGCTGATCGGCCAGGTCGGCGTCGACCACGCCGGCCTGTCCGGCATCGAGCAGAGCATGGACGACGAGCTGGCGGGCCGCTCGGGCCTGCTGGTCGTCGAGCGCGACATGGAGGGCCGCACGATCCCTGCCGGTCGGCACCAGATCGATCCCGCGGTGCCCGGCGACGACATCGTGCTCACGCTCGACAGCGGCCTCCAGTACCAGGTGGAGAACATCCTGGCGGCCCAGGTCGCGGCCACCGGCGCCCAGGGCGGCTCGGCCATCGTCAGCGACCCGGAGACGGGCGAGATCCTCAGCCTGGCCAACGTGGCCCTCGACCCGGCCACCGGCGTGGTCGGCAACACCAGCAACGACGTGGCGGTCACCGCCAACTACGAGCCGGGGTCGGTGAACAAGGTCATCACGCTGTCCGCGGCGCTGGACGAGGGGGTGGTCACGCCCGACCAGGTCATCCACGTGCCCTCCCAGCTCCAGGTGGCCGACCACACCTACACCGACGCCCACCCGGGCGACCTCACGGTCACCGACGTGGTAGCCAAGTCGTCGAACGTCGGCACCATCAAGATCGCCCAGCAACTGGGGAAGGAGCGGCTGGACGAGTACCTTCGCCGGTTCGGGTTCGGTCGCTCCACCGGGCTCGGCCTGCCCCACGAGGAGTCGGGTGCGCTGCTCGACCCCGACGACTGGTCGGGGACGTCGATCGGCTCGATCCCGATCGGCCAGGGGATCTCGGTCACCGCCATGCAGATGCTGTTCGCCTACAACGTCATCGCCAACGACGGCGTCTACGTCCCGCCCCGCCTGGTCAAGGCGACCGTGGACGAGAACGGCGACCGCCACGAGACGGCCCCCGGCCAGGGGCGACGGGTGGTGTCGCCGACGACCGCCTCCCAGATGCGCGCGATGCTGAGCCAGGTGATCTCGTCCGGCACCGGGAAGGCCGCGGCCATCGACGGCTACGACGCCGCCGGCAAGACCGGCACCGCCCGCAAGCCCCAGCCCATCGGCGGCTACCGGGACGAGGCCGGCAACTACCACTACATCTCGACGTTCGCCGGGTTCGTGCCGGCCGACGACCCGAAGCTGTCGATCATCGTGGTCATCGACGAGCCGACCACCTCCCCCTACGCCGGCACGGTCGCCGCCCCGGCCTTCGCCGAGATCGGCCGTCACGCGCTGCGGCTCATGGGCGTCGCCCCGGCGGCCACGCCGGCCGCCGCGCCCCTGGCGGTCGAGGCACCCTCGGGTCGGGTGCGATCCCAGCCGGCGGCCTCGCCGACGACCGCGCCGCCGACCACGGTGCCGGGGACGCCGGCGCCGACCGACACCACCGTCTCCGGGCAGCCGGCGGTGGCCGACGGCACGACCCCGCCGGCGCCCGACCCCGCCGCGCTCCCGCCCCCGGCCCCGGCCGGGGGCTGAGCGTGCGGCTGGACGACCTGGCGGCCGCCGTCCGCGCGCTGAGGCTGCGCCGGGCCGGAGCGCCGGGCGACCCGGACATCCGGTCGGTGGTCCACGACACCCGCGACGTGACCGCAGGGTCGCTGTTCTGCTGCGTCCGCGGCGCCCGGGCCGACGGCCACGACCTCGCCCCGGCGGCGGTCGCCGCCGGCGCCGTGGCACTCGTGGTCGACCACGCGCTGCCGCTGCCCGTCCCCCAGCTCATGGTGGCCGACGTCCGGGCTGCGATGGGGCCGGTGGCCGCCGCGTTCTGGGGGCACCCGTCCGACGCGCTCACGGTGGTCGGGGTCACCGGCACCGCGGGCAAGACGACGCTCACCCACCTGCTCCGGGCCGTCTTCGACGCCGCCGGAACGCCCTGCGGGGTGATCGGCACCCTGTCCGGCGTCCGGACTACGCCTGACGCCCCCGAGCTGCAGGCCCTCCTGGCGGGGATGCGGGCCGAGGGCACGCGGGCGGTGGCGATGGAGGTGTCGTCCCACGGCCTCGAGCTCCACCGGGTCGACGCCACCCGGTTCGCCGCCGGGGTGTTCACCAACCTGTCGCAGGACCACCTCGACTTCCACCGGACGATGGATCGCTACTTCGCGGCCAAGGCCCGCCTGTTCGACCCCGGCCGAACGGCCCGGGCCGTCGTCTGCGCCGACGACCCCTGGGGCCGCCGCCTGCTCGACGACCTGGCCGGCCGCCGCGACCTCACCGTCCACCCGTACCGGCTCGACGACGCCGAGGACCTGCGGCTCACCCCCGCTGGGGCCGTGTTCCGGTGGCGCGGCCAGGCGGTCACCACCCGGCTCACCGGGAGGTTCAACGTCCGGAACGCCGTCGGCGCCGCTGCCGCCGCGGCGGCCCTCGGGATCGGGCCCGAGACCGTCGCCCGGGGCCTGGCCGCCGCCGACCCGGTGCCCGGGCGGTTCGAGGCCGTCGACGCCGGCCAGCCGTTCACCGTCCTCGTCGACTACTCCCACAAGCCCGACGCCCTCGACAAGGCCCTCGCCGCCGCCCGCGAGCTGGTCGCCGAGGGGGGCGCGCTCACCGTGGTGTTCGGCTGCGGCGGCGACCGCGATGCGGCCAAGCGCCCGGTGATGGGAGAGGTGGCGGCCCGGCTGGCCGACCGGGTGGTGGTCACCTCCGACAACCCCCGGTCGGAGGACCCGGTCACCATCATCGACGAGATCCTGACCGGGGTGACCCGCCGCCACGGGGTGGCGGTCGAGGCCGACCGGACAGCCGCGATCGACGCCGCCGTGGCCGCCGCCGGCCCGGGCGACGTGGTCCTGATCGCGGGCAAGGGCCACGAGACGACCCAGGTGCTGGCCGACCGGGTGATCCCGTTCGACGACCGCGTGGTGGCCCGGCGGGCGCTAGAACGACACGTCACGCCCGCGCCCGCCCCACGAAAGGCATGACCCCGAGTGGTCCCGTTGCTCATCGCCGGCGCCATCAGCCTCGTGCTGTCGCTCGTCGGCACCCGCTATCTGATCGAGTGGCTCAAGGCCCACCGGGTGGGCCAGCCCATCCACGAGGACGTGCCCGACGGGCACGTCACCAAGGCGGGGACGCCGACGATGGGCGGGGTGGCGATCGTGGTGGCGGCCGTGGCGGGCTACGCGGCCGCCCACGTCCACGCCGGCCTCGTGTTCACCCGGACGGGCGTGCTGGTGATGCTGGCCATCGCCGGCGCGGCGGTGGTCGGCGCGTTCGACGACTGGATCAAGGTCAGCAACGAGCGCAACCTGGGCCTGTCCAAGCGCGCCAAGATGGGCGGCCTGCTGCTGGTGGCGTTCGGCTTCGCCGTCGCCTGCCTGGCCTGGACCGACGTCGAGACGACGCTGAGCTTCACCCGGTGGGACGAGCCCGGCTGGAACCTCACCGGCGCCGGCTGGGTCGTGTTCGCCGTGCTGCTCATCGCCGCCACCACCAACGCGGTCAACCTGACCGACGGCCTCGACGGGCTGGCCGCCGGATCGTCGATCTACGCGTTCATCACCATGACGGTCGTGGCGTTCTGGGCCTTCCGGCACGAGAGCGTCTACGAGGTGAACCACGCGCTCGACCTGGCCGTCATCGCCGCGGCGATGGTCGGCGGCATCACCGGGTTCCTGTGGTGGAACGCGCCCCCCGCGCAGATCTTCATGGGCGACACCGGGTCCCTGGCGATCGGCGCCGGCCTGGCCACCCTCGCGCTGACGCTGAACGTGCAGCTGCTGCTGCCGATCGTCGGCGCCCTGTTCGTGTTCGAGACCCTGTCGGTGATCGTGCAGGTGGGCAGCTTCCGCCTGTTCGGCCGGCGGGTCCTGCGGATGGCGCCGGTCCACCACCACTTCGAGCTGGGCGGATGGCCCGAGACGACCGTCATCATCCGGTTCTGGATCCTCGCCATCATGTCGATGGCCGTGGCCCTCGGGCTGTTCTACGCGGACTCGATCTCGGCCGGGGTGACAGGGTGAGCAAGCCGAGCGAACCGAGCCTCCCCCACCAGGGCGCGCCGGTCGGCGAGGCTGGTGGAATGCATCTCGGCGGCCTCCCCCGGCCCGGCGAGGGGCGGCGGTCCCCGTGGTGAGCACCGCGAGCCGCGCCCGCAGCCGCCACCCGACGGCGCGCCCGCGCCCGGAGGCGGCGAGCGGCTCGGGGCTGTTCCTGGCGCTCGCCTTCCTGGTCACCGTGTTCAACCTGTTCGGGCTCGTGATGGTCATGTCGGCGTCGTCGGTGGTGGCGCTCGACGCGTACGGGTCGTCGTGGTACTTCGTCGTCCGCCAGGCGCTGTGGGCCCTGGGGGGCGTGGTGGCGCTGGTGGTCGTGGCCCGCACCGACTACCACCGGTGGCGCCGGTTCGCCGGGCCGTTCCTGGTGCTGGCGCTGGTGCTGCTGTGCCTGGTGCTGGTGCCGGGCATCGGCGTCGACGCCAACGGCGCCACCCGCTGGATCGGCGTCGGGGCGTTGACGTTCCAGCCGGCGGAGGTGGCCAAGCTGGCCCTCCTCATCTGGGTCGCCGACCTGCTGTCGCGCCGGGCCGCGCACATGCACGACACGCGGGCCACGCTGCGGCCGGTGATCGTCGTGCTGGTCACGACCGCGACGCTGGTCATGCTCCAGCCCAACCTCGGCACCACGATCGTCATCGCCGCCATCGCCCTGGCCCTGTGCTTCGTGGGCGGCTCGCCCGCCGGGCCGCTGGCCGGGTGGGCCACGGTCGGCATCGGCGCCGCCACCGCGCTGGCCCTCGCCGCCCCCTACCGCCGGGCCCGGGTGCTGACCTTCCTCGACCCGTGGGCCGACCCGATGGACAAGGGGTACCAGAACATCCAGTCGCTGGTCGGCCTGGCCGACGGCGGCCTCCTCGGGTCCGGCCTCGGCACCAGCCGGGCCAAGTGGGGGTTCCTGCCCTACGCCCACTCCGACTTCATCTTTGCCATCATCGGCGAGGAGCTGGGGCTGGTCGGGGCCACCGTCGTGGTCGGCCTGTTCGTGCTGCTGGGGATCGTCGGGGTCCGCATCGCCCTGCACGCCCCCGACCGGTTCGGCCTGCTGCTGGCCGTCGGGGTGACGGCTTGGTTCTGCGTCCAGGCGTTCGTCAACATCGGGGCCGTGATCGGCATCCTCCCCATCACCGGCGTGCCGCTGCCGTTCGTCAGCGCCGGCGGATCGTCCCTCGTCTTCGGCATGGCCGGCGCCGGCCTGCTCCTGTCGGTGGCCCGCCAGGCGACCGTCCGGTCGCTGCCGCCCCGACCGCCCGCCGCCGCGGGGAGGGGCCGATGACCGAGCGGAGCGAGGTCCAGGCAGCGTGACCGCCGCCCGCCACGCCCAGCGGTGCTTCGCGCTGATCGCCGGCGGCGGCACGGCCGGGCACGTCCAGCCGGCACTGGCCATCGCCCGGGCCCTGGTCGCCCGCGGCCACAGCCCGGCCGCGATCGAGCTGGTGGGCAGCGAGCGGGGCATCGAGGCCCGGCTGGTGCCCGAGGCCGGCTTCGAGCTCACCCTGCTGCCGGGGCGGGGGCTCCAGCGGAAGCTCAGCCTGCAGAACGTCCGCTCGCTGATGGCCCTGATCGTCGCGTTCTGGCGGGCCTGGCGGCTGGTGGGGCGGCGCAAGCCACGGGTGGTGGTGTCGGTGGGCGGCTATGCCAGCGTGCCCTGCGCGCTGGCCGCGGTGGTGCGCCGCGTGCCGGTGGTGGTGGCCGAGCAGAACGCGGCGCCGGGGGCCGCCAACCGGCTGGTCGGCCGGTTCGCGAAGGCGTGCGCGGTGTCGTTCCCCGACACGGCGCTGCCCCGGGCGGAGGTGACCGGCAACCCGGTGCGGCCCGAGGTGCTGGCCATCGACCGGTCCCGCGACGCCCTCGGCGCCCGGGTCAAGCTCGACGTGGAGCCGGGCCGCCGGCTGGTGCTCGTGTTCGGCGGCTCGCTGGGCGCCCTGCGGATCAACCGCGCCGCCGTCGAGGCCGCCCGCCAGTGGGCCGACCGGGGCGACCTCCATCTCCGCCACGTGGTGGGCGCCCGCGACTGGGCCGAGATCACCGCGGGCGGCCCGCCGGTGCCGCCCGGGGCCCGGCTGCGCTACGAGGCCGTCGAGTACGACGACGACATGCCGACATCGCTGGCCGCAGCCGACCTGGCGGTGTGCCGGTCGGGGGCGAGCACCAGCTTCGAGCTGCTGGCCGCCGGCCTGCCGGCCGTGCTCGTGCCGTCGCCGTTCGTCACCGCCGACCACCAGACCGCCAACGCCCGTCACATGGCCCGCTGGGGCGCGGCGGTCGTCGTGCCCGACGCCGAGCTGGACGGGCGGCGGCTGGTCGCCGAGGTCGACGCCCTGCTGGCCGACCCCGGGCGCCTGGAGGCCATGGCCGCTGCGGCCCGGGCGGCGTCCCGCCCGCAGGCGGCCGACGACATCGCCGCCCTGGTCGAGAGGTACGCCCGTGCCTGACGCCCCGGCCGTGGCCGAGGTGACCACCGCCGTCAGGACGGCCGCCGCCGCGGCCGAGGGCGCGGCGCTGCTCGACCTGTCCCGCCTCCGGCGCGTCCACGTCACCAACGTCGGGGGCGCCGGGATGAGCGCCGTCGCCACCCTGCTGGCCGAGAGCGGCCACCGGGTGTCGGGCCACGACCCGGCGGCCACGACGCCGTTCCTGGGCATGCTGGCCGACCGGGGCGTCGCCGTCACCACCGGCCCCGACCGCCCGCCGCTGCCGGCCGACGTCGACGCGGTCGTCGTGTCGACCGCCACCGGCGACGACGATCCCGACGTCGTCGCCGCCCGGGTCGCCGGCGTGCCGGTGCTGCACCGGTCGGCGGCCCTGGCCGCCCTGTGCGCCGGGCGGGACACCGCCGCCGTCGCCGGCACCCACGGCAAGACCACGACCTCGGCGCTGCTCGCCACGGTCCTGTCCGGCACCGGCCGGGACCCGGGGTGGGTGGTCGGCGCCGGGATCGCCCACCTCGGCGCCAGCGCGGCCTGGGGTGGTCCGGGGCCGCTGGTCGTGGAGGCCGACGAGAGCGACGGCACCTTCCTGGCCCTCGGGGCGTCGACCGCGGTCGTGACCAACGTCGAGCCCGACCACCTGGAGAACTGGGGCGGCGAGGCGGCCCTGCGGGACGGGTTCCGCCGGTTCGTGGCCGCGGTGCCCGGGCCGGTGGTGCTCTGCGCCGACGACCAGGGTGCCCGTGACCTACTGGGGGCGGCGTCGGCGCCGGTGACCTACGGCCTCGACCCCGCGGCCGACTACCGGGTGGTCGACCCTGCGCCGGCCGGCGCCGGGGTGCGGTTCACGCTGGCCCACGAGGAGGAGCGGGTCGAGGTGCAGGTGCCGGCGGCGCCCGGCGTCCACAACGCGCGCAACGCCGCGGCGGCGCTGGCCGTGGCCCACGGCCTGGGCGTGCCGCTGACCGAGGGCGCCGCCGCGCTCGCCGGGTTCCGGGGCGTGGCCCGCCGCTTCGAGCTGCGGGGCGAGGCCGCCGGGGTGACGGTGGTCGACAGCTACGACCACCTGCCGACCGAGGTGGCCGCCGCGCTGGCCGCCGCAGCGTGGGGCCCGTGGGGCCGGGTCGTGGCCGTGTTCCAGCCCCACCGCTACAGCCGGACCGAGGCGCTGGGGCGGAGCTTCGCCGACGCCTTCGTCGACGCCGACCTGCTGGCCGTCACCGACGTCTACCCGGCGGGAGAGCCGCCGCGGCCCGGGGTGACGGGCAAGCTCGTGGCCGACGCGGTGCTGGAGGCCCACCCATGGGCGTCGGTGGCCTGGCTCCCCGCGCTGGACGATGTGCTGCTGTGGCTGCGGGCCGTGCTCCGCCCCGGCGACCTGTGCCTGACGCTGGGGGCCGGCGACCTCACCGCGCTCGCACCCCGCATCGTGGCGATGCTGGAGGAGCGGGGGTGAGCCGCCGGGCCGGCGCCGCGCCCGCCGACGCGCGGGTGGCGGCGGCCGCGGCGGCGCTGGGCCCCCGGGTCGAGCGCGACCGTTCCCTCGGCCCCCTGACGACCTACAAGGTGGGGGGACCGGCCGCCCTGTTCGTCGTGGTCGCCACCGACGCCGAACTGGCGGCGGTGGCCGAGGTCGTGGCCGCCACCGGGGTGCCGACGCTCGTGGTGGGGAAGGGCTCGAACCTGCTGGTCGCCGACCGCGGGTTCGCGGGCCTGGCGGTCGCGCTGGGCGGTGAGTTCGCAACGGTCGTGATCGAGGGCACGACGGTGCGGGCCGGGGGGGCCGCCGCCCTGCCGGTGGTCGCCCGCCACACGGTCCGCGCGGGTCTGGCCGGGTTCGAGTGGGCGGTCGGGGTGCCCGGGTCGGTCGGCGGCGGCGTCAGGATGAACGCCGGGGGGCACGGGTCGGACATGGCCGCCTCGGTGGTCGAGGCCACCGTGGTCGACCTGGCGGCGGGGACCACCGCGGACCTGCCGGCGGCGGCGCTGGCCTTCGGCTACCGCCGGTCGTCGGTCACGCCGTCGCAGGTGGTGACGGGGGCGACCCTAATGCTGCAGCCGGGCGAGCGGGCGGCGGGGGAGCGGCTGCTGTCGGAGATCGTGGCCTGGCGCCGGGCGAACCAGCCGGGCGGCCAGAACGCCGGCTCGGTCTTCACCAACCCGCCGGGCGACTCCGCCGGCCGGCTGATCGACGCCGCGGGGTGCAAGGGGCTCCGCCTCGGGAGCGCCGAGGTGTCGACCAAGCACGCCAACTTCTTCCAGGCCGACCCGGGCGGCTCGGCTGACGACGTCCGCACGCTGATGGACCGCGTGCGGGCCAGGGTGCGGGCGGAGACCGGGGTCGACCTGGTGCCGGAGACCCGGATGATCGGCTTCGACGACCTTGCACCTCAGGTGGAGGTCGACGGTTGAGGGTTGGGGGCCGATGACCGGCGACGACCGCCCTGACGAGGGCGGTAACGGTGACGGCCGGGTCCGGACCAGCCCTGGCGCCACCGAAACCGGCTCCGAATCCGGCTCCGCCACCGACGACGCCGCCGGCGCCGCGGCGCCGGCCGGCCGCCTGTCCCGGCGGCAGCGCCGCAAGCTCCGCCGCCGGGCGCGTCCCGCCCATGCTGCGGCACCTGCACTCGCGACGGGGTCCGGCGGGTCGGTGAAGGTGCTGAGCCCGACCGGCGCCGGGCCGACGGCGGCCGATCGCACCCCGGCGCCGGCCCCGGGCCCGGGCCCGGACCCGGCGCCTGGTGTGGTCGTCGACCCCCGGATGCGGTCCCGTCGCATCGCCGTCCGCCGCGACGCCGGGCGTCGTCGCCTGCGGCTCGTGACCCTGGTCCTGGCCCTGGCCGCGGCGGCCGTCGGCGCCCTCGTGCTCACCCAGTCGCCCGTGCTCGACATCGACCGGGTCCGGGTCTCCGGCACCGGCCACACCGCCCCCGACGAGGTGATTCGGGCGAGCGGGGTCCGAACCGGCGAGCCGATGGTCGGCGTCGACCCGGGCGACGTCCGCCGCCGGGTCGGCGAGCTGCCGTGGGTCGACGAGGTGATCGTCCGCCGGGTGTGGCCGTCCACGGTCGAGGTCGAGGTCACGGAGCGGTCGGTGGCGGCCATGGTCCAGGTCACCGACGACCGGGCCGCGTTCGTCGACACCGGCGGGCGGGTGCTGTCGATCGAGCCGCGGGCCGGCGACGCCGCGGCCGACCCGGCGGGCCCGCTGGTGCTGACCGGCGTGACCGGCCGGCTGGAGGAGGGTGAGCTGCTGCCGGCCGACGCCCGTGATGCTCTGACAGTCGCGGAGCGGGTGGCCGAGCGCATGCCCGGCGTGGTCGCGTCGGTCTCCGTCGACCTCGACGCCGCGCTGGTGGAGGGCGGCGCGATCCGATTCGGATCGACGGAGCAGCTCGACGACAAGGTCACCGCGGCCACGACCGTGCTCGAAGCGGTCGACACGGCCTGCCTCGAGACGCTGGACATCCGGGTTCCCGGCAGTCCGGCCTTGACCCGGAACCAGAGGTGTTCGTAGTCTGCGAGAACTACCAGAGGTTGAGGAAAAGCATCGACCTCAACTTGACGTTGAGCGGGTGTCAAGGGGGGCACCGGCCTTGGTAGCTTCAGTCGATCCATCCGGGTGCAATGGCGGTCCGGGCGGCATCGATCTCTCTCCCCGTGAACCCCTGAATGCGAGGTGGCACGACCCATGGCCGGCAATCCACAGAACTACTTGGCCGTGATCAAAGTGGTCGGGATCGGGGGCGGCGGGGTCAACGCCGTCAACCGGATGATCGACGCCGGGCTCAAGGGGGTCGAGTTCATCGCCGTCAACACCGACGCCCAGGCGCTGCTGATGAGCGACGCGGACGCCAAGCTCGACATCGGCCGGGAGCTCACGCGGGGGCTCGGCGCGGGTAGCGACCCGGAGGTGGGGCGCCAGGCCGCCGAGGAGCACCGCGACGAGATCGAGGAGATCCTCAAGGGCGCCGACATGGTCTTCATCACCGCCGGGAAGGGCGGCGGCACCGGCACCGGTGGGGCGCCGGTCGTCGCCGAGATCGCGAAGAGCATCGGCTCGCTCACGATCGGCGTGGTCACCCGCCCGTTCAGCTTCGAGGGGCGCCGCCGCGCCGTCCAGGCCGAGCAGGGCATCCAGCGCCTGAAGGAGAAGGTCGACACCCTGATCGTCATCCCCAACGACCGCCTCCTCACCGTGTCCAACGAGAAGACATCGATGGTCAACGCCTTCAAGATGGCCGACGAGGTGCTGCTCCAGGGCGTGCAGGGCATCACCGACCTCATCACCACCCCGGGACTCATCAACACCGACTTCGCCGACGTGAAGATGATCATGAGCAACGCCGGCTCCGCGCTCATGGGCATCGGCTACGGCTCCGGCGAGGGCCGGGCGCTGCAGGCGTCCCGCAACGCCATCTCCAGCCCGCTGCTGGAGGCCTCCATCGAGGGCGCCCGGGGCATCCTGCTCACGATCGCCGGCGGCAGCGACATCGGCCTGTTCGAGGTCAACGAAGCGGCCGAGGTCATTCACGGCGTGGCCCACCCCGACGCCAACATCATCTTCGGCTCGATCATCGACGACGAGATGGGCGACGAGGTGCGGGTGACGGTCATCGCCGCCGGCTTCGACCGGTTCGGCGACGGCAACACGTCGTCCAGCCACTCGCTGTCGCGATCCAACGGCTCGGTCCGCATCGACGACGAGCTGGAGGCGCTCACGCGGCCGCCGTCGGTCGACGACCTCGACCTGGACGGCGACGACGAGTTCGACGTCCCGTCGTTCCTCAAGTAGGGGTGGCGGGGCCCAGGCTCCCGGTGTGACTGCCACCGTGGCGACCGACCTCACGGCGCGGGTCGCCGCGGTGCGCGACCGCATCCGGGCCGCGGCCCCCGACCCGGACCGGGTACGGCTGGTCGCGGTGACCAAGGGCTTCGGCGCCGACGTGGTCCGGGCGGTGCTCGACGCCGGCGTGCCCGACGTCGGCGAGAGCTACGTGCAGGAGCTGGTGGCCAAGGCCGCCGAGCTCGAGGCCGCCGGCGCGCCCGACGCCGGGTCGGGGCGACCCGGGGAGCGGGCGTGGCCGCGGTGGCACTTCGTCGGGCGGCTGCAGCGCAACAAGGTGCGGAAGGCCGCGCCCCACGTCGCGCTGTGGCACAGCGTCGACCGGCTGTCGGTCGGCGCCGAGATCGCCCGGGTCGCGCCGGGCGCGGCGGTCCTCGTCCAGGTCAACACCTCGGGCGAGGAGGCGAAGGGCGGGTGCACGCCGGCCATGGCCCCTGCGGTGGTCGACGGTCTCGTCGACCTGGGCCTCGACGTGCAGGGGCTGATGGCGATGGCGGCGGCCGGACCTCCGGAGGGGGCCCGGCCGGCGTTCCACGCAGCGCGCGAGCTGCGTGACCGGCTGGGGTTGCCCGAGCTGTCGATGGGGATGTCCGACGACCTCGACGTCGCGCTCCAGGAGGGCGCGACCATCGTGCGCGTCGGCCGCGGGCTGTTCGGTCCGCGTCCACATCGGGACGGGGCGCGACACTAGGGATGACTTCCGGCCGGTGGAGGACACATGGCATCGATGTGGCGTAAGGCGATGCTCTACCTGGGGCTCGGCCCCGACGACGAGTACGACGACTTTGATGTCACCGGCGAGCACCAGCGCCCTGTCCCACCGCGCCCCGTGGTCCGCCGCGCCACCGGCGGTGAGATGCAGCACGATCCGGAGCCGTCCGGGTCGGTCCGGACGCTCACCCCGTCGGCCGCCGACGACCTCGATGGCACCGGCGGCAACGGTGTCGCCCACGGGCGAGCCGACCGCGACGCTGACCGGGACCGCCCCCGGGACCGCGACGCCGCCGACCACGGCGAGGGACGCGCCACCTCCCGCCGCAGCCGCGAGGGCGACCGGCCGGCCCGGTCCCGCGGCGCCGTCGTCCGCCCGCTGCCCGTCGCCGGCAGCTCCAAGCCCGTCGTCGTGGGGCCGACGTCGTTCAACGACGCCCAGGAGGTGGCCGACAAGTTCAAGACCGACGTGCCCGTGATCCTCAACCTGCAGGGCGTGGAGCGTGACCTGGCCCGTCGGATCATCGACTTCGCGAGCGGCCTCTGCTACGGGCTCGGCGGCCAGATGGAGCGCGTCGCCAACCAGGTCTATCTTCTGACCCCGAGCGACGTCGAGGTCTCACCCGAGGAGCGGCGCCGCCTCCGCGAGCGTGGCTACGAAGCCTGAGATCGTCGACCCCCACCGTCGGGAGCCCGCCAACCCGTGAGATCCATCGTCTGCATCGCGATCCAGCTCTACCTGCTGGTCGTGTTCATCCGCATCATCATGAGCTGGTTCCCGCCCACGCCGGGCACGGCGTACGCGCAGATCTTCGAGGTGTTCGTGCGGCTGACCGAGCCGGTGCTCGCCCCGATCCGGGCGGCGCTGCCCCCGGTGCGGATGGGCGTCGCCGCCCTCGACCTGTCACCGATCGTGGTGTTCCTGGTCGGGACGCTGCTGGCCCGGGCGATCTGTTGAGCCGGGTGTCACCTTCCCCCTGTCGAAGATTCGTTACTCTCTCGGCATGGAATTGACTCCGCAGACGCTGCAATCGGTCGAGTTCCGCGAGGCTCGCCGAGGTGGCTACAACACGCGCGACGTCGACGACTTCATCGAGCGCGTCGCCGCCGGGGTCGGGCACCTCAACGAGCGCGTGCGGAGCGCGGAGGCGCGAGCCGAGGCGGCCGACGCCCGGGTGGCCGACATCCAGCGGGAGCTCGAGGAGGTCCGCCGCCGCCCCGTGGCCGCCGAGTCGTCTGAGACCGACGAGACGCTGCGGCGCACCCTGGTCCTCGCCCAGCGGACCGCCGACGCCACCATCAAGGAGGCGAAGGAGGAGGCCAACCGGGTGCTGAGCGAGGCCCGCGAGGAGGCCGCGCGTACCCGCGCCGAGGCCGAGGCCGAGGCCCGGCGGGGCGCCGACTCGGCCCGGGTCAGCGCCCAGGCCGAGGTGGAGACGCTGCTGGCCAGCCGCGACAAGCTCACGGTCGACATCGAGCGGCTCAACAAGCGGCTCGGCGAGCAACGGATCGGGATCCAGACCGGCATCACCGAGCTCCAGCGGCTGCTCGACGACCCGGGCAAGCTCAAGCCGACGGCCCTGCCGCCGCTGGCCGACGTCGGGTCCCCGACGCCGCTCGGCCCGGTCCCCGAGCCGGCCACCGGCAACGGCGCCGACGAGGTCGAGGCCAACGTCCACGGCGCCGCGGAGGTCGACGCCGGGTTCGCCCCCGGTGCGGGCGTCACCGGCGCCGGTCCGGAGGCGGGCGTCGGCGCCCAGGTGGGCGCCCTGCAGGAGGCGCCCGGCCCCGCCGACCTCGGCCCGCCGACCCAGCCGGTCCCGTTCGCCCTCAACGGCGACGACCGCGGCCCGTGGCTGCCGTCCGAGCTCCGCTCGCCGGGGGACGAACCCCTCGGCCCCGCCCCGATGCCGCCGCGGCCCGCGGGCTTCGGCGGCGAGCCGCCGCCGATCGCCCCCGACCCCAACAGCCGCCCGAGCGAGTGGGGCAAGGCGGTCTTCGACCCCGACAAGGCCGACCCAGACAGCACCCGCTTCGGCCGCCGCCGCTGACGACCGCCGCCAGCGGGTTCGGCCCGGTGCGGGGTGCGTGGGGTAAGGGCAAACGATGGCTCCCAAGCCAGCCCCGGAGGGGCTGGCTTGCTCCATGGTGCTGGTGGTCCCTCACCCCCGGGCCGTCAAGGGTCGGCGACAAATGCTGCGCATTTGTCGCCTCGGCCTGCGGCCGCCCCTTGACTGCCCTCTCACGGTGGCGGGCGCTGGATCTGGTGTTCTCGAGGCAATACAGCCTGTTGGGGTTTGGCTTCACCGGGTGGGTTGGGTGACCGCTGAGGGGGCGTGGGTGGGCGATCGAGGTTGGCCGTGGACCTTCGAGTGGGTCGGTGGCGGGTGGATGGGTCCGTTCAGGCGTATCTGATGCCGTGGC